>CAJUOA010000084.1 GCA_910587785.1 uncultured Oscillospiraceae bacterium | reverse complement strand
CATCTCGCGCAGGGCCTCGGCCCAGCGGGAGGTGGAGTCGGCGATGACGGCCACGGCGTAGCCCATGTCGCGGAAGTACTCGGCGATGGTGATGCCGGTGTAGATGGACGCCTCACGGGCGGCCACGGGCATATCGGAGGTGTTGGCGATGAGAACGGTCCGCTTCATCAGGGACTCGCCGGTGCGGGGGTCCTGGAGCTCGGGGAACTCGCGGAGAACGTCGGTCATCTCGTTGCCGCGCTCGCCGCAGCCCACGTAGACCACGATGTCCACGTCGGACCACTTGGCCAGCTGGTGCTGGACCACGGTCTTGCCGGAGCCGAAGGGGCCGGGGACGGCGGCGGTGCCGCCCTTGGCGATGGGGAACATGGTGTCGATAATCCGCTGGCCGGACTGGAGGGGGGCCACCGGGTTGTGCTTGCGCTTATAGGGACGGCCCACGCGGACGGGCCACTTCTGGACCATGGTCAGCTCCACGGTCTCGCCCTTGTCGGTCTTGACCTTGGCAACCACCTCGTCGACGATGTAGCTGCCGGGCTTGATGGTCCACTCCACCGTGCCGCTGACGCCGTTGGGGACCATGATCTTGTGGAGCACCACCTCGGTCTCGGGCACGGTGCCGATGACGTCGCCGGCGACCACCTTGTCGCCCTTCTTGGCCGCGGGGGTATAGGCCCACTTCTTAGTCCGGCTCAGGGCGGGGACCTCCACGCCGCGGGCCAGGTTGTTGCTCTTGGTCTTCTTGACGATCTCCTCCAGCGGGCGCTGGATACCGTCGTAGATGTTCTCAATGATGCCGGGGCCCAGCTCCACGCTCAGGGGCGCGCCGGTGGTCTCCACCGCCGCACCGGGGCCCAGGCCGCTGGTCTCCTCATAGACCTGGATAGAGGCCTGGTCGCCGGTCATGGTCAAAATCTCGCCGATCAGCCGCTGCTCACCCACGCGGACCACGTCCTGCATGTTGGCGTCAGCCAGGCCGTCGGCCACCACCAGAGGACCGGAGACCTTGATGATTTTTCCTTGGCTCATTCCTTCACTGCCTTCCTTACTTAAATCAAAAAAGTGTCTTCGCACTTTTTTGAGGGGGCTTCAGCCCCCTGCGCGCACTCGCTGCGCTCGCACACTTGTTGGCTGCAAAGTGTTTTTCCGACGTACACGCCGCCGGAAAAACGATCTCATTTTCTCTCGCGCCCGCGGGCGCGAAACTCCTGCGGAGGGCCCTTTATCCGATGTCCGCGCCCACGGCCCGCTCCACGGCGCTCTGGAGCGCCTGTGCGCCGATGCCGAGGGAGCCGGTCTTGCCGGGGATGAGGATGACGGCGGGGGTGACCTCCGTCTTATAGCGGGCGATGTCCGCGGAGAGGTTCGCCGCCAGCTGTTCGGTGACGTAGATGATGGCGTAGTCCTCCTTGGCCAGCTGGTGGAGGGTGTGGCGGGCCTCGTCGGTGGTCTCGACAAAATAGGTGTCCAGCCCCAGGGCCTTGAAGCCCAGGACGCTGTCCCGGTCGCCCAGCACTGCGATCTTATACATAAGCCTCACGCAGCCTTTCCCGGATGGTCTCGCCGCCGATGCCGGCCATGCGGCCGGACATGATGACGCGGACTGCCGTAAATTCGATCTCCTTGGCCACCAGGTAGCCGATGACCGCCTCTACGCCAAAGGGCACGCTCTTGGCCTTTGCGGCGGCGGCGGTGACAGCGTCGTCGCAGAGGCGCTCGAACTTCGTCAGGCTCCCCCCGGTGCGGACAGCCTCGCTCCCCGCCTCGGCGGCGGCGCGGAGGTCCGTCGTGCGGTAGAGGTCCTCCAGCCGCCCGCCCAGGGCGGCGGTGAGGATCGCGCCGGTGGGGACGTTCCCGCCCTCAAAGAGGACCTTGCGCAGGAAGTCGCCGCCCTTTTTCATGCGCAGGGTGCGCACGGCGCTGCGCAGGTTGGCCGCGTCGATGGAGGCGCGGACATAGGAGGCGAGGAATACGCTCCCGGTCTCCTCCGCGGCGGAGAGCATCTCCGCGTAGTAGGCCCGGTCCAGGATGAAGTCCCCCAGCTGGGGATCGCCGGTGGTGCTGATGACCTCTCCCGCCTCCTGAGCGGCGGCGCGGAGCTTTTCGGGGAGCTTTCCCCAGTCCCCCTCCTCCACGGCGCGGGCCAGGTCCTCCGCCGGGACGCGCCCGGCGTCCACCAGGAGCCTGCGGCCATCGGTGCCCATAGCCTGGGCCTTGAGCATGGTCTTGATGTTGTGGTAGTCGTACTTGACCTTGAACACATCCACCACCGCCTTGTCGGGCACGTAGCGGTAGAGGTCCTGGAAGAGCTTCTCCCGCTCCGCGCTGAGGGCCGCGCCCAGCTCCCGGTCGCTGCTGGGGGAGAACTCCCCGTAGCCGATCTCAGAGAGCACCTTGGCCGCGTCGGCGGCGCTGGGGGCGTCGATCATGCGGTCCATGCGGGCGCTGGTCAGGAGGTTCCTCTCCCGGCAGCGCAGGTAGCTGGAAATGAAAAGATAGTCGGTATCCTTCAGGTTCTTTTTCTTTGCCAAAAGCCATCCTCCTTTCTCAAATTCGTTCCTTTGATGGGACAGCCTTTGCTAAGCGAACAGGAGGGCGGCCACGTCGGAGGCCATGCTCTCCCGCAGGACGCGCATCTGGGTCTCGAAGGCGCAGTTGATCTCCACGCTTCCGTCCCGGAGGATGAGGCCCCCGGCCATGTCCCGGGTCTCCTTGCCGAGGGTGAGGGCCATGCCCTTGCCCAGGGCGTTGGCCTTGGAGACCACCTGCTCGCCCACCCGCTTGCGGTCCTTGGCACTGAGGAGGATCTCCTCCTTGCCGGTCTTGGCGGCCTTCACCGCCAGCTTGGCCAGAAGCTCGGCGTACTCGCCGTCCGGCAGAGCCAGAAGTTTCTCCTGGGCCTTGTCAAAGGCTTCGTCGATGCAGGCCTGCTTGGCGGCGAGGAGGAGCTTCTTGGCGTCCATCTGGGCGGCGCTCACAAGGCGCTCCTCCTGACGCTTCGCGGCCTCCTTCCCGGCCTGGGCGGCGGCTTTGGCGTTCTCCTCCGCCTGGGCCTTGTAGCCGGCGCGGATGGATGCGGCCCGCTCCTCGCCCTCCCGGCGGATGGCCTCGGCCTCGGCGCCGGCGTCTTTTTTGATGCGCGCGGTAATTTTCTCGATTCCGTTCATGTATGGGTTACCGCCTTTCCAGTCTCGTGTTATAGCGCTTCATTAGATGTTGTACATCATGACCATCAGGATGGTAGCCAGCAGGGACAGGATGGCGTAGAACTCGACGATACCGCAGAGGATGATGCCCTTGGTGGATTCCTCGGGCTTCTTGGCGACGATGTTGATGGAGGCGGTGGCCACGCGGCCCTGAGCGATGGCGGACAGCAGGCCGCCGAGGGCGATGGGGATGCAGGCGCCGAACATGGCGAGGCCCTGCTCGATGGTGAGGGGCGCGAGCTCGCCGCCGAAGACGCCGATCTTCAGCATGACCATGAACCATGCCACGATGCCGTACAGGCCCTGGGTGCCGGGGAGCACCTGGAGGATCATGCACTTGGAGAACTGCTCAGGGGTCTCGGCGATGACGCCGGTAGCGGCCTCGCCGGTCATGCCGGTGCCTTTGGCGGAACCCACGCAGCAAAGGCCCACCGCAAGAGCGGAGCCCAGGTAAGCCAGACCTACGCCGCCGAACGCGCTAAAAAATCCAGTGAAGAAATCCATTTTAATTTTCCTCCTTAATTACATCCACATATTTGGTGTCGATTGCCAGGGGCTGGTAGGGCCTTCCGCCCTCCTTGTAGAACCTGCCGAAGAACTCCAGGCACTGCAGACGCAGGTCATGCACGTAACAGCCCAGAAGGTTCAGCGCCAGGTTCAGCGCGTTTCCGACCATGGAGATGATGACAAACAGGATGACGTTCCCGAAGGTCGCGCCCAGGGTGTTGAATACCGACGCGATGACGCTACCCGAGAGCATCAGGGCCATGATACGGATATAGGAAAGGGTGTCGCTGAAGTAGCCGGTGACGCCGTTGTAGACAAGACCGATAAGGCTCGTCACCTTGCCGAAGCCCTTGGCGTTCCGGGTGCCGCCCAGGACCAGCATCAGGATGCCGATCACCAGCACCACGGGCACGCCAGCCACGCTGCCGATGCCGAAGATGGCCAGGGCCGTGCCGCCCAGGATGATCCACCAGGTGATCTCGCTGAAGAGGGCGTCGATGAAGTCGCCGTCCTGGACCTTCTTGACCACGCTCACGGTCATGCCGGTGAAGATCTGGATCAGGCCCATGACCAGGGACGCGCCCATGATCTCCATGGTGTTCGTGAGAGGCGTGAAGAGGGCGGGCATCTCAAAGGTGCTTGCGGGGTTGATGATCTTCAAAAGCTGGGGGATGAAGTCCCCGAAGAAGCCGCCGGTGAGCGCGCCCACGATAAATGTACTGACGCCGCACCAGAAGAACAGCTCCATGAAGTTGGGGTTTTTCGGCTTGGTCTTGCGCAGAACAAACTGGGTACCGGCCATCATCAGCAGGCCGTAACCCATATCCGCCATCATCACGCCGAAGAAGACGATGAAGAAGGGCGCCATCAGGGGATTGGGGTCCACGCCGTCGTAGGCGGGGAGGGAGTACATCTCTGTGACAGTGTTCATGCACCGGGTGAAGATGTTGTTTTTCAGCTTCACCGGCACCTGGGGATACTCCTCAGGCTTGGGCTCCAGGAGCTCCCAGGCGCAGTCGAACCCGGCCAGGGCCTTCTTCAGCTCCGGCTCCGCCGAAGCCTCCAGCCACCCCTCCAGGTACAGCACCGCGCCGCCGGTGAGCAGGCGCTCCTTGGCGTTCTCGGTGTCCAGGACCTGGGTCACCTGGTCCACGCAGAGCCTCAGCTCGTCCCAGCTTCCGCCCAGGGCCTTGATGGCCTCGACCTCGGCGGCGCGGTCCTTTTCGATCTGCCGCAGCTCCCCGTCCAGGGTGCGGATGTTCTCCGCCGCGGTGCCGGTGAGGTCTTTGAGCTGTGCGAAGCTGAAGCCGTAGGTACGAAGGGCCTCCAGAGCCGCCTGCTGGGAGGCCTTGTGGACCAGCACCTCCAGATACTGCTGCTCCCGGTCCTGGGAGAGGAGGCGCACGCCGGCATCCGCAGCGGATTCCACCGCACCGGCCATGGCGTCGAAGTCCACGGTGTTGGGCACGGTGCCCAGGAGGACCGCCGTGGAGGCGGTGCCCTTCTCCTCCAGGGGGATGTCGCAGGCCGTCCAGGGCTGGAGGGCGAGTTGCTCGGAACGGACCCGGGTCTCCCGGGTGCTCAGGGCCGCGATGGCCTTGGCGCGGGCGTTGACCCGCTCCGCCTTGGCCAGAGCCGCCCGGCGGGCCTCTCCGCTGAGAAAGTCCTTCTCCCTCACCTGGGCCCTGGGGACAAACATGCCGCTCTTCTGGGGGGCGTACTGCCGGAGGACATCCAGCGCGTGCTGGAGCTCGGTCAGCTCCCCCTTGGCCTGCGCGGCGGCGCCGGTGTCCCGGTGCAGGAGGGAGGCGTTCGCCTCATCGTCAAAATACTCCTCCGGCTCCCGGATCTCCAGGCACCCGGCGTGGAGCAGTTTGGCCAGCAGGGCGTCCCTGTCTCCGGCAAGGGCGATGAGCCGGAGCCGTTTCATTTTGACAATGGCCATTAACTCTCTACCACCCTTCCTAAGATCGCCTGCGTCGCCTTGTCCATGCGCTTGCGCGCATCCGCCTTCAGCTTCTCGCAGTCCTTCTCCGCCTGGGCGAGGATCTCCTTCCTGCGTCCGGCGGCGGCCTCCTCCGCCTTTTTCATCGCGGCATCAGCGGCAGCGGCGGCCTCCTTGCGGCCCTGCTCCAGCAGGGCGCGACCTTCCCGCTCGGCGTCGGCAGCGAGCTTTTGGACCTGGGAACGGGCTTCCGCCTTGGACTGCTCCATACTGCTCTCCACCTCACGGATCTTGGTTATGGCCTCCAATGACATTCAATCACCCCTTTACACATTTTTCTGCCGGAAAAAGTGTCGCTTCTTGCCCTTTTCGGGGTCTCTGGGAGAGGGAGTCCCCTCCCTCAGAGCGCCCGCGTGAACAAGCACTGTTTATTATACCACTCCCGCATTCCAACTTCCATTAGGAGCATTTCACAGTTATGCGGCGGGTATGGATAAAATTCCCGTAAAAATTACACAATTAACCCAGGGCAACAAATCCTGCCCCGGATCAGCCAGCGGCCTGACACCAATCCCCCTCTCCCGGGGCCTCCACCAGGGGGACGAAGACCGGCGCGCCGCCCTCCCCCGCCGCGGCGGCGAGGCGCTCCCGAACGGCGGCGGGGTCGCCCGTCTTGGCGTACACCGCGTCCACCAGGGGGACCAGGGCGGCGAGGTCCTGCCCGGATTCCTCATCGCTCCCGGCCAGGATGAGCTCCTCCGTCAGGAGGATGGAGAGTTTCGTACCGTAGGGCTCCAGGGCGGCGCGAAGCTCCGTGAGGAACAGCGCCAGCGCCTCCGATTTGCTCATGGTGTTCTTGGTATAGTCGATCTTGTGGAGGTTGCCCGACGTGGGGTAGGCGCACTCCTCCAGGATCAGCTCCTCAAAGCCCAGCTCCGCGCACTCCTTGGCCAGGGTGATGACGTACTGCCGGGCCTGCTCCTTGCTGGGGTCCAGCCAGTGGTAGCTCTGCTGGTCATACCAGACGTAGCCGTTCTTCTGACAGATGGCGGCCTCCGGCATGTGGACGAAGGCGTAGTAGCTGTCGTGGAAGCAGTTGAAGCGGGCGGCGGCCACGCCCTCCGCGGCGCAGAGGACCCGGAGCTGTTCCGTCTCGGCCTCGCCGGCGCTGACGGCCTTCTCCTGCCCGGTGGGTGTGGAGAAGAAGATGCGGCCGGTATTGTCCCGGACCCGGCAGAGGAAGCCGTTGGCCCCGGCGGCGCTCAGGGTTTCCGCGAGGGCGGGGGCGTCGGCGGGGAGGGCCTCCAGCTCCACCAGACGCCGCTCGCCGAAGGCGGGAGGCTCGGGCTCGGGTTCCGGCTCGGGCTCCGCAGGCTCCACCGGTGGCTCTATCACCAGGTCCACCGTTTGGGGGGGCTCCTCCTCGGGCGGCGGGTCAGTCTCCTCCTGTTCGGGGAGGAGCATGGGCAGGTCCAGCTGGAGGAAGGGCAGCTCCAGGCGCATACTGCCGTCGTCGTTATACACGATGAACCGCTGCGCGGCCAGAAACAGACACGCGCCCAGCAAAATCAGCACCAGCAGCGCGATCAGCAGCTTATCCCGGGTCAGCCGCCGGCCCCGGTAGTTCTGGTATCCTTTTGATGCCACAGTGGTCCCTCTTTCTTTTTCAGACTTTTGGGGATATCCCCACCCCCATACCATACCACATTCTCCCTGAAACATGCAACCTGATTTTGGGATTTTTCCCGAAAAAAACGAATTTCTGCAGATCGGGGGAGAACAGCGGGCGGCGGTGCGCAGCGGACCGGCCAAACTGTTCTATGATAAGAACAGGGGGAGCTATATGAGAGAACATATTTTCGGCTATATCCGCGTCTCCAGCGCGGACCAGAACGCGGACCGCCAGCTTGCCGCCATCCGGGAGCGGGCGGTGCCGGAGGGGAACATCTCCTTCGAGGAGGCCGCCTTCTACCGCAGGCTCAAGGAACACCGTATGCGGCGGGGGCAAACGATATTTGCAGCTTACAGCAGAAAGAGGAGGAATTTTCATAAAAAGCAAAAAACTCATCCCCGCCTTAGTCCTGGCGCTGACGCTCGTGTGCGGCATCACCGTGGGGGCCAGCGCCGCCAGCGGTTTGCAGGAGATCGCCGCCTATCTGGACGCGGAGGGTTGAGCAGAAACGCCTCTCCGTCTCCCGCACCCCGGCAAAAAGGGAGCAGCCCCCGGCTGCTCCCTGCTTTTGTTACTCCTGTTCCGCCTTGTTCTCCTCCGGTTCCTCCTCCCTCCGCACCGGCCCATGGGACAGATAGCTCGCCGTGTCGGTGGGGAGGCCCTTTTTCCGCAGGCGGTAGGCGGCGCAGGCGCGCACCCCCGCGTAGGCGCAGGCGAAGATGGGCACGCCCAGGAACATCCCCAGCACGCCCCACAGTCCGCCGCCCACGAGGATAGCCACCATGACCCAGAAGCCGGAGATGCCGGTGCTGTCGCCCAGGATCTTGGGGCCCAGGATGTTGCCGTCAAACTGCTGGAGGGCCAGGATGAAGATGATGAAGTAGAGGCTCTTAATGGGGCTGTCCAGCAAAATGAGGAAGGCGCTGGGGATGGCCCCCAGGAAGGGCCCGAAGAAGGGGATGATATTGGTCACCCCCACCACCACGCTGACCAGGGGGGCATAGGGGAACTGGAAAAGGCTGGAGAAGAAAAAGCACAGGATCCCGATGATGAGGGAGTCCAGGAGCTTCCCTCGGACGAAGCCGCTGAAGATGCGGTCGGCGGCCTTGACGCCCTGGATGACCAGCCCGGCCCGCCGCTGGGGCAGGAGGGTGTAGCAGAGCTTGCACCCCCCGGCGGCGAAGGTCTCCTTGCTCCCCAGCAGGTACACGCTCACCACCACGCCGATGAGCAGGTTCTTCAAAAACACCAGCACCCCCACTACGCCGCCGGTGACGGCAGAGACCGCCGTCTGGAGCTGGGGCACCAGGTTCTCGTTGAGCCAGGTGAGGGCGTCGGTGTAGTACTCGTTGATAAGCTCCGCCGCCCGGGAGGCGAACTCCGGGTTGCTCTCCAGCAGGTGGAGCACCCAGTTGTAAACGGTGTTGTAGTAGGTCTTCGTATTGCCCACCAGCTGCATCACGCTCTTGTAGAGCTCCGGCAGGAGGATGCTGATGATGGCGTACAGGAACACCGCCACCACCAGCCACGTCAGGGCGATGGACGCCGCCCGGATCCACCCAGCGCGTCCGTCCCTGCGGCGGAAGACGGACCCCTCGAACCAGTTGACCACCGGCGCGAGGAGGTAGGCCATGGCGGCACCGTAGAGCACGGGGGCTAAGATGCCCGCCAGCACCCCCAGGTAGCGCAGGAGGATGCTGCTGCGGAAGACCAGGTCATAAAAGAGCAGGATGGAGCACACCGAGACCACGGCGGTGAGCCCCCAGCCGAAATAGTGGTTGTCTTTTTTCATGAACGCATTACCTCCCCGGCAAATTTTTACACATTCTTATCATACACCGCTTTCTCCGCGGTTGCAATGGCCCGTTCCCTATGTTATACTGCGCTTATAGAAAATTTAACCGATCCTTTATGATCCAAGGAGCGTTTTTCCATGCCTAAGACACTCTTATTCATCATCAACCCCCGGGCGGGCCGCACACGCCCCAACGCCAACGCGGCCCTCTTCGACGCGGTGGCCCGCTTCTGCGAGGCGGGGTACCTGGTGAGCGTGCGCCTCACGGCCCATCAGGGCCACGCCGCCGAGATCGCCGCAGAGGAGGGGGCCAGCTTCGACCGGGTGGTCTGCTGCGGCGGCGACGGCACCCTCAACGAGACCGTCCGGGGCCTCATGACACTGCCCTCGCCGCCGCCCCTGGGGTACCTCCCCAGCGGGAGCACCAACGATTTTGCCGCAAGCCTGGGCCTCACCGGCGGAGCCGCGGAGGGCGCGGAGCGCATCCTCTCCAGCGCCGGACGGCGGCTGGACATCGGGGACTTCGGCGGCAGGCCCTTTGTCTACGTGGCCTCCTTCGGGGCCTTCACCCGGGTGTCCTACAGCGCGCCCCAGTCGGTGAAAAACGACCTGGGCCACCTCGCCTACGTGCTGGAGGGGGTGCGGGACCTCTCCAACCTCCGCTCCTACCGGGCCCTCATCGCCACGGAGGAGGAGGCCTTCGACGGGCAGTTCCTCTTCGGCGCGGTGACCAACTCCACCTCCGTGGGGGGCTTCATGAAGCTCCAGAAGGACCAGGTGGTGCTGGACGACGGGCGCTTCGAGCTCCTGCTCATCCCCACCCCCGCCAATGGCGTGGAGCTCCAGAACCTCATACGAAGCCTGCTCCTCCGGGACTTCCAGGGGGCGGGGATCATCTTCCGCCACGCCGCCTGCGTCACCGTGGAGAGCGAGGAGCCCTTCCCCTGGACCCTGGACGGCGAGTACGCCGCCGGGGCGGAGAAGATCGAGATCAGGAACCTGGAGCGGAGGCTGGAGTTTTCCATCTGACGGGCCCCTTCCCGGGGCCCTCCGCAGGAGTTTGCGCCGAAGGCGCAAAGAACGTTCAATCACTTTTTCGAGGGCGTGTACCTCGAAAAAGTACTTTGCGGGCCGCACTCGGCCCGGCCCCCTCTCAAAAAAGATGCTGCCGCATCTTTTTTGACGAAAATGCCCCGCCCCCCAGGGCGGGGCATTTTCCTGCCCGCTATGTACTTACTTGGCCCGGACGATGCACTCCAGGGTCTGCCCGTCCACGGCAGCGGTGACGGTGGTGGTGCCCCTGCCCGCCCATGTGACCACGCCCTCGGCGCTCACGGCGGCCACGCCGGGGTTGGCGCTGGTCCAGGTGACGGGGCTCTCCGTGCCCTTGACCCGCAGCGTCACCGGGGTATCGCCGGAACCGAAGGTGAAGTCGGTCTTATTGAGGCTCAGGTTCGCGCTGCTGACCCAGGGGTCTCCGGTGACCGTCACCGTGCAGGAGACGGACTCCTCCCCGCTGGTCGCGGTGATGGTGGCGGTGCCCCCGGCCTTGCCGGTGACGGAGCCGCCCTCCACGGCGGCGATGTTCTCATTGGACGTGGACCAGGCCACCTCCCCCGTGCCGCCGCTGGCGGTGAGCCGGGCGGTCTCCCCGGCGGCGATGGTGATATCCGCCCGGGACAGGGCCAATGGGCCCTCCTCCACGGGAGCGGCGGGCTCCTGGGAGGGCGGGGGGGGCTCGATGGTCTGGTCCGGCGGCGTCTGGGCCGTGGGGATCTTGGTCTCGCCGGGGGCGCTCACCGGGGCGTCGCCCGTATCCCGGATGCCCATGGCATCCGCCACCCGGTCGCCGAAGAACACGTAGCCCAAAACGCCCAATATCACCACCGCCGCCACCAGGAGCATCACGCCCCCGGCCCCACCGGAGCTCTGCCGCCCGCCCTCCAGGCGTTTGCCGCCCCTGCGGCGGAGGGGGTGCCCGGAGCGGAGCGCGGCCTCCTCCTCGCAGAAGGGGCATCTCTTGTAGGTATCGGAATAATCTTCGCCGCACTTGGCGCAGTGCCGGCTGCCCATATGATCGACCTCCTTGACAGACTGAAGCAGATTCTCTTACAGCATACATGATACCCATTTTTTTTGCGGCAGTCAACCGCCTTTTTATCCATTCGACGCGGTTTGGCAAAAAAAGTTCCCCGGGAGGCGGTGTCTGACAGGTGCCATCTCATATATGAACCGCAGGGGCGGATATCATCCGCCCCTGCGGGTGCGCCTGCCGGCAGCCCGGAAAATGTCCGATGTGGTCATTCGGGATGTCCGCGGCCCACCATTTTTCTTGCAATTCCCCCAGAATCCGCTATAATAGAGGCAGTGATTTCAGGAAGGAGGCCCCACCATGCCAGAGACGATCTTCATCGGCATCGCCGGAGGAACCGGCAGCGGCAAGACCACCCTCACCGCCCACATCAAAGAGCGCTTCGGCGGCGCTGTCAGCGTCATCTACCACGACAACTACTACAGGGCCCAGCACGGTATGCCCTTCGAGGTGCGATGCCGTCAGAACTACGACCACCCCGACGCTTTCGAGACGGACCTCATGATCCGCCACCTGCAAGACCTCAAAAACGGGCAGGCCGTCCGCTGCCCCGTCTACTCCTACACCGGCCACGACCGCACGGAGGACACCATCCTTATAGAGCCCGCCTGCGTGGTCATCGTCGAGGGCCTGCTCATCTTCCAGGACCCGGCCCTCCGGGAGCTGATGGATATCAAAATTTTTGTGGACACCGACGCGGACGTCCGCATCCTCCGCCGGGTCCTCCGGGACGTGCGGGAGCGGGGACGGAGCATCGAGTCGGTGGTGGAGCAGTACCTGGCCACCGTCAAGCCCATGCATGAGCAGTTCGTGGAGCCCTCCAAGCGCTTCGCGGACATCATCGTCCTGGAGGGGGGACACAACCTGGTGGCCCTGGATATGATCATGCAGAGGATCGCCGCCCATATCGCCCGGCAGGAGCCCTAAAATTTTCCATAAGTTTTTCTTGTATCTGAAAACGGGACGCGCTATAATAGGGGGCAGGAATCAACGGGGCGCGTCCCCGAGAACGAACAAGGAGGATCATCGACATGAAACGCATCGGAATGCTCACCAGCGGCGGGGACTGCCAAGCCCTCAACGCGGCCATGCGGGGCGTGGCCAAGGCCATGCTCAACGCCAACGAGAAGGTGGAGATCTACGGCTTCCAGGACGGCTATCAGGGCCTCATCTACGGCCGCTTCCGGCTCCTCACCTACGCCGACTTCACCGGCATCCTCACCAAGGGCGGCACCTTCCTGGGCACCAGCCGCACCCCCTTCAAGACCATCCAGGTCCCGGGGCCCGACGGCGTGGACAAGGTGGCGGCCATGAAGCAGAACTACTACAAGCTCCAGCTGGACTGCCTGGTGATCCTGGGGGGCAACGGCACCCATAAGACCGCCAATCTCCTGCGGCAGGAGGGGCTCAACGTCATCACACTGCCCAAGACCATCGACAACGACCTCTGGGGCACGGATATGACCTTCGGCTTCCAGTCCGCCGTGGACGTGGCCACCGGGGCCATCGACTGCATCCACACCACCGCCGCCTCCCACGGGCGCATCTTCATCGTGGAGGTCATGGGCCACAAGGTGGGGTGGCTGACCCTCAACGCCGGCATCGCCGGCGGCGCGGACATCATCCTGATTCCCGAGATCCCCTACGACATCGACAAGATCGCCAAGAAGATCAAGTCCCGCCACGACGGCGGCAGCCGCTTCACCATCCTCGCCGTGGCGGAGGGGGCCATCTCCAGGAAGGACGCGGCCCTGAGCAAGAAGGAATATAAAAAGAAGATGGCCAGCTACAAGTATCCCTCCGTGTCCTACGAGATCGCCGAGCAGCTGGGAGCGCGCTGCGGCCTGGAGGTCCGGGTCACGGTGCCCGGCCACACCCAGCGGGGCGGCAGTCCCTGCCCCTATGACCGGGTGTTCGCCAGCCGCCTGGGCAGCGAGGCCGGGGAAATGATCATGCGGGGCGAGTACGGCTTCATGGTGGGCTACAAGAACCGGGAGATCGTGAAGGTCCCCCTGGAGGACGTGGCCGGAAAGCTGAAGATGGTAGACCCCGATTCCTCCATCGTCAAGGAGGCCCGGCTCCTGGGCATCAGCTTCGGCGACTGACCTGCAAATATGGACAGGCCCCGAGGCGGATGCCCCGGGGCCGTGTTCGTCCGGAGGGAGGTGTCCCAAAGAAGGGCGGGAAGTTTCGCCCGTTTTCCTGGCAGGGGCAAATGGGCTCCCTAAGAATCTGTTTCGCCTTCCAGCCCCTTTTGCAGACGTTTCAGATGCTTTTGATTTTTCTGTATCCCCGCTATTTTATTATAGATAGAATTTATCTAAAATGCAATAGACAATTTCCATCTACCGTATTCTCTTCATGGGTGATAAGTAAGATGGAAACACGAATCAAAGACCTCCGTGTGGATGGGGACTTGACCCAGGCGCAAGTGGCAAAGGCGATCGGAATCACACAGCGGAAATACAGCTACCTGGAGACGGGGGCCCAGCAGTGGCCGGACGAACTGCTGACGCGTCTCGCCGCGTTTTATCAGACCAGCGTGGATTACCTTCTGGGCCTCACGGATGAGGAGCGGCCCTACCCAAGGGGAAAAAAGCGGCTCGGGCTTTGATTTAAGGCGCCTCCCCCCGATTCATAAAATATTTACACCAACCGCGCAACTTTTACTTGCGAAACGGCGGCATATCGAGTATACTAGGGGAAGTTGGCCGCAGACAGGGCCCCCCTGTGCGGCAAATACAACATGATACCGCTGTTCCCGCGGGGCGGGAGGAGCAGAAAATTTGGGAAGGAATGAACGAACCTATGAGCGCATCAAGAGAAAAGAAAAAGCGTCAGGAGCTGACCCCCGGCAGTACTGTGGACCCCAAGGCCGCCCGCGAGGCCGAAGCCAGAGCCGACGCACGCAAGACCAACATCCTCTACGGCACCCTGGGTGTCCTTTTTGTGGCCCTGGCAGTCTTCCTGGTGGTCTACAACTCCGGCATTCTGGAGCGGAACAAGACCGCCGTCACCATCGGCGGCGAGAGCTACAGTGTGGCCCAGGCCTCCTACTATTACCACAGCGCCTATCAGAACTTTATCAACAGTCAGAACGGCTACTACGCCATGGCTTTCGGGATGCTGGACACCAACACCCCCCTCAAGGACCAGAGCTATGACGACACCCAGACCTGGGACGACTACTTCAAGAGCGTAGCCGTGGAGAACATGCAGTTTGTCCACGCCGCCAAGAAGGCCGCTCAGGAGGCGGGCGTCACCTTGGGCGAGGAGGAGATGGAGGCTTTCAACAACACCGTGGACAGCCTCAAGGAGTCCGCCAAGTCCAACGGCTACGGCTATAAGGCCTACGTGGGCGCCGTGTACGGCTCCACCGTCACCCCCTCCATCTATGAGGACTGCCTGAAGGACTACCTGCTGGCCAACAAGTTCGCCACCGACCATTACGCTGAGCTCTCTTACACCGACGACGAGATCGGGACGTACTACAGCGAGAACAAGAACAGCTATGACCTGGTGGACGGCATCCTCGTCACCCTCTCCGGCACCCCGGAGGCCAAGACCGACGCCGACGGCAACGCCGTCGCCGCTACCGACGAGGAGAAGGCCGAGGCCATGAAGCAGGCCAAGGAGACCGCTGAGGAAATCCTCGCGGCCTACA
>CAJUOA010000083.1 GCA_910587785.1 uncultured Oscillospiraceae bacterium | reverse complement strand
AGCTGCTGGTGGCCCCGGTGACGGAGCGGAGCGGGGCGCAGGGCCTTGCCCGGGTGCGGGTATGGCTTCCGGCGGGCCGGTGGACCGACTTCTTCACCGGAGACGAGTATGAGGGGGGCCGGGAGCTGACGCTGTCCCGGTGGCTGGAGGAGATGCCGGTCCTGCTGAAGGAGGGGGGCTTCTTCGTCCTGGACGGCAGGGGCTTCACCAACGATACGGAGGTCCCCGACCGGCTTGTCATATACATAACGAACGGTTGCGGCGCTTACACCCTCCACGAGGACCAGGACGGGGAGCGCTATGCCACCACCTTCGCCTCCCAGGAGGGGGAGGGGGTCCAGTTTGTGACCATCTGCCCCCAGGGGCAGGGTGTGCGGCATCTGGACCTGCGCTTTTGCAATATCCCCACCGGCGAGGTGGAGGTCCTTGTGGACGGGGCGTCCTGCCCCGCCGCAGTGAGCGATAACGGGCGTCTGCGGGTGGAGCTGGACGTTTTGCCCCGGACCCTCTGCGAGATTGCCGTGTACTTTCAGGACCAGGCGGAGGAGAAGCGGCTGGAGAGCCTCCGCCGGACCATCACCCGGCTTCAGATGGACAGCGGAGAGAAGAACGCGCTGTATGAGGACCTCCGTGTGCGCTCCGGCGCGGCGTACCGCGAGGCCGTGCAAAACGCGGAGCTTCCGGAGGCGGTACAGGCCCGGCTTCTGGAGTGCGCCCCGGCGTCAGAGGGCTGAGAACAGGCAAAACCCCCCGGGACCAGCGGCCTGCATGGTTCCGGGGGGATTTCTCTGTACGATTTGCCCTCAGGCAATCCGCGGGGCGTTCTCCAGGCGCTGACGGAGGGCGTCGAAGGTGCCGTTGGGGTAGGGGGCGATGGGGAGGCCCTTGGGGTTTTCCAGGCAGTCGGTGACCAGGAAGACGTTCAGCCCGGCCTGGGCGGCGGACATATCGTCCACGGGGTTGTTGCCTATCATGAGGCAGTCGGAGGGCTGGACATTGATCTGCTGGAGGATATCCCGGTAGTAGTCCGGGTTCGGCTTACAGCGGCGGGAGTTCTCGTAGGTGGTGATGCAGGCGAAATCCTCCGCCGTGAGCCCCACCCAGCGGAGCCGGGTCTCCACAGCGGCGCGGGGGAAGATGGGGTTGGTGGCCAAGACCAGGGTATAGCCCTTCTCCCGCAGGGAGCGGAGGAGGGGCCCGTGGTCAGGCCGCTCCCGCAGGACGGTGCGCACCTGGTCAAAATCCTGGGTGTAGAAGTCCTCCAGAATGGGCTCCAGCCCCAGGGCCTGGATGCCCAGCAGGGAGGTGAACCGCTCCCAGAACTTCTGCCGGTTGGTAGCGCCGCCGTCGTTGGCGATCATGTCCGCCGTGCCCTTCCAGAGGGCGTCGATGAGCGCCTGGGGGTCGTACCCCATGGGCTTGAGGCGGGCCGTGAGGGCCGCGAAATAGGCCTCGATGAATTCGTCCTGGAGGAAGGGCGCGAGGGTCCCGTCCAGGTCGAAGAGGATTGTTGTAATCATTCTCTCATCTCCTTTGGTACAAGTATACCAAAAAAGCGGGACAATGACAAGCCCGAATTTATCGGGCCCGCTCCGGCGGGGCCTTTCCCGGGGGAGGCGGGGGGTCAGAGGAGGGCTAAAAACCGCTCCACATCCTCCTCCGCAGAGTTCCAGGCGGTGACGAGGCGGATGCAGGTGTGGCCGCTGTCCACGGGCTGCTGGACCTCAAAGACAGCCTGCTCCTCCAGACGCTTCACCGTCTCATTGGGGAAGATGGGGAAGACCTGGTTGGAGGGGCTGTCCACCAGGAGGGGGACGCCTTTTGCCCGCAGGCCCCCAGTGAGGCGGCGGGCAAGGGCGTTGGCGTGGCGGGCGAGGTCTAGGTAGAGCCCATCCTTCAAAACCGCCCTGAACTGGACCCCCAGCAGGCGTCCCTTGGCGAGGATGGCCCCCTGCTGCTTCATGCAGTGGCGGAAGAAGGGGAAGAGGGCGGCATTTGTGACCACCAAAGCCTCGCCGAAGAGGAGGCCGTTCTTGGTGCCGCCGATGGTGAAGGCGTCGCAGAAGCGGGCGTAATGGGCGAAGGCAGTGTCTCCGGCGTCCATGGCGCTGCCCAGCCGGGCCCCGTCGCAGTAGAGGATGAGGCCTTGCTCCGCGCAGATGCCGTGGAGGGCCTCCAGCTCCGAGCGGGTGTAGACGGTGCCCAGTTCCGTGGTGTTGGAGATGTAGACCAGCCGGGGCACCACCATATGCTCCCCGCTGTGGGAGGCGAGGACAGAGCGGATGATCTCCGCCGTCAGCTTGCCGTCCGAAGCGGGGCAGTGGATGACCTTGTGGCCGTCCTGCTCCACGGAGCCGGTCTCGTGGACGCAGATGTGCCCGGTCTCGGCGGCGATGACCGCCTCCCAGGGCCGCAGGTACGCGCCGATGGCGGTCTTGTTGACCTGGGTGCCGCCCGTGAAGAAGTGGACCGCCGCCTCCGGTGCGCCGCAGAGGGCACGGATGGCCTCCGCCGCCTCCTGACAGTAGGTGTCCGTGCCGTAGCCGGGGGTGAGCTCCATGTTCGTCGCGCAGAGGGCCTCCAGCACCGCCGGGTGGGCCCCGGCGCTGTAGTCGTTGCGGAAATTTATCATGGGAAATTACCTCTTCAATTTATGAGATATCCGCAGTATAGCAGAGGCGCGGTCAAAAAGCAAGCCCCGGGCGGCTGGATCACAGCGTCTCCTCCAGGGAGAAATCCACATGCCAAAGTTCTCCCACAGGGGATATTTTCAAAATCTCTCCTTGACCCAGCCGCCAAAATATACTAAAATAGGGGTATGATCGACTATATTTTGGGGAGAGAGATGGAAAAGACATGAGAGAGAACTTTGAACAGCGCTATGCCGCCGCCCGCCGCGCCGTGATCGCCCGGCGCTACCGGCATCTGAACCCCCGCCAGCAGGAGGCCGTGCTCGCCACCGAGGGCCCCCTGCTCCTCCTCGCCGGGGCGGGGAGCGGGAAGACCACGGTACTCATCAACCGGGTGGACAACCTCCTGACCTTCGGCCGGGGGTCCGACAGCCCGGAGGTGCCCGAGTGGGCGGGGGAGGAGGACCTGGCCTTTCTGGAGGCCTTCCCGGCGGAGCCCGCCCCGGAGGACTGGATGCGTGCCCGCCGCCTCTGCGCCCTGGAGCCCGCCGCACCCTGGACCGTCATCGCCATCACCTTCACCAACAAGGCCGCGGGGGAGCTCAAGGACCGTCTGGAGCACATGTGCGGCCCCGCCGCCAAGGACATCTGGGCCGCTACCTTCCACTCCGCCTGCATCCGCATCCTCCGGCGGGACATCCAGCGGCTGGACCTGGGCTTCACCAGCTCCTTTACCATCTACGACAGCGAGGACAGCAAGCGGGTCATCCGGGATATCGTCAAGGACATGAGCCTGGACGAGAAGGACTTCGCTCCCCGCTCGGTGCTCTCCATCATCAGCAACGCCAAGGACAAGGACCAGGGCCCCGACCGCTTCGCCCAGGAGGCCGCCGCCTCCAAGGACTGGAGGATGCCCAGGATCGTGGAGATCTACTCCGGCTACCAGCGCCGCCTCCGGGAGGCCAACGCCCTGGACTTTGACGACATCATCTTCCACACCGTCCACCTCCTGCAAAAGGACGAGGAGGTCCGGGACTACTACCAGAAGAAGTTCCGCTACGTCCTGGTGGACGAGTACCAGGACACCAATCACCTCCAGTACCTCCTTGCCCGCCTCCTGGCCGGGGGACGGGAGAACATCTGCGTGGTGGGCGACGACGATCAGTCCATCTACCGCTTCCGGGGGGCCAATATCGAGAACATCCTGAACTTTGAGAAGCAGTACGCTGCCTGCCGCACCATCCGCCTGGAGCAGAACTACCGCTCCACCCAGAACATCCTGGACGCGGCCAACACTGTCATCCAGAACAATGTGGGCCGGAAGGGGAAGGAGCTCTGGACCCAGGCCGGGGCGGGGGAGAAGGTGCTCGTGAAAAGTGTCCACAGCGAGGGGGACGAGGCCAATTTCGTGGCCGGGAAGATCCTCGCCTCCTGCACCCAGGGGGGGCACTGGAAGGACAGCGCCGTCCTCTACCGCACCAACGCCCAGTCCAACGCCCTGGAGATGGCCCTCAAGCGCAACGGCATCCCCTACAAGGTCTACGGGGGTATGAAGTTCTTCGACCGGGCGGAGGTCAAGGACATGCTCGCCTACCTCTGCGTCATCCACAACAGCGCCGACGACCTGCGCCTGCGCCGGATCGTGAACGTCCCCGCCCGGGGGATCGGCGCCACCACCCTGGACCGGGTGGGGCAGATCGCCGCCCGGGAGGGGAAGAGCTTCTTCGACATCATGGAGCGGGCGGGGGAGTACCCGGAGGTGCGCAGCGGCGCGGCCAAGCTCCAGGCCTTCACGGACCTCATCAAAGCGCTCAGGGCCCTGGAGGAGACGGAGGACCTGCCGGAGCTCTACGACGCGGTCTGTGAGAAGACCGGGTACATCAAGGCCCTGGAGGAGAAGAAGGACATGGAGAGCCGGGGCCGCATCGAGAACGTGAAGGAGCTCCGCTCCAGCATCCTGGGCTTTCTGGAGGGGGAGCCGGAGGACGCCTCCCTCGCGGGCTTCCTGGACAGCGTGGCCCTCTACACGGACCTGGACAACGCCAATGAGAACGGCGACTGCGTCTCCCTCATGACCATGCACAGCGCCAAGGGGCTGGAGTTCCCCAACGTCTACGTGGTTGGCATGGAGGAGGGGCTGTTCCCCGGCATCCGCGCCATCGGCGACGAGGCGGAGATGGAGGAGGAGCGCCGCCTGTGCTATGTTGCCATGACCCGGGCCCGGGAGAAGCTGGTCATGACCAGCGCCCGGCAGAGGATGCTCTACGGCCGCACCAACAGCAACCAGCCCTCCCGCTTCCTGGAGGAACTGCCGGAGGGGGCCATTGATTGGCAGAGCAAGCCCGGCTCCATCGCCGCCGCGGATGAGGACGAGGCCCGCTCCACCGCTGCGCCCGCCCACAACGCCAATTTCTTCCGCCCCCGCACCCGGGCTCCTAAGCCCCAGCGGGACCCGGGCTTCACCCAGCCCAGCCCGGCCCAGTCCGCGCCCATGCTGGAGCTCGGCAAGGGCGACGCCATCCGCCACCGGACCTTCGGAGAGGGGATGGTGCTCAGCGTCCGGCCCATGGGGGGCGACGCGCTGGTGGAGGTGGCTTTCGACGGCGTGGGGACCAAAAAGCTGATGCTCCGCGCCGCAGGGGCCCATATCACCAAACTATGACCGAACCGCCCGGGGGACCGCCCTCGGGCGGTTTTTTGCCGGAGAGAAAAAGCGGCGTGGAATGGAAAGTTCCCTCTTGACAAATGGCGGCTACGGTGTATAATAAAAACGTGAATAATTGCTCATATGTTCAATAATTCAGTTTTCCATCTCGGAGGAAAGGAGCGATCCATGGTCAGGGAAAAAGACCCCGTCGAGCTGTGTGAGGTAACGGTCATCCACGAGGACGTCCTCGCCCGGGTGCGGGAGAAGATGCCGGACGAAACGCCGGTGTACGAGGTGTCGGAGCTCTTCAAGGTCTTCGGAGACTCCACCAGGGCACGCATCCTCTGCGCGCTGAACATCGAGGAGATGTGCGTGTGCGACCTGGCGGCACTGCTGAACATGACCCAGAGCGCCATCAGCCACCAGCTGAGAGTGCTCAAGGCCGCCCGCATCGTCAAAAGCCGCAAGGAGGGGAGAGTGGTCTACTACTCCCTGGACGACGGGCACATCGCGCAGATCTTTGCAATGGCGTTCGACCATGTGATGGAAGAAATGGAGGGCTAACAAAATGGATGAAAAGACCAGAGAGGCAGTCCACACCCACGAGCATGAGCACCACGGCCATGCCCATCATGAGCACGGACATACCCACGAGCACGTCCACGGGGATGCCTGCGGCTGCGGTCATGACCACGAGCACCACCATGACCACGACTGCTGCGGCCACGATCACGCCCACGGGGATACCTGCGGCTGCGGCCACGACCACAACCACGAGCAGGCCCCGGAGGAGGCCCGGAAGGAGCTCATCACTCTAAGCATTGGCGCGGTCCTGCTGGTTGCCGGACTGCTCTTGCGGAGCTTCTATACGGCGAACCCTATGTGGGGCACCGTCGTCCTTTTGGCGGCGTTTCTGGTGGTAGCAGGGGAGATCGCCGTGCAGGCGGTGCGCAATATCAAAAATGGGAACATCTTCGGAGAGAGCTTCCTTATGACCATCGCCGGAATCGGCGCGGTTCTCATCGGCGAGATTCCCGAGGGCGTGCTGGTGTTCCTCCTCTACCGGCTGGGGGAGTATCTGCAAACCAAGGCCGTCTCCTCCTCCCGCAAGTCCATCTCCGCCCTGCTGGACGTGCGTCCCGACCACGCCAACCTCCTGGAGAACGGCGAGGCCCGCGCCGTGGAGGCCCGGGACGTGCCGGTGGGCGCGTCCATCCTGGTCCGGGCAGGGGAGAAGGTCCCTCTGGACGGCGTGGTGGTCTCCGGCGCGTCCCAGCTGGACACGGCGGCCCTCACCGGCGAGTCCATGCCCCGTGACATCGGCCCTGGAAAGAGCGTGATGGCCGGGTGCATCAACCTCACCGGCGCACTGGAGCTCCGTGTGGAGAAGTCCTTCGGAGAGTCCACTGCAAGCAAAATTCTGGAGATGGTGGAGCACGCCTCGGAGAAGAAAGCCGCAAGCGAGAAGTTCATCACCCGCTTTGCCCGGGTGTATACCCCCATCGTCTGTCTCGCTGCGGCGGTGGTGGCGGTAGTCCCGCCTCTCGCGGGGCTCATGACTTGGCGGGACTCCGTCTACAGCGCCCTGGGCTTCCTGGTGGTGTCCTGTCCCTGCGCGCTGGTGATCTCCGTGCCTCTGAGCTTCTTCGCCGGGATCGGCCGCGCCTCCCGGGAGGGCATCCTGGTCAAGGGCGGCAACCACCTTGAGACCTTGGCGGAGGCGGAGGTGGTGGCCTTCGACAAGACCGGCACGCTCACGGAAGGCCGCTTCACCTTGGCCAAGTGCGTGCCCGCCCCGGGGATTTCCCAGGAAAAGCTCCTGGAGCTTGCCGCCTTGGCAGAGAGCCGCTCCAACCACCCCATCGCCCGCTCGATCCTTGCCGCGGCAGGGGAGGTGGCGGTGGATACCATCACCGGCGCCCAGGAGAACGCGGGCCACGGCGTGTCCGTGACAGCAGGCGGACGGCACATCTTAGCTGGAAAGGCAGACTACTTGACAGAGCTTGGTATCAGCGTCCCCAAGCTGGATACCGGCGCCGCGACGGCGGTCCATGTGGCACTGGACGGCGTATACCAGGGGGCGGTGCTCCTGCGGGATGCGCCCAAGAGCGATGCCGCCTCCGCCATCAAGCAGCTCAAGGAGCTTGGGGTGCGGCGCACGGCTATGCTCTCCGGCGACACCCGCCAGGCGGCGGAGGAGATCGGCAGGGAGCTGGGCCTGGACGCCGCCATCGGGGAGCTCCTGCCCCAGGATAAGCTCACAGAGCTGGAAAAACTGCGCAGCGGCCTATCCAGTAAAGGAAAACTCCTTTACGCAGGAGACGGCATCAACGACACGCCCGTTTTGGCCGCCGCAGACATCGGCATCGCCATGGGCGGCCTGGGAGCGGACGCGGCTATCGAGACGGCGGACGTGGTCATCATGGGCGACGAGCCCCGGAAGATCGCAAGCGGGATCCGGATCGCCCGCCGCACCACCCGGATCGCTGCGGAAAACATCGTGTTCTCCATCGTGGTCAAGGTGCTGGTGATGCTCCTGCTGGTGCTGGGCCAGGTGGAGCTTTGGGCGGCGGTGTTCGCCGACGTGGGCGTCTGCATGATCTGCATCCTCAACACCCTGCGGATCAACCGGAAATAATTGAACAAAATTTTCTCTGGAATACCTGAACGATCATCACCCCTTCCGCATAGACTGTGCGGAAGGGGTGATGCTTTTTGGACCGATTCGACCCGAGCACGCTGGAGGCCTACGACCGCAACGCCGCTGTCCGGTACGCCCGCCGGTGGGCCTACGGCAGGAATCCTGCCTTCTACGACTACGAGCATATCGGCGGGGACTGCACCAATTTCGCCTCCCAATGTGTCTATGCGGGCAGCGGGGTGATGAACTTCACCAAGGACCTGGGGTGGTACTACATCGACGCTAACAATAAGGCCCCAGCCTGGACCGGGGTGGAATACTTCTACAACTTCATGACCAGGGAAGAGGCCACCGTGGGGCCCGTGGCGGAGGTGACCGGCATCCGTCAGATCCTGCCGGGGGACGTGGTGCAGCTGTCCTTCTCCGGCAAGGCGTGGAACCACTCGCCCGTGGTGGTCTCCCTGCTGCGGACTCCTGCCTTGAGTCCTAGGGATGTGCTTATCGCCGCCCACAGCTACGATGCCGACAACCGGCCGCTGGATACCTACGACTATCAGGCGATCCGGTTCCTGCACTTTTTAGGGGTCAGAAAATAGGGGAGGGCCCAGCGCCCGGCCCCTATTTTTTCTTGACCTTCCCCAGGGGGTTCGCCCGGGCGGCCACCCGGAGGGCCTCGTTGTCGATATGGGTGTAGATTTCCGTCGTGTTCAGATGTTCATGCCCCAGGACCTCCTGGACCGCTTTCACGTCCACGCCGCTGCCCAGCATGAGGGTGGCGGCGGTGTGGCGGAGCTTGTGGGCAGAATACTGGGTGCTGTCCAGCCCCGCCCGGGCCAAGTGTTTTTTCACCAGCGCGTGGACGGTGGAACGGCTGATGCGCTGGTCCCGGGAGGAGAGGAACAGGGCGTTCTGGTCCCTGCCGCTGATGGGACGGCGCACGTCCAAATAGTAGGAGAGGGCGTCCTTGCAGGCGTCGTTGAGGTAGACGATGCGGACCTTGTTGCCCTTGCCCAGCACCCGGAGGGCGTCATCCTGGATGTCACTGAGGTTCAGGCCGATGAGTTCGGAAATTCGCAGGCCGCAGTTGAGGAAGAGCGTCAGGATGCAGTAGTCCCGCTCACTGTTGGTTCCGTCCACGCTCTCCAGAAGCTCCATACTCTCGTCCAGGGTCAGGTACTTGGGCAGGGTCTTCATCAGCTTGGGAGAATCCAGGTCCTTGACCGGATTGACCTCCAAAAGGTGGGCTTTTTGGGTCAGATAGTTAAAAAAAGAGCGGAGCGTGGCGATTTTCCGGGCCCGAGTGGTGGCGCTGAGGCCGTATTCCGTGCGGTCACTGTTGGGCTGCTGGGCCCGGTCCCGGCTGAGATAGGTCAAATAGCCATAAATGTCCGTCAGCGTGATGGAACGGATGAACGCTACGTCAACGTCCAGGATGGATATCTCATCCCAGGGCTTGTCCCGCAGCGCCGGGTCCCGGGCCTGCTTCATGTAGCGGAAGAAATTCCGCAGGTCCAGGAAGTATTCGTCTACAGTTTTCTGTGAGTGCGCCTTGATGGTCTCGTGGTACGAGAGAAAATCACACAGGACCTGCGGCGCTTCGTCTCGGTAGTTTGTCATATGTTTTGCCGTGAGGCCGTGGGAATGGCCGGAGGGGCTCCCAGAGCACAAAACCGGGGTTGCCCTCCTCTGAATTGAACAAAATTTTTATTTTGTTCAATTCCTCATATCCCCACATCTTCCCTTTCCTAGCTTTTGGAACATTATAGCACGCCGCGCCGCCGGAAGCAAGGCGGCTGAGTAAAATAGATGCTTCTGTTCAATCGCGGCCTGCCGCATTGCAAAACCAGACCTGCGGCCAGCCTAATCATTCGCAGCAAAGCACCGGACAACCCTGCACGGATTACCCACTGCGACAGAATTTGCCGGGATGGAACGTGTCACCACGCTCCCAGCGCCGATCACGCTGTTTTCTCCAATGGTCACGCCCGGCTGGATGATGCTTCCGCCGCCGATCCAGTGAACCGGTGTATCGACGGCCTCATTCTCATCAACACCACCCAACAGCTCCCGGAGAGTTGTATCATTCATAACATACCGTTTTGTTCAATTATTTGCCTTTCTGTTCTCCCCATGTCCCTCCTGTGCCAATCCTCCGCGAGGATTGCATACATACACAGATCACAGATGCCCTGGTTGTTCCAGTCCGCCTGACGGAGCGTGGCCTCATACGTCATGCCGCACTTGGCCATCACCGCGCCGGAGTTTGGATTGCGCGGGTCGTGCCAAGATTCAACGCGGTTGAATCCAACCTCCCCGATCAGAAAATCAATCACCCGCGCCATAGCCCCGCTGGTGATCCCCTGATGCCACCACCCCCGTCCAATGCAGTACCCCACCGTGGCCTTCCCTGCCCTTTGGTCCTGACCGACCACGGCAATACTGCCAACGGGCTCCCCCAGCTCCCTGGGCACGATGGCCCACTGGTAGCAGTCCGGCTTTTCGTACTGCTCCACCCAGTCTTGCAGGACCTTCTCCGACACCTCCCGGGAGGCGTGGGTGGGCCACGTGAGGAACTTCGTCACCTCCGGGTCGGAGGCCCAGTTGCGAAACATTGTCCCTGCATCGTCTAATGTGAAGGGGCGCAGAATCAGGCGCTCTGTCTCCAGGATTTTGGACCCCTGGTGGTTAATCTTATGGTAATTCATTTGCTCCTCCTCTGTTGGTTCTCGGGCGTATTGCTTCAATCTTACGTCACATACCCCATATTCCTGGTAGTTCGCCCTCCCCTGCCGCAGGGTCAGACTGTGGTTTTCGTCGCTGGGCTCGTCCACGTTGGCAGTAAACACGTCGTTCTCCCACATGCAGACCGGGCAGATGAAGGCGGCCGCCTCCTCCGGCGGCACCGGGAGCGTGTACCACCCACAGCATAGACATTTGTACATAGCCTCTCCAAAGGCGAAACAACGTTTCGCCGCAAAAAGTTTTTTCTTTTCTGCTTCTCTTTTCTTTTGTACACAAAAGAAAAGAGAAGACTGCCTACTTCCCCAGCGCCGCGCGGATGGCCTCAACGATGTTGGCGGCCTCCAGGACCTGGAGGCCGTCCAGGGACGGCAGGGGCTTGGAGCGGCGGCGGGGGACGGCGCAGGTCTTGAAGCCCAGGCGGCGCACCTCGCTGAGGCGCTGCTCCAGGTTGTTGACGGCCCGGAGCTCTCCGGTGAGGCCCACCTCGCCGATGGCGGCGAAGTCGGCGGGGATGGGGCGGTCCAGGTAGCTGGAGGCCAGCGCCAGCACCGCCGCCAGGTCGGCGGCGGGCTCGTCCAGGTTCAGACCGCCGATGATGTTCAGATAGGCGTCGCAGACGGAGACCTTCAGTCCCCCCCGCTTCTCCAATACCGCGAGGAGCATGGCGGCGCGGCCAAAGTCGAAGCCGTTGCTGGAGCGGCGGGCGTTGCCGTAGGCCGTGGGGGCCAAGAGGGCCTGAATCTCCGCCAAAACAGGCCGCATCCCCTCCATAACACAGGTGACGCAGGTACCCGGCGCGCCGTCCGGACGGCCGGAGAGGAGCATCTGGGAGGGATTCTCCACCTCCGCGAGGCCCGTATCCAGCATCTCGAACACGCCGATCTCGTTGGTGGCCCCGAAGCGGTTCTTCGCCGCCCGGAGGATGCGGCAGGTGCTGTGCTGTTCCCCCTCAAAGTAGAGCACACAGTCCACCATGTGCTCCAGGACCTTGGGCCCGGCAATGGAGCCCTCCTTGTTCACATGTCCGATGACAAAGACGGTGATGTCCCGGCTCTTGGCAATCTGCATGAGGGACATGGTGCAGTCCTTCACCTGTCCGATACTGCCGGGAGGGCTGTCCAGGGCACCGTTATACATGGTCTGGATGGAATCGATGATGAGGATATCCGGCTCCTCCGCCGCTACGGCTTGCAGGATATCCTCCAGTCCCGTCTCCGAGAGCACCAGTAAGCTCCCGCTGGCCACCCCCAGCCGCTGGGAGCGGAGCTTCAGCTGCCGCACCGATTCCTCCCCGGACACGTACAGCACCCGGCTGGACCGGCAGAGACTGCCGCAAATCTGCAGTAACAGGGTAGACTTCCCCACCCCAGGCGCACCGCCCACCAGGACCAGGGAGCCCTTCACCGCGCCGCCGCCCAGGACCCGGTCCAGCTCTCCCATGCCGGTGGAGAAACGGATCTCCTCCTGGGCGTCCACCTCCGTGATGGACACCGCCTTCACCGTGTGAAAGCCGCCGCGCATCGTCCCGGCGGAGCGGCCGGACTTGGTTTTTGGCGCCGCCTCCTGCTCCACGACCGTGTTCCACGCACCACAGGCGGGGCACTTCCCCGCCCACTTCGGTGTCTCGTTGCCGCACTCAGTGCAATAAAATATCGTCCTGCTTTTTGCCATGGGGTACCTCCCGGCTCTTTACTTTCCCTTATTATACAACAAACGTTTCGATTTGGGAAGCCCCTTTCAAGGCAAATTTTCCAGCACCGACGCCAGGATCGTGACAGCCAACCGGGTCTGATAGGCCTCGGTGTTCAGCAGAGCCGTCTCATCGGGGTTGGACAGAAACCCGCACTCCACCAGTACCGCCGGGATTTGGGTGTGCTCCAGAAGATAGATGCCGCTTCCGGCGGCTTTGGGCTCTTTGGGGCGGTCATTGATCGCAGTATTGAGCGCCGCCTGAACCCCCTGGGCAAGGGCCTCTCCGCCGAGGTTGTAGAAGGCCTGGGCCCCGTGGACGGTCTTCGCCTCCGGGAGGCTGTTCTGATGGATGCTGATCAGAACCGCTCCGGGGACGCTGTTGGCCAAGTCCGCCCGGTTCCTCAGGTCGGACACCTTTTTCTGCCGCACGGAACCGGCGGCCTCGTCGTGGAGGGACACGTCCTCCCGCCGTGTGAGGAGCACCTCCCGGCCCAGGAGCTCTGAGAGCGCCTCCATCTGCAGGCCCACCGCCAAGTTGATCCCCGCTTCGACGGTGCCGTCTGCCGCCACCGCGCCGCCGTCCATACCTCCGTGGCCCGGGTCGATGACCAGCACGGCCTCCCCCGCCTGCTCCAGGATCAGATTCTTGGACGCATTGATGGCGCTCCCCCGCCACAAAATGGCCGCAAACCCCGCAAACAGGACCAACAGCACCAGAATATACAGTGCGCTCCACTTTTTGAATGTGATGAACATGTGACCACCTCCCTGCACTCTATGCGTCCCCTCCCTCGCTTATGCGCACACTTCCTGCCGGTGGGCATAGGATGAATTACGGGCGCAAGCGCGCCCCACTTTCCTGAAGGAGTGATCCCCTTGGAGAATGTAACTCCCACCGCCTGCGGCGTCATGGAGGGCTCTCTGCCCGGTAAATGCGCTGGTCTGGCGTTTCCCTATATCCCTGTGCAAAGCAGGAATGCCGAGCGGTACAGTCAGATGGATGCCCTGGCCGCCGGTACGCTCTTCCCCGGACTGAACCTGCCCTTCTTCCGGGCTGTCAAGAGCAGGATGAACTGTGACAACACCGCCCTCTGTGAGCTGATGGCGCTGGGCTTTGCCATCAACGAGCTGGGACTGTACCTGGATACCCACCAGGACGATCAGGAGGCACTGGCCCTGTATATAGATTATGTGAAATTGTTCAAAGAGGGCCGACAACGCTACGAGGCCGCCTACGGCCCCATCCAGCAGAGCGCTGTCACGGATGCCGGCTATACCTGGCTCAACGACCCCTGGCCCTGGGATTATGAAGGAGGACGGAAGTAATGTTTGTCTATGAAAAACGGCTCCAGTACCCTGTCAAGATCAAAAATACCAACCCGAAGCTGGCGTCGGTGATTATTAGTCAGTATGGAGGACCTGATATCAATAAACTATTATCAAAAAAACAAATCCAGGTTGTCTGAGGTTGAATCCCCTGACAGCCTGGATTTGCTTTATATACTAGGCCTGTCCTCCGGCGGCTTCCGCATGACGTCACTGCCGAAGATCTGCCGCAGGGCGATGATGAGCAGTTCCCCTCCCCAGAGCCCCAGCAGGGCCGTGACCACGCCTGCGGGCATGACAGTATCCAGCCGGTGGTACTCGTAGACTACCGCCGCCGTCACTGCCGCGCTGAGGGTGATGCAGGCCACGATGATGATGTTGGCAAAGATGAATTTCTTCATCCCAGCATCCCGCAGCGCCCCATAATAGCGGCGATCTCGCACCGCTTGACCAGCCCCTCCGGCGCTGCGCCGTTGACGATCCCTGCGGCGGTGGCCCGGGCCCAGTGACCCTCTTTCACGCTCCAGTCCGGGTCGGGGAGCGCAGCGGCGTAGGCCTGGGCCTTCGCCATGAGCCGGTACGCCTGCTCGTCCGTCATTTCACTCAGCAGCTTGTCGATGTCCATGTCTTCCTCCATTTCCTCCCCGAAGGGTCTGATGTACGCCCTGACAAGGCTCTTGTTCCGTGTGCGCCGGAACACCCCGCCGCCGTTGGCCTGACTGCCGCTGCTCCCAGCGGAGGTGTTGCCCTCGATGGCGGTGACGGTGCTACCCTGCACGCTTTCCACGATGCCGGTGTGGCTGAAGGTGTAGAGGATGATATCCCCGGGCATGGGGTCCCTGACGATGCACTCCGGCCTGTTCTGCCGGTACCAGCTCAGCAGAGCGGAGCAGGAGGCGGTCTTGTAGGGCAATACCTTCCCCGCCTGGGCGAACACCCACTGCACGAACGCCATGCACCAGGGATACGCATCGCCGGAGACCTCCCGGCCATAGTACCAGGTGTTATAGCGGACCTTGTTGGAGTTGGCAGGACTCTCGGTAGTGCCCAGCTCTCGCCGGGCGGTGTCCAGTACGTCAGCCATCGTTCCGACCCTCCACCGCGTCCTGCACCTTTTGGCTCTGGGTCCCAAAATAAAACGCGATAATCACTGCATAGATCGTCATGAAGTCCTGAGAGATGGTCCCCCGCAGGGCTTGGACCGCAAACACGATGG
>CAJUOA010000082.1 GCA_910587785.1 uncultured Oscillospiraceae bacterium | reverse complement strand
CCGAGAAGCACGATTCTTTGGAGAGACTACCGGGCCACCGGCACGGTGCGGGCGATACTGCCCATCCCTTCATAGGGCGCGACGGCCCGTGCGCCGCTTTGATGAATGCTGCTTCGCTCCACTTTCATAGGGGCGGATATCATCCGTGCACGCTGCCAATACCTGCCGCGCCAGCTCCTCTCGCACCCCTCAAAACCGCGCCGTCCACCCCTCTACCGCCAGCGCCGCAGTGACGCCCTCACAGACAGTCTTCCCTGCAATGAGCCGCTCCGCACCAACCATCGCGGCCCGCTCACACACATTGTCCACCCCCGTCACCCGCAATACCCGCTCCGAGGCGGTGAACTCTCCTTCCACCGCCGTCAGCTCCCCGGCGGAGTAGAACGCCGCCGGCCACCCCCGCTCCTCACAGAAGGCCAGCAGCCCCTCCTCCTCCCGCTTCAGGTCGATGGAGGCGGCACATTTTACAGCCTGCGGATGGACCTGATTCTCCACGAGCACCTTCTCCACAGCGGCGGCAATACGTTCCTTCGATACCCCTCTCCGGCACCCGATCCCCACATGGACTACCCTCGGCACCAGAAGTAAAGTCCTCTCAAAGGGCTTCCTGTCCCTCCACGAGACACAGATCCCGATTTCCCCCTCTTCCCCGGCCACCGTGCCCGCAGGCAGGTCCCCGGAGACAGGAAAATCACAGCACAGAGGCACCGGCCCCTCCAAGATCGCGGCGGACACCTCCTTCGCCGCCCCCATGCTGCTGATAGCCAGACCCTCCCGCGCAGCCCAGGCGTCCACGGAGAACTTCCCATGCAGATCCGTAGCCGTAGTCACCACCGGCACCGCCCCCAACTTCTCCGCCAGCTCCTCCGCCAGCGCATTGGCCCCGCCAATATGCCCCGAGAGCAGGGAGATGACAAACCGCCCCAGCTCGTCTACACACAATACCGCCGGGTCCGACCGCTTGTCACGCACATAGGGCGCGATAGACCGCACCGCGATCCCCGCCGCCCCCACAAAGACCATGGCGTCCGCCCACTGGAACACCGGCCCCGTGAACCGTGAGCAGGGCGGCGCGATGGCTTCAAACGCCTCCCCCGCGTACTTCTCCGGCGCACAGCACCGGCACTCATCCCAAGTCAAAGCCCCCCGGACCCGCCGGGCCGTCTCACACCCCCGCCTGCTGAAAGCAAAAACAGCTAACCTCACAGCACCCTCCTACTTCTCCGGCAGAACCTCGAAAGCGCTCCGCGCCCGGCGCACCAGCTTCTCCCGGACCTCCGGCAGCTCTCCCAGCCCCCGCAGGCTCCACGTCACCTGGAATCCCGCCTGCTCCAAAAGCGTGCGCAGACTGTCGGGGCCGTCCCCGGCCATGTCGTTCTTGGAGTGGTCGCCCGCCACCAACAGCAGGGGCGCCAGATGGACCCGCCGCCGCTCCTGCGCTAAGAGTGCGTCGATGGCATCCTGAAAAGACGGCGTGCCCTCCACCGTGCAGAGCGCCAGACGTCCGCTCCGTTCCGCCATGCACCGGGCCAGACGGTGGTAGATGCCGTTGGCACTGTGGTCCGTCCCATGCCCCATGGCCAAAAGCACCTGGTCCTCCTCCATCGGGTAGGCCCGCTCCAGAAGCTTCGTCAGCGGGATCAGGTCCCCGTCATCCCACAGCAGCGGCAGTCCCAGCGAGACCGCCATATCCCCCGCGTTTGCCAGCACCTCGGCCCGCAGGCGGTCGAACTCCTCCCCGGGGATGAGCAGCGTAGGCTGGACCACCGCCCGCTCCACGCCGTCGCCGCGCATCCGCGCCAGGGCCTCCGGGACGCTGTCCACCACAAGGCCCTGCCTGCTCCTCAGCCGCTCCCGGACAATGCCGCTGGTAAACGCCCGGTAGCACGGCACGCCGGGGAACGCGGCGGCAAGGTCCCGCTCCGCCGCGGCGATGGTCTTCTCCAAAGTATCCAAATGAGTGGTGCCAAAGCTCACCACCAGTAAACCGGTCTTCATGGGCAGTTCTCCTTCCAAATATGTTCCTGAAAAACGCGAAAAAGCGCGCCCCACCGTCTCAGGCAGGGCGCGCAAATACACTACGGGCGCAGTGCGGTCCCCGGTGACGGCAGGAAGCCGCGAAGCGGTCGCGGCAGACCTGACTCAGCCCCTCCAGGGAGGCATCACAGTGACCCACTCGCGGGGCTTCTCACCCCATTCAGCCGCCGGAAACTCCGGGAGACCGCTTCCCCTACAGCCTATCACGTCCCGGAGGGAAAGTCAAGGGGGAGTGCCTGCATCTCCAAAATACCCCCGTGATAACAAATGTACCGGGCGCTTGGAAGATCCTGGAGCCGCCGGAGGGACCGTTCCGCCTCCCTGAGGTCCAGGCAAAAGCCGGGGTTGGCTACAGACAATCCGTTGCTCTCCAGCACCGCCGCGTCGCCGGTAACGCAGAACTCCTCGTGGGAAAAAACCAGGGAGAGGTGCCCCGGCGTATGCCCTGGGGTGGCCAAGACTCGGCATCCGCCGCCCCAGTCGAAGATGTCTCCCTCTCGGATCAGCCCGTCTACCGGGACCCCCTGGAGGAGCCGGAGCCTCCTGCAGAACCGCTCCCCCCATGTCTTCCGCTCTTCCGGGAGAAGGTCCTGCAACGCCTCCGCCTGCTGGAGACGGAGATTCTTTTTTCGCCCCTCGATATAGGGCGCCTCCTCCGGGGAAGCCAAAACTTGCAGAGCCGGATACTTCGCCTTCAACGCGGCGGCCGCGCCCATGTGGTCGTCGTCCTGGTGAGTCAGCACCAGCTTGGTGAGGTCCCTCGCTTCCACCCCGCAGGCGCGGAGCGCTTCCTCTAACTGTTCCAGGGAGTCCGGATACCCACAGTCCACCAGCACCGTATCCTCCGCGCCGAAAAGGACCACCGGACAGAGGACCTGCTCCGCGCCGTCCATCGAATAATGAAGGCGCAGTACCGCGTACGTTTTCTCAATCATATGTTGCTCAAAAAGCCCTGTCCAGCAGGGCCTCCACCTCCGCCCGCTCCGGCATGGAGCGGATGGCCCCCTTCCGGGTGGTGACGAGGTAGGCGGCGGTGTTGGCAAAGCGGAGCATCTGCTCCAAGTCCCCCGCCGTGAGGCCCTCCAGCCCCTTCTCCAGCACGAAGTTGAGCACGCAGGCGCAGAACGTATCCCCGGCCCCGGTGGTCTCGATGGTGCCCCCCAGCTTGCAGGCCGGGACGAACACCCGCTGGTCCGCATAGTAGGAATAGCTCCCCTCCGCCCCGGCGGTGACGTTCAAAAGCCGGATGTTGGGGTACTGCTCCCGAAGCAGGACGGCCCCCTTGTCGAAGTCCGTCTGCCCGGTCATGAACTCCAGCTCGTTGTCCGAGATTTTCAGGATATCGCACTGCCCCAGGCCATAGGCAATCTGGGTGCGGGCCTGCTCCAGGCTCTCCCACAGGGGCGGGCGGAGGTTGGGGTCAAAGCTGAGCAGAGCGCCCCCCTTCTTCGCGTGGGCGATGGCCTTGCTGGTGGCCTGCCGGACGCCCTCGTGGGTCATGGAGAGGGTGCCGAAGTGGAAGATGCGGCAGTGCTCCAGGGGATACTCCGGCACGTCCTTCTCCGTGAGCATCATGTCCGCGCCGGGGTTGCGGTAGAAGGAGAAGTCCCGGTCCCCGCCGGGCAGGGTCTTGACGAAGGCCAGGGTGGTGCGGGTGTCCGGGTCCCGGACCAGGCAGCCGGTGCAGATGCCCGCCTCCCGGACCACATTGATCAGCATATCGCCGAACATATCCGCCCCCACCTTGCCCAGGAAGAGGCAGCTGCGGTCCAGCTTCTTGAGCATGGCCAGGACGTTGCAGGGCGCGCCGCCGGGGTTGGCCTCGAAGAGGGGGTTCCCCTGGGGGCTCAGGCCGTTTTCCGTGAAGTCCACGAGCAGTTCGCCCAGGGCGATGACGTCAAAGGATTGGGTTGACATGGTGGTTTCCTCCTGTTTTGATTAAGATCGTTCCGTTTTCTTGCAAGCGGGGATCATCTGGTTGCTTTTTGTTCTTTGAATAAACTGCCAATACAAATACAAAGGAAATAAGCTGTGCGATCATGATTCGGACGATTTGCAATTCGTCTGCGCCCGTCAGAGAAATGACATGGAGCATATTTGCAGCAACGGTATTGTTGAATAGATGGTCGCCAAGTCCTACCCATAGATTGCCTGTCACACGGTAAAGAAGTCCCCATTTGATCCCCATAATTCCAGAAAGGATCATATAGCCGATCCCCATTAGCACCATTGCCGCAAATGACATTTCACCATTCATATAGCCTCTCAGCGGCATTACAATGTGCCAAATTCCGAACAAAACTGCAATACACAAATTTTCTGGTTTACATTTTGGGGTCCTTCCCATATATAACCGCCTCCTACACCCGCGCCGCGCTCTCCCGCAGGCTGGACTGGATCATCGGATCACCTCATAGCGCAATCTCAAATATGAGTTCTCCAGGACAACGCACTCTTGCAGCTTCAGGACCCCTAATTTCGACAATTCTCCTTGTGAAAGCAGGGATTCCCCATCAATCAAAGTCGATGTGTCCTTGCCGCCGATCAAAACGGGAGCGACAACGATATCGACATGATCGAACAGCTTTTCCCGAAGAAACAAGCCGTTGAGCGTCCCGCCGGTCTGGACCGTGATCCGCTCGCAGCCGTATTCCGCTCTGAGGCGCATGAGTGCGTCCCTCAGCGACAATTCTTCTTGATATATGATATGAAAATTGTCTTCCTCAATGTGAAATGCCGGATGGTTTGCATTGGTGGTAATCAAAACGAACTGCTTTGATAACGCGCAGAAATACCGTATCCCATGTTCATTCAAATGGTGGTTGTCGATCACCACAAAAGACACGGGCGTTTTATTGGGCGGCTCCTTTGTATTGACGCCCAGCTTGGCTTGGACCCGGCCGGAGTTGAGGGCCCACAGATCGGTTGTCTGCTCAATTTCATAATATTGGTGCAGGCCCTCGCGGAGCCCCGCGATCTGGGGAAAATCCTGATCGACATCTAACTCGTCCGCCGCGCCGGTGCTGATTTTCCCGTCGACGGACATCAACATAAACAGTGTTGTAACAGGTCTGTCCATTTTATTCCTCCTGCATCGAACGTCTTGCGTACCAAAGGGCGCGCTCTACACCTGCGCCACGCTCTCCCCGGTCTCCAGCCGGAAGGGCACGGTCTCATGGAAGGGCGCGCCGCCCTCCATGCTCCCCAGCAGGACCTCCACGCCCCGGCGGGCCATGTACTGGATGTCCTGCCGCACGGTGGCGAGGCGGGGATTGACGTAGTTCGTGAAGGCGATGCCGTCGAAGCCGATCACGGACACGTCCTCCGGCACCCGGCCGCCCATGTCCTGGATGGCGCGGACCGCCCCCAGGGCTATCACGTCGCTGGCGGCGAAGAGGGCCGTCAGGTTCGGGCAGCGCTCCAGCAGGGCTTTTGCGGCCTCGTAGCCTCCGGGGAGGGAGTAGCGGCACGCCTCGCCCTGGACGGCGGGGTCGAAGTCCAGCCCCAGATCCCGGCAGGCCCTCCGGCACCCCCGCATCCGGCGGCAGGCGATCTGGGACCTCTTCCAGCTCCCCAGCACGCCAATGGCCCGGTGGCCCCGCCCGGCGAGGAACGCTATGGCGGCGTAGGCGGCGGCCTCGTCGTCGGTGGTCAGGGAGGAGAGGTTGGGAAAGCCCAGCTCCCGGGCGCAGTTGGTCAAAAGCAGGCTGGGGGTGCTCACGCACTGGAACTGCGCCTGGAAATGGCTGAGGTCCCCGCCCAGGAAGATGATGCCCGGGGGCTTTCGCTCCCGGCAGAGGCGGCAGGCGTAGGCCACCTCGTCGTCCTCCTCGTCGAGAAAGTGGATGGATGTGTCCCGTTCCGCGCCGCGGAGGGCGGACTGCAAGCGCTCCACCAAGTCGGCAAAGAGGATGTTGTGCTTTCCCCGGACGATGATGGAGATACCGGTCCCCGCCTGCTGTTTGAGGCGGCGGGCGTTGCGGTTGGGCTCGAAGCCCTGCTCGGCCACCACGGCGAGGACCCTCTGCCGGGTCTCCTCGCTGACATCGGGGTGGTTGTTGAGCACTCGGGACACCGTCGCTACGCCGCAGCCGGACAGCTGGGCAATGTCTTTGATCGTCATTAGGCGTCTCCTCTTCTTGTTTGCGGGGTTATTATAGCAGGTTTTCCCGGGAGACGCAAGGGAAAGGGCGAACTAAGGACGATTTTTGTACACTCTGCCTGTGGATGGGAGGGACGCCCGGGTCCTCTCTGTCTGGAAAAATCCACTCTTGACAAAAGCCAAGAAATGGATACAATAAGGACAGGTGTCAAGACACCTGACAATCTGAAAGAAATCAGGTATGGAAAGATGGAACAATTTCAAGCGTTTCTCAAGCGCAAAAACATCGTTCTCTCCGCCAAGCGCTACGGCATTGACGCTCTGGGGGCCATGGCGCAGGGCCTCTTCTGCTCATTGCTCATCGGCACCATCGTCAAGACCTTAGGGGAGCAGACGGGCCTGACCTTTCTGGTGGACGTGGGGGGGTACGCCTCGGCCATGAGCGGGGCGGCTATGGCGGTGGCCATCGGCTTTGCTCTGCAAGCGCCGCCGCTGGTGCTTTTCTCTCTGGCCACGGTAGGCTACGCGGCCAATGCCCTGGGCTCCACAAGCCTCATCCCCGACCAGGCCGGGGCAGGCGGGCCCTTGGCAGTGCTCTTTATCGCGGTCATTGCCGCTGAGTTTGGCAAGGCGGTCAGCAAGGAGACGAAGATCGACATCCTGGTGACACCCCTGGTAACCATCCTGGTGGGTGTGGGACTCTCGGCGTGGTGGGCCCCGGCGATCGGCACTGCCGCCACGGCGGTGGGCAATGTGATTATGTGGGCCACGGACCTCCAGCCGTTCCTGATGGGGATCATCGTCTCAGTGCTGGTGGGCATGGCGCTGACGCTGCCCATCTCCTCCGCGGCCATCTGCGCGGCCTTTGGGCTGACGGGGCTTGCGGGCGGCGCGGCGGTGGCGGGATGCTGTGCCAATATGGTGGGCTTCGCGGTGCTGTCCTTCCGGGAGAACCGGTGGGGCGGTCTGGTCAGTCAGGGCATCGGCACGTCCATGCTGCAAATGGGCAATATCGTGCGCAATCCTCGGATCTGGCTCCCGGCGATCCTGACTTCGGCGGTCACGGGGCCTATTGCGACCTGTATTTTCGGGCTGGAGATGAACGGTGCTCCGGTGTCCTCCGGCATGGGCACCTGCGGTCTTGTGGCGCAGATTGGGGTATGGACCGGGTGGATCTCCCCCAGTGAGCGGGCGCTTGCTAATGGGGCGGCTGCCATTACTCCGGGTGCGATGGACTGGATCGGGCTGATCCTCATCTCTTTTGTGCTTCCGGCGGTACTCTGCTGGGCGTTCGGGCTGTTCTTCCGCAAGATTGGGTGGATTCGCGAGGGAGATTTGAAGCTGGATTGACCAAATAGCTACATCAAGGGTCCGGGGGAAAGCACCCGGGCCCTCCGATTTTTCCGGGGCAGTCTCGCCCGCACCGTGCCGGTGGCCCGGTAGTCTCTCCAAAGAATCGTGCTTCTCGGAGGCGAACCCAACGAAGAAGGCCAAAGGGCCAGGGAGTGGTTCCAGCGATTTGAGCGGCATCGGCCCAGGGAAGACATTGGGAAAAAGAGTCAAACAGGTCGTAGCGTAAATAAAAAACCCCCGTAATCAAGGAAGATTCTCAAGAAACTACGTTTCTTGAGCGTCTTTTTGGCTGCTTTTTCCACGCGGAAAAAGCAGCCGGGGGTCCGGGGGCGCGAAGCTCCCGGGGCCAAAGGGATGAAACCATTGATTCAGAGGCAAACTCCCCCTGGAACTGCCCACCGTTCTATGTTACAATGGAGGAAACCAAAAAGAGGAGGGGAAACCCATGAAAACGCTGTTAAAAGGCGGACGCGTTGTCAGCGGTGCCGGGGTGCGCCCGGCGGACGTCCTCCTGGAGGGCGAAAGGATCGCCGCCGTAGGTGCGGAGATGACCGCCCCCGGGGCGGAGGCCGTCGACTGCACGGGGAAGCTTCTGTTCCCCGGGTTCATCGACGCACACACCCATTTCGACCTGGAGGTCTGCGGGACCATCACCGCCGACGATTTCCGCACCGGAAGCCGGGCCGCTCTGGCCGGAGGCACCACCACAGTGGTGGACTTCGCCGCGCCGGACAAGGGGGAGAGCCTCCACAGCGGCCTCCGGCGCTGGAGGGAAAAAGCGGAGGGGCGCTGTGCCTGCGACTACGGCTTCCACATGACCGTAGACGACTGGAACGAGGGCATCTCCCGGGAGATCGGGGAGATGATCGACCTGGGCATCCCCACTTTCAAGCTCTACATGACCTACCCGGCCATGATGCTCCCGGAGGGGGAGATGTACCGGGCCCTGGCGCGGATCAAGGAGGCCGGGGGCCTCGCCGGGGTCCACTGCGAGAACAGCGCCCTCATCGACGTCCTCACCGCCGATGCCAAGGCGGCGGGACGGCTGTCCCCGGCCTCCCACCCCCGGACCCGCCCGGCGGCGCTGGAGGCGGAGGCGGTGGGCCGTCTGCTCCGCATGGCCCAGGTGGCGGGGACGCCGGTGGTGGTGGTCCACCTCTCCTCCAGGGAAGGGCTGGAGGAGGTCCGCGCCGCCCGGCGGCGTGGGCAGAGGGTCTATGTGGAGACCTGTCCCCACTACCTCCTGCTGGAGGACGGCGTGTACGACGCCCCGGACTGCCTGGAGGCGGCGAAGTACGTCTGTGCGCCGCCCCTGCGGGGGCGGGAGGACCGCCTCGCCCTCTGGGAGGCCCTGCAAAACGGGGAGATCGACACTGTCGCTACGGACCACTGCTCCTTCACCCTCGCCCAGAAGCGGGCGGGGCGGTACGACTTCACCAGGATCCCCGGCGGGCTCCCGGGGGTGGAGCACCGGGGGGCGCTCCTGTACACCTGCGGCGTGGCGGAGGGCCGTATCCGGCTGGAGGATATGTGCCGTCTGCTGAGCGAGAACCCCGCCAAGCTCTACGGCTGCTGGCCCCGGAAGGGCGCCCTCACCGCCGGGGCGGACGCCGACGTCGTGGTCTTCGACCCGGACCGCCGGGGGACCGTCACTGCCGCCGGTCAACTCCAGAACGTGGACTACACCCCCTACGAGGGCTTCCCCACCCGGGGCCGGGTGGAGCGGGTCTACCTCCGGGGGACCCTGGCCGTCCGGGACGGCGCGGTGCTCCCCACGGAGGGCCGGTTCCTCCGGCGGGGGAAGTGCGTGCTGTAACGGAAAAAGCTCCCCGGACGCGGGTCCGGGGAGCTTCTTTCAGTAGGTTTGGAGCGCCTGAGGCAGGGCCTCGATGCCATCCAGGGTGTAGAGGTCCAGGATATAGTCCGCCTCCAGGTTGGCGCGGTGGACCTCCGGTGCGTCGCCGGAGGCGTAGCCCTCTACGGTGCCGGTCCGGTTGTCGCCGTAGACCGCCGCCGCACAGCGGGAGGACAGGTCGCTGTTCCAACTGTTCCAGGTCCCGGAAAGGGCCAGGCCCTCCGGGGGGAAGAGGCCCTCGCTCCGCTTCGCCCAGCGCAGGCCGAAGAGCCGCCGTTCAAAGAAGATGACGTACCGGGTCTCCGGGTCGTCCCGCTTCTCGCAGAGCGCCGCCCGGACCCAGCCCTCCCGGGCGGTCTTCAGCACCTTGTAGTAGCCCCAGCCGCCGATGCTCTGATCCTCCAGATACCGGATCATGGACGCCTCGCTGCTGCCGCAGGTGTTCAGCCCGAAGCAGTCCTCGAGATACCAGATCCCGCAGAGACTCACCAGCACGGACACCAGGATGATCAGCGCCCTTTGCTGGACAGTCGGTTTTTCCTCCATGGCTTCCGCCTCCTCTCTTTTCTTTGGATACAGTATACCATATGAGGCGGCGGCGGGCAAGGGGCGGCAAAATAATTTGGAAAATTTCCCCGCTCTCCGTAACCACTCCTCATTTTTTTCGTATCTCCTAATGAACCCCATTCCGGAACGAGCCCAGGAGGAGACCAGCCATGGACGAGCGCCGTCTTGCGGAAAAACTGAAAGCCCGGAGCCGTCCGGCCCTGGACCAGGCGGTGCGCCGCTTCACGCCCTACGTGGGGACGGTCATCTGCCGCACCCTCTCCGGCCGTGCGGCACGGGAGGACGTGGAGGAGCTCACCGCCGATGTCTTCCTCGCCCTCTGGGAGCACGCCCCGGACCTGGACCCCGCCCAGGGGCTGCGTCCGTGGCTCGCCGCCGCGGCCCGGAACCGGGCGGTGGACTTCCTCCGCCGCCAGCGCTCCGCGGACCCCCTCCCGGAGGACGCCCCCGCCCCCGGCGGCGGGCCCGAGGACCTGCTGGTCCGGCGGGACCAGGCGGCGCGGCTCTGGGAGGCGGTGGAGGAACTGGGGGAGCCCGACCGGACCCTCTTTTTCCGCTATTACTACGAGGAGGCGTCCCTCAAGGAGACTGCCCTGGAGTTGGGCCTCTCCCAGACTGCCGCCAAACAGCGGCTCTTCCGGGGCCGAAAAAAACTGAAAGCCATGTTATCGGAAGGAGCGGATGACTGATGAAAAACCGGCTGCAAACCCTCTGGACCCAGGTGGTCCCCCACCGGGGCCCCTGCCCCATGCCCGGCGCGCGGGACGTCCTCCGCCGGGTGGACGCCGCCCTGGACGCCGAAGCCCGGCCCCAACGAAGGCCCCTCCGCGCCGCGCTGGTCCTGGCGGCGGCCTTGGCCCTGCTCACCGGCGCGGCCTTCGCCTCCGGACAGCTTGCCCTGCCCGAGGGGAGCGTACTGGACCGCTATTTCTCCTGGATGGACGGCGACACCGGCTATGCCGCCTCCCTCATCAGCGTCCAGCCCCTCTCCGCCGAGGACCAGGACCTCCGCCTCACCGTCACCAGCTCCATAGCCGACAGCAACGAGGTCTATCTCACCCTCACCGTCCAGGCCAAGACGGAGGAAGGGCGGGCGTTCCTCCGCCGCGCGGACCTGGTGGGAGACAGCCTGCTGGACATCGAGATGGGGGGCATCTTTGGCGGCGGCTCCAAGAGCATATCCGGCGAGCTGGACGGTGAGGAACCGGACTGCCTGGAGTTCTCCGCAAGTCTGGAGCTGGGCCTCTCCCGCACGGTGGACATCCGCCTGGAGGCCCCTGCCGGGCGGCTCTCCCTGGACGTGCCCGTGAAGCCCATCCGGTCTGTGACGCTCCGCCTGGACGCCGCCGGACCCGGTGCAGGCACCATGGACCACGCTGCCGGGGGCCCGGTGGAGGTGGAGACCGTCACCCTCTCCCCCCTCTCCATCGCCGCCGGGTATACCACGCCCTTTTCCAACTGCGGCGCGCCGCTCTTCTACTTCCTGTGGCAGGACGGCACCTGGACCACCATGGGTCAGCTCCACGCCACCGGCCCCTCCGGCAGTATGGCCCAGAAGGAGGACACCTTCCGCTGTAAGTCCTCCTGGAAGTTCGGCGCCATTCAGGACATCACCAAACTGGAGGCCCTGGTCTTCAACGGCACCGCCTATCCCCTGGATGGCGGCGGACCCTACCCCGTGGACACCTCCCACCTGCCCGTCCCCTTCTCCATCCCCGCAGGGGAGGAGCTTCCCGGGGCCCAAAACCTCTCCGTGCCCCTCTTCGCCCTCTGCGAGGGCCTGGGCATCCCCTGCGGCTGGGACGGAGAGCGGGCGGTTATGCGCTACCGCGATGTGGAGATCGTCTTTACCGCCGGGAGCGGTACTGCGGAGGTCAACGGCGTTCCGGAGGCCCTCTACGCCCCCGCCCTCTTTCAGGACGGCGAACTCTGGGCCGACGCATACCCTGTTTTGTGCAAGCCCTGGGGCCTCACCCTGCGCTACGCCAGTGAAAACGCCTGGGCCGATTCCCTCTCCGAGGGTGGGGACAAGGCGGCGTATTGGCTCATCACCCCCTGAAAAGATACCCCGGGAGGTTTTCGCCTCCCGGGGTATCTTTGTTTAGGGACGTGTGAAGGTTGGGCTTCGCCCAAACCCACCAGGGGCTTTGCCCCTGGACCCCACCACCTTTGAAAAGGTGGACGAAACTTTTATTCTGCGCTTCGCGCCTTGTCCTGAAGGTGCGCAAGCAATCCCTCGCACCCCTCCAGGATATCCTGCCAAGCCCTCTCGAAGTCCCCGGTATACCAGGGGTCCGCCACCTCGCCGGGGCGGTCCGTGTAGTCCATCAGCAGATGGATCTTCCCCTCCGGGTCACCGCCGCAGATGCGCTCCATGTTCCGCAGGTTCCGCCCGTCCATACCGATGAGCAGGTCGTATTTCCCGTAGTCCTCCGCCCGCAGCTGCCGGGAGGTCTTCCCCGCGCATTGGATGCCGTGCTCCGCCAGCTTCCGCCGTGCGGGGGGATAGACCGGATTCCCGGCCTCCTCGCTGCTGGTAGCGGCGGAGGCGATGGAGAATGTACCCGCGAGCCCCGCCCGCTCCACCAGGTCCTTCATTACAAATTCCGCCATGGGGCTGCGGCAGATGTTCCCCAGGCAGACAAACAAGATCTTCGTCATATTGCACCTTTCTGAAAGAGCGCGCCGTCAGTGAGACGGCGCGCTCCCATGATAAGTTTACTCTTCCGCAGTCTCAGCCGCGGCCTCCTCCGGCTCCTCCGAAGCCTCGGAGGTCTCCGGCTCAGCGCCCTCGGCCTCCCCGGTGGGTTCGGAGGCGGGGAAGTCGTCCTCGTCCTCATCCCGGTCCCGTTCCGGGGGCTCCGGCGGGGCCGGCGGCTCCAGGTCCGGCACCACCACGGACGCCAGGTCGCGGTACGCGCCCAGGCCCGCGCCGGCGGGGATCAGCTTGCCGATGATGACGTTCTCCTTCAGGCCGGACAGGTGGTCCACCTTGCCCTTGATGGCCGCCTCGGTGAGGACCTTGGTGGTCTCCTGGAAGGAGGCGGCGGAGAGGAAGGAATCCGTCGCGAGAGACGCCTTGGTGATGCCCATGAGGAGCTGGGTGACTTCGGCCTCCCGCAGGGGCTCGCCGTCCTCCCGGCGCTCCCCGGCGGCGGCGCGGCGCTGGACCTCCTCGTTGGCGGCGTCCAGCTCCAGCACATCCACCATGGCCCCGGAGAGCAGGGTGGTGTCCCCCGCGTCCTCCACCCGGCACTTGCGCATCATCTGCCGGACGATGACCTCGATGTGCTTGTCGTTGATGTCCACGCCCTGCTGGCGGTACACGCGAAGCACTTCCTGGATCAGGTAGTTGTGGACCGCCGGGGCCCCCCGGGTGCGGAGCACGTCGTGGGGGTTCAGCGCGCCGTCGTTGAGGGCGGTGCCCTTCTCGATGAGGTCCCCGTCGTTCACCCGCAGGCCCGTGTGGGGCACGGAGTACATCTTCGCCTCCCCGTCGTCGCTCACCACATGGATGTTCAGCAGGGAGCCCTTGGCGCTGTTCTCGAAGCGGACCCGGCCGCCGATCTCCGCGAGAGTGGCCATCTTCTTAGGCTTGCGGGCCTCGAAGAGCTCCTCGACACGGGGAAGACCCTGGGTGATGTCGCCGCCGGCCACGCCGCCGGTGTGGAAGGTGCGCATGGTCAGCTGGGTGCCCGGCTCGCCGATGGACTGGGCGGCGATGATGCCCACCGCCTCGCCGGTGCCCACGGGCTTGCCGGCGGCAAGGTTCATGCCGTAGCACCGGGCGCAGACGCCCCGCTTGGCCTTGCACGTCAGCACCGTGCGGATCTCCACCCGGGTGATGCCCCGGCTCTCCAGCAGAGCGGCGTCCTCCTCGCTGAGCATCCGCTCTGCGGGGCAGAGGACCTCCCCGGTCTCCGGGTCCACGATGTCCCGCACCGGGAAGCGGCCCCGGAGGCGCTCGGCGAACTTCTCGATAGTCTGGCCGTTCTCGCTGATCTCCTCCACCCAGATGCCGTGGTCCACGCCGCAGTCGTCCTCCCGGATGATGACCTCCTGACTGACGTCCACCAAGCGGCGGGTCAGGTAGCCGGAGTCGGCGGTACGAAGGGCGGTGTCGGCCATGCCCTTCCGGGCACCTCGGGAGGAGATGAAGTACTCCAGCACGCTCAGGCCCTCCCGGAAGTTGGACTTGATGGGGATCTCGATGGTCCGTCCGGCGGTGTTGGCCATCAGGCCCCGCATCCCCGCCAGCTGCCGGATCTGCTTCATGGAGCCGCGGGCGCCGGAGGTGGCCATCATATAGATGGGGTTGAGCTCCTCCAGGTTCTCCTGAAGGGCCTTCGTCACGTCATCGGTGGTCTTCTCCCACTCCTCGATGACCGCCTTGTAGCGCTCTTCGTTGGTCATGAAGCCCATCTTGTACTCGTCCTCGATGTCCACAATGCGCTGTTCCGTCTCCTGGATGAGCTCATACTTCTTGGCGGGCACGGACATATCGTAGATGGAGATGGTGATCGCGCCCCGGGTGGAGTACTTGTAGCCCGTGGACTTGATGTTGTCCAGGACCTCGGCGGCGGTGGTGAAGCCGTGGGAGCGGATGGTCTTGTCGACGATCTTCCCCAGCTCCTTGGCCCCGCAGGTCATGTTGATCTCGTAGTCGCAGACGTGCTCCTTGGCGCTGCGGTCGACAAATCCCAGGTCCTGGGGGATGTTCTGGTTGAAGATGATGCGCCCCGGGGTGATGTCCACGATCTTGCGGTACTTCACGCCCTGCCAGACGAAGTCCCGGCGGACCTTGATGGGGGCGTGGATGCCCACCACCCGGTCGTTGTAGGCCAGCATCACCTCGTCCTCGTCCACGAAGACCTTGCCCGCGCCGGGCTCCTTGTCGTTGACATAGGTGAGGTAATAGGACCCCAGCACCATGTCCTGGGTGGGCACGGTGACGGGCCCGCCGTCCTGGGGCCGCAGGAGGTTGTTGGCCGAGAGCATCAAAAGCCGCGCCTCCGCCTGGGCCTCTGCGGAGAGGGGGACATGGACGGCCATCTGGTCGCCGTCGAAGTCGGCGTTGAAGGCGGTGCAGGTCAGGGGGTGGAGCTTGATGGCCCGGCCCTCCACCAGCACCGGCTCGAAGGCCTGG
>CAJUOA010000081.1 GCA_910587785.1 uncultured Oscillospiraceae bacterium | reverse complement strand
TGACTCTTATTCTGGTCCGCCGAAAAAAATCGCAGGAATTGTGATAGTAGACAGCTATATCTCCTGGCTGCGGGTTATCGGCACCGAGAAAGAGGGACTGGGATGAGGAGGCGATTCCCTGGGTGACACCGTCGCTACCATTCAGAGCCGGGTGGAACTGTATCTGGCGGAGTTGCAATAATAAGATGTCGCGGGGCGATAAAGTCAGATATGGATGCAGAATGAAGGGGAGCGCGGTGTGACAGGTAAGGCCCAGGAAATTTTTGCAAGAGCATTCTATCCGCCCTTTTCTTCTATGCTTCAACCCCTTTTCTATATTTCTCTTCACCTATCATCCCTTCCGATCTTTTTTCTATAGAGGTAATGCCATGAAAGCAAATAGGTTTTATGCCGCCTTTATACTTGCTGCCTTCCTGATAGTGAGCCTGACCGCCTGCGGCGGCGCACAGGAGGCGGCAGGTACGAACGCTATGGTTTATGTCTCCCAAAGCGTCCCGTTCACGTCGCCCCTGGATGATCTGGAAACCGTCTGCATCTCCGGAGATTCCCTCTATCTGCTTGGGGTCATTCGTGACAGCGCTTCTGGATATGGGGCCAACAACTCGGATAATAAACTGTTTTCCCTGGTCCGTGTGCCCCTGGACGGCGGCAAGGCGGAGACCCTAGACAAGTTCCAGCCCGCACAAGTACCGCTGGAGGGGGAAACGAGGCAGAGCTCCACCAGCGGCTATCTCCGTCCCGGCGCTGACGGGACACTGTGGCTGACAGAGGGAGTATCCTATTGGAGCTACGACCTACCCGAGGGCTTTGACGTTGAGAAGGATGCGGATGAGATATACAAATTCATCTCAGACAGAGGCCGCTCCCTGTTCCTGCGGCATCTGGACGGCGAGGGGAACGAGCTGGCCCGCTTTGAATTTCCCGCTCTGGAAGAGACCTTGGGCGTGGACCGGATTTATGACCTCTGGACCGACGGTGCGGGGACATTCTTCGTCAATACCGGCGAGGCCGTGGTCCTCCTGGATGGGGACGGGACGGTCCGGGCCGTCCTGGAGGGAACGGGCATGGACGGGGGCCGCTTTGTCCCCCTGAGCGACGGCAGAACGGCCATTCTAGGGACAGTCCAGAGCGTGGACGGCAGTGCCACCCTTCTGCGGGTCATCGACATGGAGGCTGGGGCCTGGGCGGCGGACGCGTTTTCCGTCCCCTACGACGCTTCCTGCTTCCAGAGCGGGGACGGGGAGGACATCCTGTTTTACTATAAGCGCGGCGACGGCCTCTACGCCTGGAAAAAGGGCGCGGAAGAGCCGGAACGGGTGATGAGCTGGTCGGAGTCCGGTATGGATGCCACCCAGCTGGCCGCGTTCTCTTTCCTGTCTGACGGGCGGCTGGCGGCGTCTGCCTACGACGGCTACGACTTTGACAAATCACTCCGGCTTTCCCTCCTTACTCCCACCGATGCCAGCTCCATGCCGGAGCGGACGGTGCTGACCCTGGCGGCGTACTATCTTGACCCTGAGATTCGGGCCGAGATCGCCACTTTCAACAACACCAGCAGCTCCTGCTATATCTCGGCAACGGAATATCTCACCCCGAGCTCCCAGTATACAACTGCGGACACTGATGCGGAGTTTGAGCAGGCGACACTTCGGATGGTCACAGACCTGACGGTGGGGAAGATACCGGACATCATCTATCTGAACAATGCGATGCCTGCCCGCAGGATGGAGGCCCAGGGGATCTTGGAGGACTTGTGGCCCTTTATCGAAGCCGACCCGGAGCTGGGCCGGGATGCCCTGATGACGCGTCCCCTGGAGGCTATGGAGTACAAGGGCGGGCTCTACCGGATTGGTGCCTATTTTGGAATCGATACGCTCATCGGCCGCAGGGACGTGGTGGGGGACCGCCTGACCTGGACGTACGACGACCTCTGGGCAGTCTACGACACGATGCCGGCGGGCAGTGCCATCACCCATACCGACGACTGCAAACGCGATATGCTGGCGAGATTGGTGGAGAATGGCGCGGAGCGCTTCGTCGACTGGGAAAACGGCGTCAGTTTCTTTGATGGGGAGGAGTTCCGCTCCCTGCTGGAATTCTGCAACCGGTTCCCGGACGAACGGGACCCGCTGTATCCTCCGGGAAATATGCGTGTCAGCTATTCGCTTGAGGATCAGGTGGCTATATCCCAGGGAGAACAGATGCTGCTTAACAGCTCGGTTGGCAGCTTTTTGGGGCTTGGTGTGGATAAGTGCCTGCTCGGCGGAGACATCTCCTTTGTGGGCTGGCCCAACGAGGCGGGCCAGGTGGGCAGCGTATTCCACCTGGCGGGTGGGACGGCGCTGGCGATCACCGCCGCCAGTGAGCATAAGGAGGCGGCGTGGTCTTTTCTGCGCGAGAAACTCCTTCCCCACGAGGAGGTGTCGCTGAAGGGCAAGTATGGCATGACCAACGCATTCCCCATCAACCGCTCCGACTTCGAGCGGATGGCGGAGCTGGCTATGACGCCCGAGATGGAGGAGAAGGCCGGCGTCCTTCAGGAGGTCCCCAAGCTGTCCCGGCAGTATGTGTCGGATGGTATCGAGATCGATGTCACGGTCAATGCCCTCACGCAAGAGGAATACGACCAGATCATGGAGCTCTACAACGCGGCGGAGGGCATCGTCGATTACGACGTAAACCTCATGAACATCATCACCGAGCAGGCCGGGGCCTACTTTGCCGGGGACCGCTCCCTGGACGACACCGTGGCTGCCATCCAGAGCCGGGTGGGGCTGTATCTGGCGGAGTTGCAGTAAGAGGTTTTGCGGGAGTGATAAATCTCAATCTGCGTACAGAATGGGTGGGATTGCACTGTGAAAAAATCCTTGGATGCGTACAATTATATCCTCTACAAGTTGGCGAGATAGCAGAGCGCCGCCCCCCATACACAAGGGGGGCGGCATTTTTTCAACCCTCCAGGCTCTCTGCCGTCAGGTCCTGGAAGGGGATCTCCAGCGCCGCCGCGCCGCCCAGGTAGGTATCCACCCAGAGGTCATAGCGGGCCTTGTCCACGGCGTACTCCTCCTCCAGCCAGTAGCCGCCGTAGGGCATGATGTAGTAGACCACTCCGTCGCCGTCCTGGTCCACGTCCGCGGGGAAGGCGAGATCATCGCCCATGGTCTCCCCCAGGCTCTTGTCCCAGGCGTCCACGATGCCCACGACCTCGTAGCTGTCCGTCCCGGCCTGGTAGGTCCAGAGGGCGTAGGGCCACAGCACATTCCCGGCCCGGCCCTGGTTGTGGGACATCTCCACCTTCAGGGCGCCGTTGTCATAGAAGCTCATGCCGGGGAAGTCGGAAAACTGCTCCCGGACCGCGCCGGTGCCGGGATCAATATCGTAGACCTTCTCCACCATCCCGGCTGTTGGCGCGTCGGTGTGGCGGATGAGGAGCTCCTCCCTGCCGTCGCCGTCCACGTCAAAGACCGCGTACTGGTCGGGGGCGCTGTCCGCAAAGCGCTCCGCCTCCTCGCCGCCGGGGAACACGCCCTTCTCCAGCAGGTCCGTCAAAACCGCCCGGTAGGCGCCGGGCAGGCTCTCCGGGCGGGGTGCGGGGTCCGGCGCGCCGTCGGGGAAGGCGTAGACGTCCCCGACGGAGATGTACGCCTGCTCGGAGGCCGTGACCGTCACCTCCGCCCCGCCGTCCGCGACGGTGATGTCCGCCTCCACAGCGGGGGTCTTGCTGGTGAAATGGAGCGTACCGTCCCGCCAGACGGCGGTGCCCTCCAGAGTCGTGATGCGGTAGAGGCCCATGGTGACCTTGTAGGTCCCGTCGGCCTGCAAGGCCAGCTCCAGCTCGCTGTAGACATCGGCGGTGCCCTGCTTGTCGGTGTAGACGCCGGTGAGGTCCGGGTGGTCCGCCTCCGGCAGGACGGTGACGGGCCCGGTCTGGTCTGCCGGCGGTTCGGTCTGGTCTGTCACAGGCCCGGTCTGTCCCGCAGCGGGCGGGGCCTCCGGGGCGGCGGGGGCCCCGCACCCGGCGCACAGGGCGCAGGCCAGCAGAACGGCCAACAGGAGAGATGGAATGTTGCGCATTTTCAGATTCCTCCAAACATGAATTTTTTTACGGCACCGCCGTAAAGTCAAACGCCTCCGCGAAGTCCTCCACGTCCCGGTCGGACATCTGGAAGGTCCCCGCGCTCCAGTCGCCCAGGACGTTGACGGTCACGAAGGACCGCTCCCGGTCCGCGATAATCAGGGCCTTGGAGGCGTGGTCATTGGCGAGGAGGAGCTCCACGCCGTTTTCCGTGGTGTAGGACCACTGCTCGTAGTCCTCGATGCCGCTGAGGTACAGCGGCGTACTGCCGAAGCTCCCCTTCACGGCCCGGCTGAACTGGTAGTCCACGGTTCCGCCGCTCTGCTCCACCGCGCCCTCGAAGAGGAAGGTCCCGTCCCGGTACCAGTAGCCGGACCAGGGGGTATTGCTCCCGCTCCCGGCGCACACGTCCCCCGTGCCGGTCCGGGCGAAGAGGGTCCGGACGTCCTCCTCTACGGTGGCCGGGCCCAGGAGCCGCAGGCCGTACTTGGCGCAGATTCCGTCGATCTTCTCCGCCATCTCCGGGGTGTAGCAGAGGTAGGCGTCGTACGCGTCCGAGATGCCGGTGGGGCCGTTGCCCACGGCCTCCAGCAGGGTGCCGTCGGGGTCGTACTGCTCCAAAAAGTCCTCCCACTCCCGGCTGGCCTGGTGCTCCGGGGTCCCGGCGAGGCCCTGGAGGGAGATGCGCTCGCGCTCCTCCACGCGGTACGTGATCCCGCCATCCGCCTCCACTTTCGGGATTTCCAGCTCCGTCCGGCCCAGGTCCGTGCGCCAGAGGCCGAAGAAATCCGTCTCATAGGCCGCCACCGCCGCCGTGAGCCCCGCCGCCGCCCCCAGGGCCGCCGCCAGCAGCACCCCCCGCCGCCACCGCCGCCGGGGCGGCGGGGCCTTTTCCCGCTCCAGGGCGGCGGCGGCGCGGATGTGCCCCAGCATCCGCGCCCGGGCGGCGTCGTCGGGCCGGACGGACAGGAGGGCTCTGCGGATATCCTCGTTCGTCACAGTGTCCACCTCCCTCATAGGCTTTTTTCCAGCATCCTGCGGGCCCGGGCCAGTCGGTTTCTCACCGTGGACTGGGGGCAGTGCAGGAGCCGGGCGATCTCCGGCGTGGAGTACCCCTCACAGCAGTGGAGGTACACCACGTCCTTGTACCGGTCCGGCAGGGCGAGGACGGCGCTGAGCACCCCGTCCACCTCGAAGGGCGGGGCCTGGGCCTGGCAGGCTTCGAGGTCCTCCCGCCTGCGCCACCAGTGCTTGAGGGCGTCCTTGCAGGCGTTGGAGGCGGTGACGATGAGCCACGCCCGCTCGTGGTCCTGGGAGTCGAAGCGCCTGCCGCTGGTCAGGAGCTTCAAAAAGGTCTCCTGGACCAGGTCCTCCGTGTCCGCCGGGTTTTTCATAAAGGCATAGCAGACCCGGTAGACCGCGTCTACCTGCCGGTTATAGATATCTGTCAGCTCCCCGTCCGTGGAGAGGTCCGGTCCCATGGGCTTCACGCTCCTTTATAGGGATACGATCGGGAGGCGGGAAATGTCGCAGGGGGAGGAAAAAATTTTTCTCCCCGGGCAAAAAAGCACCCCGCCCTCCCGGACGGGGTGCGCCGGGGAACCGCAGGCGGGGCGGCGCGAAGGCCGCTCCTACATCACCACGATCTCCCCATGGAACATTGTAATCACGCATCTGCGCTCCACGTGGCGCAGGCGGAGGACCTCGTCGCCGATGCGGACCTTGGTGCCCGGGTAGACCACGGCGCTCTCCAGGCGTCCGCCCTCCCCGCCGTCGTCCTCCACCGGGATGGGGGCCTTCTCCTCGATCTGCCGGAGCTTCATCTCCGCCGTCATCAGCTTGAGCTTGGCCTTGGCCGCAAGACTGGCGCGCACGGGGCTCTCCGGCTGACAGGCCAGGCGCTCGATCTCCATCTCCAGGTCGTTGACCTCCCTGTGGGCCATCTCCCGCTCAAAGCTTGCGCAGGGACTGCCCCCCAGGGAGATGGAGGTCTTGCACTCGGACTGGGAGCCCACGGCGTTGGCCCGGACCCGCCGTCCGGCCCAGACCTTGCCGCCCATGATGCTCCCCCGGCCCGACTGGACCACCACCTCGCCGCCGCAGTAGACGCGGCTGCCGATGATGCAGTCGGTCTGCAGGGTCTCCCGGACGGAGATGGTGGCGTTCTCCACGTACTTGGAGAACACGCTGCGCTGGCACTGGACGGTGGTAGTGCCGTCCCCCAGGATGCCCTTGACCACCACCAGGTCCCCTCCGGCCTCCACACTGCTCCCGGCCTCCACCACGCCCTCCACCCGGACGTTGCCCATGGCCCGGACGGTAAAGCCGCTGAGGACGTTCCCCCGGATGTTCACGTCCCCCAGGAAGTTGATGTTCCCGGTGGAGAAGTCCACGTCCCCCGGGACCTCCAGCACGGGCTTGACCTGGAAGACATTGCCGGTGAAGTCCACGCTCCCGGCGATGGAGGCGACAAGCTGGGTGCCGTCCTCGCTGATCTCCGTATTCTTCCCCCTGGGCAGGGGCACGTCCCTGCCGCCCTTGGCGGGGATCTCCTGGTCCAGGACAGAGCGGCCCGGCTCCCCCTCGGTGGGCTTGATGAGGCGGCAGATCTCCTGCCCCCGGTCCACGTTGTGGATGAGGTTGAGGGCGGTATAGTCCACCTGGTCGTACTCGTCCACCTCCAGGGTGCGCTCGATGACCCGGGGGAAGTTGTCCACGATGTTGCCGTTTTTCCCGTTGAAGGCGGGCTTGCCTTGGGCGATGAGGTAGAGGGTGAAATAGCGCCGGTCGCTGTGGGCAAGCTGGTCGGCCAGGTGGGTGTCCACGCCGAAGCCGATGCCCCCCGCCACCAGGGCCTCGTAGATCATCTCCCGGGTCAGCTCCCGCCCGCCCCCCATGGGCGGCAGGACGATCACCCAGGCGTAGAGCTTATCCGAGGACAGGAAGAAGAAGGGCAGGGCGTCCAGGGCGACAGGGGCGTCGTCCTGCTTTTTGTCCTTCTCCTGAGGCTCCTCGGGGGCCTCCTGTCCCTTTTTTCTTTTTTTCTTAGAGGGCTTGGGCTGGTTCCGGGAGTCCTTGAGCCGGGCGTTGCAGGCCCCAGTGATCACCGCCCGCAGCCGGGCAAGCTCTGTGCGCATGGTCTCCGGCGGCAAGACGCCCTCCTCGTCCAGGCAGAGCCGGGGCGCGGGCAGATAGCCCGCCTCCTGCCTGCGCTGGTTGTAGAGGCGGTAGAGGGGGTGCTCCGGGGGGAGCTCCAGCATGGCCTGTCCGGGGTCGTTTGCGGAGACGGGCTCCAGGACCTCGGGAACGACGGCTTCCGGCTGACTGGGGAGGGGCGCGCTCTCAGCCTCCACCTGCTTTTGTGCCTGGAGCATCTTCTTCAGCTTCTTCTTGATCGACATGACGGAAATATCACTCCTTCTGCGGCTTGTTATCCTTATTGTACACAACCGGAGCTTGCCTGTCAACCGGGGAGGCGGGATATCCGGCGGGGCATCTGCAATCCGGGCGGCGCGGTCACCTGGAAAACTGGTAGAGCTGACAGGCGATCATCCCGTTATAGAGCTTGCGGCGCTTGCCGGCCTTTCGTCCGAAGCACCGCTCGAACTCCGGGTGGCTGGAGAGGACGAGGGTGCGCCATTTGGGCGGGAACTCCCGCCACGCATGGCCGAACCGGCGGTAGAGCGCCCCGGCCTCCTCCTGCTCCAGAAGCCGCTCGCCGTAGGGGGGATTGGTGACCACCTGTCCGTAGTCCCCCTCACAGCGGAGCGCGCAGGCGTCGGCTGTGTCGAAGCGGACCAGGTCCTCCACCCCGGCCTTCCCGGCGTTCTCCCGGGCGATGCGGACGGCCTTGGGGTCGATGTCCCCGCCCCAGATGTCGTAATGGCCGTCGAACTCCCGGTCCATGGCCTCCCCGGCGGCGTCCACCCAGTGCCGGGAGGGGAGAGCGGCCCACTTCTGGGCGTCGAAGGACCGGTCCAGGCCGGGGGCGCGGTTTTTGGCGATAAGGGCGGCCTCGATGACGATGGTGCCGGAGCCGCAGAAGGGGTCCCGGAAGGGGTCCTTCCCCCGGAAGCGGCTCAGGATCACCATCGCCGCCGCCAGGGTCTCCCGCAAGGGGGCCTCCACCCCCACCGCCCGGTACCCCCGCTTGTGGAGCCCGGGGCCGGTGGTGTCCAGGTACAGTGCGCACTGGTCCCGGAGGAGGGAGAACTGGAGCTGGTAGAGGGGGCCGTCCTCCGGGAGGCGCTCCAGTCCATAGGCCCGGCCCAGGCGGTCCGCCGCCGCCTTTTTGACGGTCTTCTGACAGTCGGGCACGGAGTGGAGCTGACTGTCCAGGGCGTGGCCCTTCACAGGGAAGCGGCCGTTTTGAGGGATGAGGTCCTCCCAGGGCACGGCGGAGGCGAGCTGGAAGAGGGCCTCAAAGCTCCGGGCGGGACCGGCGGCAAGCTCGATGAGCACCCGCTCGCCGCACCGCAGGCCGATGTTCAGCCGGGGGATGTCCGCCTCCGTGCCGGTGCAGAGGACCCGTCCGGTCTCGGGCCGCACGTCCCCGAGGCCCAGGCGGCGCACCTCGTCCGCCACCAGGCCCTCCAGGCCGAAGAGACAGGGGATGGTGAATGTCATGTGTGTTTCCTCCGATTCGATGGATTCCGCCGGGGATTTGGACGCGCACGATCCCGCAGGGGCGGATGATATCCGCCCCTGCGGGTGCGTTGACCGTGTCCGGGCGGTTTTCGGGGCCCTCCCCGCAGAAAAAAGGCCGCGCCTTCACAGGCGCGGCCAACAGCCTCTTATTCGGTCACGTAGGGGAGCAGAGCGATCTGCCGGGCGCGCTTGACGGCCTCGGTCAGCTGACGCTGGTGCATCGCACAGGTGCCGGTGGTCCTGCGGGGCAGGATCTTGGAGCGCTCGGAGATGAAGCGGCGCAGCTTGGCGGAGTCCTTGTAGTCGATGTGCTCGCACTTATCGACACAGAACTGACAGACCTTCCTGCGCTTCCGGGGCGCGCCGGTACGGGCGGGCTTGTTGTTATCACGTTCCATAGCCATGGTGGTATCCTCCTATTACAAAAGTCTCTTGACAGCGGCCTCTCGCGTCATTGGACTTTGCCCAACGACCGCTCAGGCGGCGCTTGCGCCGCCTAGAAGGGCAGGTCGCCGTCGTCATCATCCATATCGGAAAACCCTTCGCTCTCGCCGCCGCCGGGAGGCGCGTAGCCTCCGGGGGCGCTGGAGCCGCCCGCGCCGTAGGAGGCGGCGGGCATACCGTAGGGGGGCGGGCTGCCGTAGTCGGAGCCGCCGTTGTCCCGCTTGCTGTCGCCGAAGTAGACGTTGTCCGCCACGATCTCGGCGCTGCGGCGGTTGTTGCCGTCCCGGTCCTTCCAGTCGCGGATCTGGAGGCGGCCCTCCGCCACGGCCATGCGGCCCTTGCTAAAGTACTTGCAGACGAACTCCGCCGTCTGCCGCCAGGCCACCACGTCGATGAAGTCCGTGCTCTTCTCGCCGGAGTCCTTGTTCTTGAAGTCCCGGTCCACCGCGAGGGTGAAGCTGGTCACGGAGACACCGGACTGGGTGGTGCGCAGCTCCGGGTCCTTGGTCAGGCGGCCCATGATGACGATATGGTTCAACATACGCTCACCTCCGCTTACTCACCCTTGCGCACGATCATAGAGCGCAGAACGCCCTCTGTGATCCCCAGGATACGGTCGAGCTCCTTGGGGAAGGCGGGGTCGCTGGTGAAGCTCATGAGCACGTAATAGCCCTCGGTCTTGTAGTCGATGGCGTAGGCGAGGCGGCGCTTGCCCCACTCCTCCACCTCCACGGCGGTACAGCCGTGCTGCTCGGTGAGAGCCTTGAACTTCTCCACGGTGGCGGCGATCGCCTCCTCACCCTGGGCGGGGTCGATGATATAGACGACCTCGTAATTCTCAGAAATCTTTGCCATGGTTTGCACCTCCTTTTGGACGAATGGCCCCCGCTCTCAGGCGGGAGCAAGGATATGCCTGCGAAACGCAAGCCCTATTATTATACCGGACGAGCCGGAAATGTCAAGCGGTTTTCCGGATTTTCTCCATATTTTCGGGAAAAATTTTCATCCGCTCCAGGAGCGAGAGCAGGGGCAGGCCCAGAACATAGCACACCAGGAGCTCCGCGCCGCCCACGCTGAGGGCGTTGAAGGCGAAAAGACCGGGGAAGGCGGCGGTAAAGCCGGTCTCCGACCAGGCGAGGAGGGCCCCGACGATGAGTCCGTTGCAGAGCACCGGCGGCAGGGGGGCCAGCCACCGGTTCTTGCACCGGGCGGTGAGGAGCCCCGCCAAGAGGGTGGCCAGCGAGCCGAAGATGAGGTCCGGCAGGCCGTAGGGGCTCAGGAGGTTGGAGAGGATGCACCCGGCGAAGAGCCCCCACGCGGCGGTGGGGCACAGGAAGGGCAGGACCGTCAGCGCCTCGGCGAAGCGGCACTGGAAGATGCCGAAGTTCAATCCGAAGATATTGCCGAAGTAGCAGAGCGTGACGTACATGGCCCCCACCAGGGCGGAGAAAGTGATTTGGCGGACGGTGATGTGTTTCATAGTTGTGATACCTCCATTTTTTGTTTAGAGAACGGCGCCGCGTCCCCCCGCCAAGGGGGCCCGGCCCGAACGAACGCGGAGGAATGCGCCCCTCCGCGCTTGGACTGGGTGTGGAAACCAGTCGGGGGGGAGTATACCACGGATGGGAGCGGTTGTCAAAGGGGGATAAAAAATCGCCGGGGTACGAACGGCGCACCCGCAGGGGCGGATCTCATCCGCCCCTGCAGAGGCCCGCCGTCTATCCGGGCATTTCCGTCATCGTGCGGGCGCGTTGAACGGTCCCCGGCGCGGGCCCCCGGACAGAAAAACGCCCCGTCCGGATGGGCGGGGCGCAGTTCATGGGGGTGTCATGTTCATGCGGCGGCCAATACGCCGTCGGCCATGCGGTAGACCACGTCGGAGGCCTCGGCGATGGCCGGGTCGTGGGTGACGATGATGACGCAGTAGCCCTCCTCGTGGGCCAAACGGGTCAGAATCTCCACCACGTTGCGGCTGTTCTCGCCGTCCAGATTGCCGGTGGGCTCGTCGGCCAGGAGAATCCCCGCGCCGGTGGCCAGGGAGCGGGCGATGGCCACCCGCTGCTGTTCACCGCCGGAGAGGTTGGCCGGGAAGCGGCGCAGCTTCTCCTCCTGGATGCCCACGCTCGCAAGGAGGGTCTTGGCCCGCTCCTTGGCGTCCTTGAGGGCCACCTCGTTGAGCTCCATGGGATAGCAGACGTTCTCCATCACCGTGAGGAGCGGGAAAAGCTGGAAGGCCTGGAAGATCACCGACACATCCTGCCGCCGGTAGGCGTCCAGGTCCATGCCCGCAAGGTCCGTGCCATTGAGGAGCACCTGTCCCTTCTCGGGGCGGTCCAGGCCCGCCATGATGGAGAGCAGGGTGGTCTTGCCGCTCCCGGAGGGGCCCACCACCGCCGTCACCTGACCGGGCTTGAAGGCGCATGTCACGTTGTTCAGGGCCAGACGGTCCGCGTTCTTGTAGCGGTAGCTGACATTCTCGATCACTAATTCACTCATTGCACTGCCTCCTTTTCTAAGTATAATCCCGTCACCGTCCGCCGGAGCGGATGAAGGTGTTGGGCGCCCGCCAGGACTGCCTGCCCCGGCGCACGGCGGTCTCAGGGATCTCTACCCCCAGGCTGGTGGCTCCCCGCAGGCCCAGGTTCACGTTGAGGATAACGATGCGCTCCGCCTCGATCTCCGCGATGAGGCGGTACTCCCCCACCCGGTAGCGCCAGCGGCCGCCGTCCTGATCGCCCTTGCCCCAGCGGCGGGGGTTGGCGCACCCGGCGAGGTGGCGCTCGATCCAGCCGTAGACCAGGGTCCGCGCGCACAGGCTGAACCCCCGCAGGTCTTCCACCGCCCAGGGGGTGTACTCCACCTGCCAGTTCATTCCATCTCCTCCAGCATCTTCCCCACCTCCCCGTGGGTATAGGTGGCAGGGTCCTGGTGAAAATCCTTGATGGCCTTTTCGTACACCTTCAGGTCGAAGTCCTCGGCGATCTTCTCCATCACCGTCTGCCGGATCAGGTCCGACACCGTCATCTGATTCATCCAGGCGAACTCCTTGATGAGGGCCGCGTCGGCCTCCTCCAGCCGCAGGGAAATCGTCGTCATGGTCGTTCCTCCTTCTTGTAATACTATTACACTGTATATTACCAAGTTTTCAGCGGCCTGTCAAGGGGGAATTTTGCACGCCCCCGCCGCCCCGGACATTGGCCATTCGGGCAGACAAAATCAAGAAAAAAAGAGATTGTCCCCCTTGCAATCGGGGCATAAATATGGTATGCTATAAGTCCTGTGACAGCGGCCGGCGTGCCTGGTGGCGCGTGCGGTAATTTCTTGGAGGTATTTTGCTATGTCCGGTATCACTCTTTTTGTCACCATCCTTCAGCTCCTGTGCGGTCTGGTGGTCATCCTGGCGGTGCTCTTCCAGTCCGGCAAGAGCGCGGGCCTGTCCGGCACCATCGGCGGCGTGGCCGACACCTTTATGGCCAAGGGCAAGGCCAAGAGCTTCGACGCCCGTCTGGCCAAGGCCACCAAGTGGATCGGCGCGGCTTTCATCGTCCTGACGCTGATTCTCAATATCCTGCACTGAGCGCATGGTCCGCAAAAAACGGGACATCCTGGAGAGGATGCCCCGTTTTTTTGCGCGCAGGACCACCGCTGGCGCACCCGTAGGGGCGGATAATATTTGCCCCTACGGCAGCTCCCGCACCTTCCCGGGCCTCGCGTACAGCGTCCCCGGCTGGGGCTCCACGCCCTGGATGCGGAAGAGCTCCTCCACGGTCACGAAGGTGTACCCCGCCCCCTGGAGTCGGTCCACGATCTCCAGCGCCGCGTCCACGCTGGTGGGGTAGAAGTCGTGGAGCAGGATGATGTCCCCGGGCTGGACGCACCCGGTGACTGCCTCCACCACCTTCCCCGCGTCCAGGAGCTTCCAGTCCTGGGGGTCCACGGACCAGTAGACCATGGGCGTGCGAATCTGAGCGGCCCGGGCGGCGTCGATCCCCCCGTAGGGGGGCCGGAGCCAAAAGTCCCGCTTCCCCACCGCCGCCTCCAGGGTGACCTCCGCCTTGTGGACCTCCTCCACCACCGCGTCCTTCTCCATCTTCAAAAGGCGCACATGGGAGTAGGTGTGGTTGCCAATCTGGTGGCCCTCGGCGGCCATGCGGCGCAGAAGGGCCTCGTTGCCCCGGACCTGCTCGCCGATGACGAAGAAGGTCGCCGCCGCGTCCCGCTCCAGAAGGCCGTCCAGGAGCCGGTCCGTGGTCCCGGGCCGGGGGCCGTCGTCAAAGGTGAGGGCCACATATTTGGGCTCGCCAATGAGCGCCTCCCGGGTGGCCTCGTCCATCTCCCCCAAAATTTCCAGGGGCACCTCCGCCGGGCCGGAGGCGTACTCCGTCAGGTCCGGCTCCGCCGTGTGGCATCCGGTCAGCACCAGGAGCACCGCCGCCCATGCGCAGAATGTTCTCAATATCCCCGCCTCCTCTCTCCGCCTAGTGTGCCCGGAGACGGGGCGGGGTATGCTGGAGATTGCAGGGGACGGTGAGAAGCTGCGGGACGGGAAGCGCACCCGTTGGGCGGCCCTCCCTCCCGGCACATTATCCACCTTGCTATGAATAAATTTACAAAAACTCCCCACAAAACACTTGACGGCGGGGGCTGGGTCTGCTATAATGCCCCCAAAGAATTTCTGATAGAAAGGATGTTTTACCTGTGAATTCTGACGAAATCAAGGCCTTAGACCAGCAATATGTTATGCAGACCTACCGCCGCAACCCCCTGGCCATCGACCACGGCAAGGGCGCGGTCCTCTGGAGCCCCGAGGGAAAAGAGTACATCGACTTCACCTCCGGCATCGGCGTCTGCTCCCTGGGCTGCGCCAACGAGGCCTGGGCCAACGCCATCTACCAGCAGGCCATGAAGGTGGGCCACATCTCCAACCTCTTCTACACCGAGCCCTACGCGAAGCTTGCAAGCAAGCTGGTGCCCGCGGCGGGGATGAAGGCGGCGTTCTTCGGCAACTCCGGGGCCGAGGCCAACGAGGGCATGATCAAGACCGCCCGCAAGTGGTCCTTTGAGAAGTACGGCGAGGGCCGGGCCACTATCATCACCCTGCGAAACTCCTTCCACGGCCGGACCATCACCACCCTCAAGGCCACCGGGCAGGACCACTTCCACGAGTACTTCTTCCCCTTCACCGAGGGTTTCCGCTACGCCCAGGCCAACGACCTTGCGAGTTTGGAGGCCGCTTCCGGGGACGACGTCTGCGCCGTGATGATGGAGCTGGTCCAGGGCGAGGGCGGTGTCAACCCCCTGGAGAAGGACTACGTCCAGTCCGTGGCGAAGCTCTGCGCGGAAAAGGACTGGCTGCTCCTCATCGACGAGGTCCAGACCGGCGTGGGCCGCACGGGGAGCCTCTTCGCCTACCAGCAGTTCGGCGTGGAGCCGGATGTGGCAACCTTCGCCAAGGGCATCGCCGGGGGACTGCCCTTCGGCGGCTTCCTGGTGGGGGAGAAGTGCCGGACGGTCCTCCGCGCCGGGGACCACGGGAGCACCTTCGGCGGCAACCCCATCGCCGCCGCCGCCGGTTGCGTGGTGCTGGATACGATTCTTGCGGACGGCTTCCTGGAGAAGGTCCAAGAGAAGGGGCAGTATCTCCGGGAGCGCATCGCCGCCATGGAGAGCCCCTATGTCACCGGCATCCGGGGCATGGGGCTCATGCTGGGCGTGGGCGTGCAGGGCATGAAGCACAGCGAGCTCAAGGACAAGCTCCTGGAGGCGGGGCTTCTGGCCCTCACCGCCGGGAAGGACACCCTGCGCCTCCTGCCGCCGCTGACCATCACCCGGGAGGAGCTGGACCGGGGACTGGCCATCATGGAAAAGGTCATGAAATGATCCATTTTGCCGGGGGGCGGGGACGCTCCCCGGTTTTTTGCCCCATGGCGTGTGACGCACCCGTAGGGGCGCACAGTGTGCGCCCCTACGAAATCCCCCCAGACATTAGACCTCTTGCGAAATTAAGCTAAGCGGTCAAAGTTGCAGATGCCAGCAA
>CAJUOA010000080.1 GCA_910587785.1 uncultured Oscillospiraceae bacterium | reverse complement strand
TTGTATTCAGCTTCGCCAGGGCTTCATCGCTGCTGTTGGCTACGGAAACCGTATATCCGTGATCCTGCAAATGGGAGGAAAGCAGCTCAGTCAGGATTGGTTCATCATCCACGATCAAAATTCTGTATGCCATGCGAACACCTCCAATCTTTTTCATCATATAGGAAGAATGTCAAAATTTGGTCAAGAATAAAGCTCAATGGCATACCCTTTTTTTCGTGGTGCATCAATGCTTTTGAGTGCGGCGCTCCCGGAGTTGTGCATTTTTGTGTGCGGTCTCTATTTTAGCGGGACTCCCAATTTCTCCGAAAATTGCGAAAAAGGCTTGAAACGATAAGTTTCAAGCCTTTTCCTGGCACGCCGTGAGGGATTCGAACCCCCGGCCTTCTGGTCCGTAGCCAGACGCTCTATCCAGCTGAGCTAACGGCGCGTGTCCTTTTCAGACAACGGTGAGATTATAGCACGTCCGAAAAGGAAATGCAAGAGGAAAATGAAAAATTTTTAAACAATTTTTGTGGGCCGCGGGAGCCGCCGCCAAAACCGGCTCAATAGTACTGTGCCTGCGCCCGCCAGAGCTGGGCATAGAGCCCCTCCTCCTGGTCCAGCAGCGCCTCATGGGAACCCTGCTGGACGATGGTCCCGCCGTCAAAGACGAACACCACGTCGCAGAACCGGCAGGAGCTCATGCGGTGAGAGATATAGACGCTGGTCTTGCCCTCCACCAGGCGGCCGAAGCGGCTGTAGATCTCATACTCGCTGACCGGATCCAGGGCGGCGGTGGGCTCGTCGAGGACCACCACCGGTGCGTCCTTGTACAGCGCCCGGGCGATGGCGAGCTTCTGCCCCTCGCCGCCGGAGAGTTCGATGCCGTCCTCCTTCTGCTGGAAGAGGCCGGTCTCCAGACCATCCGGCATTCGCTCCACGCGCTCCCGCATCCCCGCCTTCTCCAGGCACTCCCAGACCCGCTGGGAATTGTAGTCTACGCTTGCCGCCACGTTCTCTCCCAGCTTCATGGAGAAGATCCTGAAGTCCTGGAACACCACCGACAGCAGGGACAGGTACTCCCCGTAGTCGTATTTTCGGATATCAATGCCGTTGAGGAGAATCTCCCCTTCCGTGGGGTCGTAGAGGCGGCAGAGGAGCTTGATAAAGGTGGTCTTCCCCGCGCCGTTGGGTCCCACCACGGCAAGCTTCTGCCCCTTGGGCAGGCGGCAGGTCACATGCCGCAGGCTCCACTGGTCCTGGTTGGGGTAGCGGAAGCTCACATCCCGAAACTCCAGGTCATAGTCTCCATCATCCCGCTTCTCCACCGGGAGGGTGCCGTCGTACTTCTCCGAGGGGGTGTCCAGGAAGGCCGCGAACTCCTTCATGTACTTGCGGTGGAGGTCCAGCTTCCCCATGAGCTCGATGCCCTGACTCACCGCCCCGGCGAAGGCGGTGATGGCCCCCACCTGCATGGACACCGCGCCCACGGTGATAAGCCCCGCCATGGCCTTGAGCCCCACGAAGGCGTAGGCCAGCAGGACCGTCGCCAGGTTCACGATGGAAATCATGGACCGGATGCCCTGGAGGCGCATGTACCTTTTCCGGAACAGGCTGTTTTTGGCCCGCTCGTTGCGCAGGAACTTGTCCAGGACCATGCCGCTCATGTCGTAGGTCCGCAGGTCCTTGCCCACCGGGTAGTCCAACAGGCCGAAGAACGCTCCGAAACGGCGGTTGCCGTCGATGCTGCCCTCGTAGACCTTCGCCTCCTCCCGGTTGGCCCAGCGGGTCAGGGGGATACAGGCCGCCGTCACGCCCAGCGCCGCCGCCAGCAGGCCCAATGCCGCCCAGGGGGAGTTCAGCGCCCGCACCCACACGGGCGCGTCCGGCGCGAGGGTCCCCCGGACGAAGAGGCGGCTGACGGTCAGCAGGGCGTAGAGGATGGTGGCCCCATGGCCCAGGGCGTCGGCCAGGTCGTAGAGGAACCCCAGGGTGCCGCCGCCTCCGCCGCTGATGCGGCTCCCCTCCACGGCCCGGATCTTTCTGTCCATGATCTCCTGGGTCTCCAGCTGCTGGTAGTCCATGGTCAGGCACTTTTTCACGATGGCGATGTCCGTCATGTTGTCGGACTTGCACATCAGGTTCTCCTGATAGGGCTCTATCAGCCGCATGGCCAGGCTCAGGGCCAGGTTGAGCCCTACCATCCACCAGACCAGGGTCATGACCCCCTCGCCGCCCGCCAGAAGCCGGTCCAATATCTGCGCCCCCAGGATGATGCCCACAAAGGGATAGGCCGCGTTCAGCAGCGCTTTCAAAATTGTCACCGGCAGAAGCCCCGGCATCTGGGCCGAAACCACCTGCAAGGACGCCTGAAAATCCCGGAAAAATTCCTTCCGATCAGGTTTCTTCATGTTTCCCGTCCTCCTTCTTTTCATCCTTGTACCAGGAGCTCTGCACCTCGAAGAGCTTCGCGTAGGCCCCGCCCCGCGCCAGGAGCTCCTGATGGGTGCCCGTCTCCGTGATGCGGCCGCTGTCCAGGTAGACCACCCGGTCGCAGAACTGGGTGGACCCCAGGCGGTGGGAGATGAAAACACCGGTCTTGTCCGCCATCTCCCGGGCGTACTTGTGGTAGAGGTCCGCCTCCGCCAGGGGGTCCAGGGCGGCGGTGGGCTCGTCCAGGATCAGAAGGGGCGCGTCCTTGTAGAGGGCCCGGGCGAAGCTCAGCCGCTGTCTCTGCCCGCCGGAGAGGTCCACGCCGTCCTTCTCCATCTTCTGGGTGAGGCTGGTGTCCAGTCCCTTGGAGAGGGCGTTGACGGCCTCCCGCAGTCCGGCACGGTCCAGGGCCTCCCAGACCTGCTCCCGGTCAAACTGCTCCCGGCCCGCCACGTTCTCGCCGATGGTGAAGGGCAGGAGGCTCACGTCCTGGAACACCGTGCCCACCAGCCGGAAATACTCCTTCTGGTCGAAGTCCCTCACAGGCACACCATCCACCAAAATCTCCCCGCTCTCCGGCTGGTAGAGGCCGGTGAGGAGCTTCACCAGCGTGGTCTTCCCCGCGCCGTTGAGACCCACCAGGGCGATCTTCTCCCCCGGCTCCAGGGTGAGGGACAGGTGGTCAATGGCCGGCGTCTCCGCCTCCGGGTAGGAGAAGGTCACGTCCCGGAGCTCCACCCGGGGCGGGCGGCGGACGGAGGCGGCTTTTGCGCCGTGTCCGCTGGGGGGCGCGCTGTCCTGCTCCATGAAGACGCGGTAATTGTCGAAGCCGATATTCCAATAGAGGGTGTTGTCCGTGACCTGGGTAAACTCCTTCAGCAGAGCGGTCAGGGTCGCAAGGATGCCCAGGGTAAAGGTGAACCCCGCCGCGTCGGTCCGCCCCGCGAGAAAGGATGAGACCAGCACGGTATAGGCTAAGATATCCCGCAGGGCGAGGAACAGGGCGTCGCTGGTCAGGGCGGCCGCCCTCCGCCGGTTCAGGCCCCGCCGCCAGGCCCAGCGCCGCTGGAACACCCCCAGCAGGGAGGTGACGAACCAGTTCTCCATCCGGTAGAGCCGCACGTCTTTGCCGTTGACCGGGTCGTCGGACTGGGAGAGGAGGTAGTCCTGCTCCCGGAAGTTCTGCTTGCTCTCCTCCTCCGTGCGCTCCTCGTACCGGCGGACGACGGTGTCCAGGACCATGCCGGAGAGGGTCATGCCCGCCAGCACCAGCAGGATGCGCCAGTCCAGCGCCACCGCGGCCGCGCCGTAGAGCAGGAGGCCCAGGAGACTGCGAAGCCAGGGCTCCACCGCCCGCAGCATCCCGTCTATGCCCCCGGCCATGGGGTTGCCCGCCATGTTCTTGGCGGCAGAGAGGAGCTTCTGTCCTTCCGCGGGCTCCAGCTTGTTGTAGTCCATGGTCATGGTCTTCTCCATCAGCATTGCCATGCCAACCTCCATGCGGAAGTCAGCCTTCAGGATGTTGTTCCGGTTCTCCAGCCAGTCCCGCAGGAAGGTACACCCGGCGTAGAGGGCCATGAGCCCCACAATCACCGCCAGATAGTGCCCCATGCCCCCGCCTCGGGTCAGCGCCGCCACCGCCGCCGCGGGCAGGAGGGCGGAGAGGAAGGGGAGCGCCAGCTTCGCCGCGATGGAGGCGAGCAGGAAGAGGGGATAGCGCTTGTCGTAGCGCACCATGCGTTTCAAAAGCCAGAATTCGTTGCTGAGGGTCGAATGCCGTTTCATTTGGGTTACTCCTCCTTTTAATAGTACTGCGCCTGAGCCTGCCAGAGCCGGGAATAGAGCCCATCCTGGGCGAGGAGGGCCTCGTGGCTCCCCTGCTGGACGATGGTCCCGCCGTCGAAGACGAACACCACGTCGCAGAACCGGCAGGAGCTCATGCGGTGGGAGATATAGACGCTGGTCTTGCCCGCCGTCATCTCCCCGAAGCGGCTGTAGATCTCATACTCGCTGACCGGGTCCAGGGCGGCGGTGGGCTCGTCGAGGATCACCACCGGCGCGTCCTTGTACAGCGCCCGGGCGATGGCCAGCTTCTGCCCCTCGCCGCCGGAGAGCTCCACGCCGTCCTCCTCCTGCTGGAAGAGCCCGGTGTCAAGGCCCTTCTCCATCCGCTCCACGCGGCCGCGCATCCCCGCCTTCTCCAGGCACTCCCAGACCCGCCGGGGATCGTAGTCCGCGCTGGAGGCCACGCTCTCCCCCAGCTTCATGGAGAAGAGCTTGAAGTCCTGGAACACCACCGAGAGGAGGGACAGGTACTCCCCGTAGTCGTATTTGCGGATGTCGATGCCGTTGAGGAGGATGGCCCCCTCCGTGGGGTCGTAGAGGCGGCAGAGGAGTTTGATAAAGGTGGTCTTCCCCGCGCCGTTGGGGCCCACCACGGCAAGCTTGCGCCCTTTGGGCAGGCGGCAGGTCACGTGCCGCAGGCTCCACTGCTCCTGGTTGGGGTAGCGGAAGGAGACATCCCGGAACTCCAGGTCGTAGTCCCCGTCGTCCCGCTTCTCCACGGGGAGGGTGCCGTTATACTTCTCCGAGGGGATGGCCAGAAACTCGGTGTACTCCTTCAAATACTTGCGCTGGAGGTCCACCCTCCCGATGAGCTCCACCGCCTGCCGCACCGCGCCCGCCAGGGCGGTGATGGCCCCCACCTGCATGGACACCATGCCCACGGTGATGAGTCCTGCCATGGCCTTGAGCCCCACGAAGAGGTAGGCGATGAGCACGGTGGCCAGGTTCACCACCGCGATGAGGCCCTGGACGGCGCTCCTGCGGAAGTTGTACTTGCGGAAGAGGTCCAGAAAGCCCACCCAGAACCGGTCCTGCTTCGCAAAATACATCCCGTCCATGGCATAGGTCCGGATGTCCTTGCCCAGCTGGTAGTCGCAGGCGATGGAGAGATAGGTGGAGAAGCGGCGGTTGCCGTCCAGGGAGCGCTGGTGGAGCTCCCGGCTCAGCCGGTTCTTCCGCCGGACCAGGGGCACGCAGGCCAGGGGCGCGGCCAGGGCCAGGACCAGCGCCGCGAGAGCCGCCCAGGGGGAGTTGAGAGCCCGGACCCAGCCCTCCCCGCCCGCCGGGAGGTCCGCCGGAAGGAAGAGGAGGCTCACCGCCGCCAGGGCGTAGAGCACTGTCAGGCCGTGGCCCAGGAGCTCGGAGAGGCTCCAGAGGAAGCTGAAGAGGTCGCCCTGGGCGGTGACGCCCTCCCCGGCCCGGGTGAGCTTATCCATGATGGACTGGGTCTCCAACTGCTGGTAGTCCATGGTCAGGCATTTCTCCGCCACGGCGGCCATGGACAGCTCGTCGGCGGTGAGGGCCTCCGCCCGGCAGGACCAGCGGAGCACCCGGCTTCCGCACCCCAGGACGAAGTCCAGGGCCACCATCCACCCCACCAGCTCCATCACGCCCTCCCCGCCCGCCAGGAGGCGGTCCAGGATGCGGGCGCCGAAGAGGATGTTCACAAAGGGGAAGGCGCTCTCCAGCAGGGCGGTGACGAGGGCGGCGGGGATGGCCGTGGGCCGCCGGCGGTGTATGAGGGATAAGAGGTCCCGGCAGTCCCTGAAAAATTCAGCTCTTTTTTTGGTCTTCATGACGGCTCCTCCTGATCGGTCTTGTCCTTATAATACGAGCTCTGGATCTCAAAGAGCTCCGCGTACTTCCCGCCCCGCTCCAGGAGCTCCCGGTGGGTACCCTCCTCGGCCACGCGGCCGTTTTCCAGATACACCACCCGGTCGCAGAACTGGGTGGAGCTGAGGCGGTGGGAGATGAAAAGGCTGGTCTTGTCCCCGGTGGTCTGGGCGTATTTCTGGTAGAGGTCCGCCTCCGCCAGGGGGTCCAGGGCGGCGGTGGGCTCGTCGAGGATGAGGATGGGCGCGTCCTTGTACAGCGCCCGGGCGAAGAGCAGCCGCTGCTGCTGTCCGCCGGAGAGGTCCACGCCGTCCCGCTCCAGCCTCTGGGTGATGGAGGTGTCCAGGCCCTTGGGCAGGGCCTCCACCGCCTCCCTGAGCCCCGCCTTCTCCAGGCAGGCCCAGACCCGCTCCCGGTCGTAATCCTCCGCGCCGGAGACGTTCTCCCCCACGGTGAAGGGCAGGAGCTTCACGTCCTGGTACAGCGTCCCCACCAGGCGGAGGTACTCCGCGGCGTTGAAGTCCGCAGCGGGCACGCCGTCCACCAGAATTTCCCCGCCGGTGGGCCGGTAGAGGCCGGAGAGGAGCTTCACCAGCGTGGTCTTCCCCGCGCCGTTGAGGCCCACCAGGGCGATCTTCTCCCCGGGCCGGATGGTGAGGTTCAGATGGTCGATGACCGGCTTCTCCCCGCCGGGGTAGGTGAAGGTCACGTCCCGCAGCTCCACCCGGGGCGGGGACTGGACCTTCGACACGTCCGGCCCGGGGCCGTGGTTGAAGATGTCCTCCTGGTCCAGGAAATTGCGGAAGTCGTCCACCTCCAGGGTCTCGTAGCGCCAGTCGTCGCTGGCGGCAACGAACATGTTCAGCCAGTTGGTAAAGGTGGAGATGACCCCGATGGTGAGGGTGAACCCCGCCGCGTCGATGTCCCCGGCCAGGAAGGACCCCACCAGCATGGCGTAGGCCAGAAGGTCCCGGAGGACGAGGAAGACGCTGTCGCTGACTGAGCGCAGGGCCCTGCGGCCGAAGGACCGCCGCCGCCAGGAATCCCGCCGCATGACGCAGGCGGTAACGGCCCCCATGATCCACTGCTCCATGCGGTAGAGGCGGATATCCTTGCCGTTGGCCGGGTTCCGGGAGAGGCGGAAGAAGTAGTTCTGTCCCCGCAGGTCCTTGTCCGCCTCGCCCTTGGTGCGCATGTTGAAGCGCCAGGCCCAGAGGGCGATGGCATAGTTTGCCGCCGTCATGGCCGCCAGGACCAGCAGGATGCGCCAGTCCAGGGCCACCGCCAACCCGCCGTAGAGCACCATGCCGAGGAGGTTCAGAAGCCAGTCCGCCAGGTGCCGCAGCATCCCTTCCACGCCCACATGGTTGCCGCCCACGGCGTGGGAGGCGGTCTCCATCCGCTGGAGGCCCTCCGGGGACTCCAGAAGCTGGTAGTCCATGGTCAGGGCTTTTTTGGTCTGGGCCGTCACGCCCCAGATGGTGCGGAAGACGCTGTTTTTCACGCTGAGGACTTCCTCCAGCAGGACACCCAGGAAGGTGCCCCCGGCGTAGAGGACCATGAGCCCCCCGATCGCCGCCAGGTACGTCCCCAGGGTGCCGCCCCGGGTGAGGGCTGCCACCGCCGCCGTGGGCAGGAGCGTGGCGATGACCGGCAGGGCCAGCTTCACGGCCAGCACCGCCGCCAGGGCCAGGGGGTAGGTCCGGTCCTGCCGCACTGCCTGTCTCAGCAGGTACCAGATGTTCACCAGCGCGGGCCGGTGCTTTTGTTTCTTCATTTCGGTCACTCCTTTGCGTTCGTTGGGCGCAGTATACCACAGACTTCCGGGCAAAAACGAATTCGCGCACGAATTGCAGAAATTCGAGCGCGAATTGCATAGGCAGCGCCTTGCGCTGCCGGGACCGGTCGTTGGGCGAAGCCCAATGACGGTCCCCTGCGGCGGGGTGACCGCCGGGTCTGTCATAGCGGCAGCAGAATCTCCGTCGCGAACACCCCCGGCTCATTCTGCCGGTTGACGAAGCCGCCGTATTTTTCCACCACCCGGTCGATGCGCCTAAGGCCGTGCCCGTGATTGCCCCGCTTGGTGGAGATGTAGGCGGCGTCGATCTTCCGGACGGTCTCGCTGGTGGCGTTGGAGATGGAGACATAGAGCTGCTGCTTCAGAACGCCGATGTAGAGCCGGAGGAAACGGCCCTCCTCCGCCACCTTCTCGCAGGACTCCACGGCGTTGTCGATGAGGTTGCCCAGGATCACGCAGAGGTCGATGTCGGACACGGTGAGGTTTTGCGGGACAGCGGCCTTGAAGCTCAGCTCGATGCCCTTTTTCAGCACCAGGGAGAGCTTGGCGTTCAAGATGGCGTCCACGCTGACGTTGCCGGTCTCCACCAGGGCGCGGATGGCGTCCAGGTCCTCCTCCAGGCGGTCCAGGTACTCCCGGGCCCCGGCGGTCTGCCCCATGTCCAGACGGGCCTTGAGGGTCTGGAGGTGGTTGTGGTAGTCGTGCCGCCAGCCCCGCATGGTGCGGTAGAGGTTCTCCACCTCCGCGATCTGCTGGGCCAGGAGCTTGTTCTGATAGGCGGCGATACGCCGGTCACTCCGCCGCCGGAGGGCTCCCGCTGTCAGGGCCGCCGCCCCTGCGGCCAGCAGGAGCAGCAGGGCGGCAAGGAGAACGATCATCCAAGGCTTCATGTCACACCTCCCTGTAGTAGTCGAGGAACGCGCGGCTCAGCGCCGCCCAGGCCCCCCGGCTGACGGGGACGGTCCGTCCGCCCTCCAGCAGGCACTCCGCCCGGCCCACCCGCTCCACATGGCGCAGGTTCACCAGAAAGCTCCGGTGGGCGGCGGCGAAGCCGGGCCCCAGCTGTTTGGAGAGGGCGGAGAGAGTGGTCCGCACCTCCACCGGGCCGGACGCGGTCTCCACCACCACCGTGTGGCCCCGGGCCTCCAGGCAGAGAATGTCCTCCTCCTCCACCCGGCGCTGTTCCCCGTCCACCTCCAGGACGAGGAAGCGGCGCTCCCGCTCCCCGGATTCCCGGACCAGGTCCAGGAGGGGGAAGAGGTCCGCCTCCGCCACCGGCTTCATGAGGTAGCGCAGGGCGGAGACCTCGTAGCCCGCAAAGACATGCTCCGGGTGGCTGGTGAGGAAGGCGATGGCCGTGTTCCGGTCCGTCTCCCGGACCCGTCGTGCCACGTCCAGGCCGCTGAGGCCCTCTTCCCCCAGGTCGATGTCCAGCAGGAGGAGGTCAAAGGGGTAGCTCCCCGCGGTCTCAAAGAGCAGCTGCCTGCCGCTGGAGAAGGTCCGCACGGCGCAGGGGACGCCGTGGTCCCGGGACCAGCGCTCCGCAAGCGCCGCCGCGGTCTCCGTGAGGGTCCTCTCGTCATCGCAGATGGCAATGCGCACACTTCCGCCTCCTCTCTCCGTTTTTTCAACAGTATAGCGCATCCGAGGGGCTGTGGCAAGAGGAAACTCCACGCCTCCCGCTCCGTTTCCTGGTTGTAATTTGTCCAAAACATGGTATAATGAGTGGAAAGAAAACTGAGGAGGGACCCCTATGAAGCTGATGGTGATCGACGGAAACAGCATCGTCAATCGCTCTTTTTACGGCGTGCGCCCCCTGACCACCCGGGACGGTACGCCAACCAACGCGGTCTACGGCTTTGTGACCACCCTGCTGCGCCTGACGGAGGAGGAGGCGCCCGACGCCCTGTGCGTCACCTTCGACCGGCGGGAGCCCACCTTCCGCCACCTTGCCTACGACGGCTACAAGGCCCAGCGCAAGGGGATGCCCGAGGAGCTTGCCGTCCAGATGCCCATCCTCAAGGAGGTGCTGGACGCCATGGACATCCCCCGGTACGAGCTTGCGGGCTACGAGGCCGACGACCTCATCGGCACCATCTCCCGGAAGTGCGAGGCCGCGGGGTGGGAATGCGTGGCCGTCACCGGGGACAAGGACAGCCTGCAATTGGTGACGGACCGGACCAGGGTCAAGCTGGTCTCCACCCGCATGGGGCAGACTACCACCAAGGATATGACCCCGGAGGCGTTCCGGGCGGAGTACGGCTTCGCCCCCATCCATATCATCGACCTGAAGGCCCTCATGGGCGACACGTCGGACAACATCCCCGGCATCAAGGGCGTGGGGGAGAAGACCGCCATGGCCCTGGTCCAGCGGTATGAGACAGTCGACGCCCTCTACCAGGCCCTGCCGGACATCGAGGCCAAGCCCGGCGTCATCAAGAAGCTCACCGAGGGCGAGGAGAGCGCCCGCATGAGCTACGACCTGGCCACCATCGTCACCAGCGCGCCGTTGGACTTCGACCCGGCGGCGAACCTGTGCAGGCCCTGGAAGCCGGAGCTGCGGCAGGTGTTCCTGCGCCTGGAGTTCAACAAGCTCCTGGGGAAGCTGGACCTGGCCACGCCGGCGTCCGCCCCGGCGGAGCAGCCGGAGAAGGCAGAGGAGACCGAGTGTACCACTCATGTGGAAAAAGTGGAGACCTGGGAGCAGGCGCAGCGGGTGCTGGAGGCCTTCCGGCAGGCGGACCACGCGGCGCTTTTGGCCCTGCCGGACCTCTCCGCCATCGTGGCGCAGTGCGAGACCGGGCCGGACACCTCCTTGGCGGTGGAGTTCTATGCCCACCAGTACCAGGGGGACTGGGACCAGCTCTTAACAGCCCTCTTCTCGGCGGATATCAAGAAGGTATCCCACGAGGTGAAGGACCTGACCCGGACGCTGCTGGAAAACGGCCTCCCGGCGGAGGGGTTCGTCTTCGACACGGCCCTGGCGGGGTACCTCCTGGACGCTACGGCGGGGAACTACGGCATTGACCGGCTTTTTGCCTCCTGGTTCCAGGAGGAACTGTCCGCCCCCCTCTTCCGGGAGCCGGACGCCTTCACCGCTCTGGCGGACGCCGGTCAGGTGGACGCCTCCTTCCTCAGCTGGGTGTCCGCGGTGGACGCCCTGTACGATAAAATGTCCGCCAAGTTGGAGGAGACCGGGGTGGGGGAGCTCTACTTTGATATTGAGCTCCCCCTCTGCCGGGTGCTGGCGGAGATGGAGCTGATGGGCTTCCGGGTGGACGCCGGGGCCTTGCAGGCCTTTGGCAGGGAGCTCAGCGGGGCCATCGCCGCCCTGGAGGAGAAGATCTACACCTACGCCGGGAAGTTCAATATCAACTCCCCCAAGCAGCTTGGGGAGGTCCTCTTTGACCGCCTGGGGCTTCCCCACGGCAAGCGGACCAAGACCGGCTGGTCCACCAACGCGGAGGTCCTGGAGAAGCTGGAGCACCCCATTGTACGGGACGTGCTGGAGTACCGGCAGTATACGAAGCTCCGCAGTACCTATGTGGACGGGCTTTTGAAGGTCATCGGCCCTGACGGAAGGGTGCGCACCAGCTTTCAGATGACGGTCACGGCCACGGGGCGGCTGAGCTCCACAGAGCCCAACCTGCAAAACATCCCCACCCGCACCGAATTGGGAAGCGAGCTGCGGCGGATGTTCGTACCCGCTCCGGGCTGTGTGCTGGTGGATGCGGACTACAGTCAGATTGAGCTGCGGCTTTTGGCCCATATCTCCGGCGACGGGGCCATGCAGGAGGCGTTCCGGTCCGGGGAGGATTTCCACGCCGTCACCGCGTCCCATGTCTTCGGCGTGCCGCTGGACCAGGTGACGGGGGCCATGCGCCGGGCGGCGAAGGCGGTAAACTTCGGCATTGTCTATGGCATCTCAGCGTTCTCGCTGTCCCAGGACCTGGGGGTCTCGGCGGCGGAGGCGAGGGCGTATATGGACGCCTATTTTGCCCGGTTCCCGGGGGTAAAGAAATACATGGAGGATGTGGTGGCACGGTCCCGGGAGACAGGGTATGTGGAGACGCTGTTCCACCGCCGCAGGGCTCTGCCGGAGATCAAGGCGAGCAAGTTCGCTACCCGATCCTTTGGGGAGCGGGTAGCCCTCAACATGCCCATCCAGGGCACGGCGGCGGATATTATCAAACTGGCGATGGTGAAGGTCTTCCGGCGGCTGAGGGGGGAGGGGCTCAAGGCACGGCTCATCATGCAGGTCCATGACGAGCTGATCGTTGAGTGTCCAGAGAGCGAGATGGAGCGGGTGAAGAGCCTCCTCGCGGAGGAGATGGAGGGGGCGTTCCCCCTGGCGGTGCCCCTCACTGCCGAGGCCCACAGCGGCGGGAACTGGTTGGAGGCGAAGTGATGGACTTTCAGATCGTTCCTATGGAGCGGGGCCATCTGGACCAGGTGGAGGCGCTGGAGCGGCTGTGCTTTCCGGAGGACCCGTGGTCCCGGCAGATTTTTGAGGAGGCATTAACTGACGGCTCGGCTGTGAATCTGGCGGCGTTAGGGCCGGAGGGGACAGTGCTGGGCTATGTCAACTGCACCATCATTCTGGACGAGGGGGACGTAGGCAATGTGGCGGTCCACCCGGACTGGCGGAGGCAGGGGGCGGCCTCGGCGCTGCTGGACGCGTTCCGGCGTGTTGGCGAAGAGAGGGGGCTGGACCACATTATGTTAATGGTCCGAGTTTCCAACGCTCCGGCGCGGGCGCTTTACGCCCGCCACGGCTATGAGGACGTGGGGCTTCGGAAGAATTACTATCTGCATCCCAGGGAGGATGCCATCTATATGAGATTGGAGCTTGGACATGATTAGCAAGACCCTGACACCGGAAGAATTACGGCCGGTTTTTGAGACCCATTTGAAGGAGGCGTTTCCGCCGTCGGAGCTCAAGCCGCTTGCGGCGATGGAGGATTTGCGGCGGAAGGGGGTCTATGACCCGCTGGGGTTTTTTGATGAAGAGGGGGAGCTTATGGGAGTTCTCCTGCTCTGGAAGCACAGGGACGGGCGGTATATGCTCCTGGACTACTTCTGCGTTCCGGCGGAGAAGCGGGGCAGAGGGATCGGCGGGAGGCTCCTCAAGGCCCTGCGGGAGCACTATCCGCCGGAGACAGTTTTTATTGGGGAGAGTGAAGCGCCCACGGGGGACCCTGCCGCTGACGCGATCATTTTGCGGCGGCTGGGGTTCTATGAGCGGAGCGGGGCAGTGACGCTGAATTACGATAACGCGCTCTTTGGGGTGCATTTTAAGACGATCTGCTGGGCGGACCCTCTGCCGGATGAGGGGGAGATCTTGCGGAAGCATCAGGAGATTTACCTTGAGCAGTTTGGGCCGGAGCGGTATGAGCGGTTTATCCAGATCCCCCTGAAGCCGGGGGAGGCGGTGAAGCCGGTTACGGATTGGGTGGAGGAGTAGCAGGGGGCCGCAGGTTGGAGAAGGGGGGCAGTCTCGCCCGCACTGTGCCGGTGGCCCGGTAGTCTCTCCAAAGAAGCGTGCGCCTGGGAGGCGAACCCAACGAAGAAGGCCGAAGGGCTAGGGAGCTGCGGCGAAGATCAAGGCGGCATCGGCCCAGGGCAGACATTGGGAAAAAGGGACAAACAGGTCGTAGCGTAATCAAAAAAACAAATCATAAAGGGGCCCGGACCATTGGTCCGGCGGCTTTTTGGTGACTTTTTGTCCGTACAAAAAGTCACCGGGGTCCGGGGCGAGGAGCCCCGGGGCCGCCCCACAGAAGGCACTATCCCGAGAAGAAACAACCAAAAAGGAAGTAAAAGAGAAGAACGATGAAGATATTAGCCTTTGAATCCTCCTGCGACGAGACCGCCGCGGCGGTGGTAGAGGACGGCAGGAAGGTCCTCAGCGACGCCATTTTGTCCCAGGCGGACATGCACGCCATCTACGGCGGGGTGGTGCCGGAGATCGCCTCTCGGAAGCATGTGGAGGCCATTGCGGCATTAGCGGAGCAGGCTCTTACAGACGCCGGAGTGAGCAAAAGCGGCATCGACGCCGTGGCGGTGACCTGCGGCCCCGGCCTTATCGGCGCCCTGCTGGTGGGGGTGAATTTCGCCAAGAGCACGGCCTACGCCCTGGGCAAGCCCCTGATCCCGGTCCACCACCTGCGGGGGCACATTGCCGCCAACTACATCGCCTTTCCGGAGCTGGAGCCGCCGTTTTTGGCTCTGTGCGTGTCCGGAGGCAACTCCATGCTGGTGGATGTGGCGGGATATACGGATATGACCGTGCTGGGCGCTACCCGGGACGACGCGGCGGGGGAGTGCTTCGACAAGATCGCGCGGGTGCTGGGCCTGCCCTACCCCGGCGGGAAGCCCATGGAGCTTTTAGCAGAGGGCGGGGACGACACCAAGTACCCCCTGCCCCGGGCCAAGGTGGCGGGCAACGACCTGGACATGTCCTTCTCCGGGCTGAAGACGGCGGCGGTGAACCTGGTCCACAACGCCGGACAGAAGGGAGAGGCGCTGGACCGGAGCAGTCTCGCGGCCTCGGTGGCGGCGGCCATCAGCGACGAGCTGGTCCCCAGGGCCGTGGAGGCCGCCCGCCGGGCGGGACGGCGCACGATAGTGGCGGCGGGGGGCGTGGCGGCCAACAAGCGCATCCGCGGCGACCTGGAACGGGCCGCAGAGGATAACGGCCTGCGGCTGTACCTGCCGCCGCTGGGGCTCTGCGGCGACAACGGGGCCATGATCGGCGCTCAGGCCTACTACGAGTACCTGGCCGGGACCCGGGGGGATATGAGCCTGAACGCCTACGCAAATCTGGAGCTGTGAGGGGGAGCGGATGCTCCCCCTTTTTTCTTTGCAAGTGCCGGGCGATTTTCTGGCAGGAAATCGGGGGAAATCGTGAATAGATGTATATTTTGGCGTTATGTATATTCTTGAATGGTGAAGCACCTGTGGAGATTCTGCCGGTGAAGCGCAGGAGACCTGTGGAAATCTTCGGACTTCCTGCCTGTAACAGGCAGATGCTCTGTTGAAAACCGTGTGGAAACTGTGTATAACTCCTTGTACTGAAAAATTACCAGACCATTTATGAGAAACTTCCCGGCGGAAATGGGCGGAAAAAAGCGACGGAGAACCCAACCGCCTATGGACGAAAAATTTAGTATTTTGTAAAAGATTCTCCCCTCCTGTCGGACCTGTCCGCCTGTCGAAAGCAGTCGAATATGGTCGGAAGGGCCCCGGCGTTTGAATATCCGCCCCATATCCTGCAAGCTTCCCTGCAAAATTACTGACGGTTATCGAAAAAGTTTTCCAAGGAGGGCCCCTTCCCCCTTGACGGGCAGGAAAAGTTGTGGTATAGTAGCTCCGTTGTATCGCGGCGTCTCCTGCCGTTCCCCATATGCTGGTGTAGCTCAGTCGGTAGAGCAGCTGATTCGTAATCAGCAGGTCAGGTGTTCGAGTCACCCCACCAGCTCCAAATTCCCCGGACAACCGTTGGTTTTCCGGGGAATTTTGCACTTTTGGGCTGTTTTGTACGAGTGTGCAGGATTTTTGACCCACTGCAGCTGAAACCTCCCCGCGCGGCAGCTTTTCTGACAATCATTCAAATGTCTGCCGGATGAATCTTTCCTGGATAAAATTGTCCGTTCTGTCTGCTGTTCTCAATTTCTTTACTCATTCCATTACCGTGATACTTCCCAAATCCCCTCTTGACAAACCGCCCTCCCTGTGATAAAATAGCCACACTGAACTTACAATGTT
>CAJUOA010000079.1 GCA_910587785.1 uncultured Oscillospiraceae bacterium | reverse complement strand
ACGCCGGACGGGAGGGGGAGCTGATCTTCCGCACGGTCTACCATCTGGCGGGCTGCACTCTGCCCATGAAACGCCTGTGGATCAGCAGCATGGAGGACAGCGCCATCCGGGAGGGCTTTGCCCATCTGCGCCCCGGCAGCGACTATGACGGCCTGTATCACGCCGCCCTGTGCCGTGCCAAGGCGGATTGGCTGGTGGGTATCAACGCCACCCGCCTGTTCTCCGTCATGTACCGCCATACCCTCAACGTAGGACGGGTCATGTCCCCCACCCTGGCCCTTCTGGTCCAGCGGGAGGCGGAGATCGGGGCGTTCGAGCCGGTCCCCTTCTACACGGTGGAGCTGGACTGCGGCGGCGTGACCTTCACCGGGGAACGGCTTTCGGACAAGGCGGAGGCTGAGAGCATCGCCGCCGCCTGCAAGGACACGCTGCTGCTGGCCCAGAAGGTGGAGCGGAAGGAGAAGTCCGAGAAGGCCCCCGCCCTCTACGACCTTACCACCCTCCAGCGGGAGGCCAACCGGACCCTGGGCTACACCGCCCAGCAGACGTTGGACTATGCGCAGAAATTGTATGAGAAAAAGCTGTGTACTTATCCCCGGACGGACAGCCGGTATCTGACGGAGGACATGAAGGGCAATGTTCCCGCCCTGGCGTTCATCGCCTCCGTCCTCTGCGGTGTGAAGGAGCCGGAGAAGGTGCTGGCCTCCCAGGTCTGCGACAACAGCAAGGTCAGCGACCACCACGCCATTGTCCCCACCAAGACCGCCGCCATCGGCATCAACATTTCCGATCTGCCCACGGGAGAGCGGGAGATACTGCGGCTGGTGGCCCTGTCCCTTCTCCGGGCGGTCTGTCCGGCCTATCGGTACGCCGAAACCGCTGTGACGGCGGAGTGCGGCGGTCACAGCTTTTCCGCCAAGGGGAAGGAAGTGCTGGAGCTGGGCTGGAGAGCCTACGCTGACAAGGAGCCGAACAAGGACGCCATTCTGCCGGAGGGCCTGTCCCAGGACGCCACTCTGACGGTGAAGGAGGCCCAGGTGAAGAAGGGCAGCACCACCCCGCCCAAACACTTCACCGAGGACACCATTCTCAAAAGCATGGAGTGCGCCGGTGTCGAGGATATGCCGGAGGACGTGGAGCGCAAGGGCATCGGAACTCCGGCCACCCGTGCCAGTATCCTGGAAAAGCTGGTGTCCGCTGGCTTTGTGGAGCGGCGGAAGGCCAAAAAGGTCACGAGCCTTATCCCCACCCAGGAGGGCAATTCCCTCATCACCGTCCTGCCGGAGCAGCTGCAATCCCCGCTGCTGACGGCGGAGTGGGAGAACCGGCTGAAACAGGTGGAGCGCGGGGAGCTGTCCCCGGAGGACTTCATGGGGGCCATCTCCGACATGGTGCGTGAGCTGGCGGCGACCTGTTCCCCGGTCCCCGGCGGCGAGGTCCTGTTTCCCTCCGGCAAGGAGAGCGTTGGCCCCTGCCCCCGGTGCAAGGGCAATGTCACCGAGAGCAAGAAGGGCTTTTTCTGCGAAAATCCCTCCTGCCGGTTCGCCCTCTGGAAGGACAACCGCTTTTTCGCCGCCAAGAAAAAGACTTTCGACAGGGACGCCGCCTCCGCTCTGCTGAACGAGGGCAAGCTGTATCTTCCCGACTGCTGGTCCGAGAAAACGAAAAAGACCTACGATGCCACGATTTCCCTGGAGGATGATGGGGAAAAGACCAATTTTCATCTGGAGTTTGGCAATGGAAAGAGCGGCAAGGGTAATGGCTGACCTCCCCCGCATGAGCGAAAAGCAGTTTTCCAGGGCAAAAAAGCTCCTGCGCCGCCTGTGCGCCAATTATGACCGGGGAAACTGCCTGCTGCTGGATGACGGCTATGACCCCTGCCCCTGTCCCCAGCTGATCTCCAACACCCTGCTGTGCCGCTATTTCCGCAGGGCCGTCCTTCCGGCTGACCGGGAGCTGCACGAGGACGTTTTGGGGGACTGCCTGAAATACTGTGCCGGATGCGGCAGGCCCTTTGCGGCAGCGGCGAGAAATACGATCTACTGCCCGATCTGTGCGGCAAACCGGGCGAGGCGGAGCAAACGCAGATGGGCGGCAAAAAACAGGGTGCAGAGTAGAAAAAGTAGGGCTTGAAAGTCCCGTGTTTACAGGGGTTTCAGAGGCCAAAACTGATGGGGGCTGTATGATTTCATTCCCACCCCCGAAAACCGACCTTACTTTTTCTACATCATCACATCGAAAGGAGATGCCATGGCAGAGAAAAAATCCAACCGGGAAAAGCTCAACGAGATCACCGCCAGCATTGAACAGGGCATCAAGGAACTGTTTCAGAGCGACAAGTACGCCGAATATCTGCGCACCATGTCCCGGTTTCACAGCTATTCCGCCCGGAACACCATCCTCATCCATATGCAGCGGCCTGACGCCACCGTTGTGGCCGGTTTCAATGCCTGGAAGAACAAGTTCCAGCGCCACGTCAAGAAGGGCGAGAAGGGCATCACCATCCTGGCCCCCACGCCCTTCAAGAAGAAGATCGAGGAGAAAAAGCTGGACCCGGTGACGCAGGCCCCCGTGGTGGACGCCAACGGCAACGTCATCATAGAGGAAAAGGAGATCGAGATCCCCATGTTCCGCCCGGTGAAGGTCTTTGACGTGTCCCAGACCGAGGGTAAGCCTCTTCCCCAGCTTGCCAGCCCCCTGACCGGCGATGTGCAGAACTACGAGATTTTCATGGAGGCCCTGCGGCGGACCTCTCCTGTTCCGATCAGTTTCAAGACCCTGGAGCAAAGCATGGACGGCTTTTTCAGCGTGGACAATCAGTCCATCACGCTCCGGGAGGGCATGAGCGAGGTCCAAACCATCTGTGCCGCCGTCCATGAGATCACCCACTCTCTGCTGCATAACCGGGAACGGGAGCGCCTTTCCGCCGCCGCCGGGACGGAGCAGGCGGGGAAGATCAAGCCCAAGGACCGCAACACCGAGGAAGTGGAGGCGGAGAGCGTATCCTATGCCGTCTGCCAATACTTCGGTATCCAGACCGGAGAGAACAGTTTCGGCTATATCGCCACATGGTCCAAAGACCGGAGCCTGCCGGAGCTGAAAGCCAGTCTGGAAACCATCGGTAAGACCGCCAATCAGCTTATCAACGACATCGACCGCCATTTCAAGGAGATTTGTAAGGAACGGGGCGTTGACCTGACCCAGCCGGAGCAGACTGCACCGGAGGCAGAGGTCCCCGCTGAACTGCCGGAAGATAAGCCGTTTGAGGAACCGCCGCCGGATGTCCTGCCGGAGCCGTCAGAACAGGCGGATACCTCGCTGGACGAGTACCCCCTGCCGGACCCGGCTTTTTCCGCTGATGACCTGGAACATCATTGCGGCTATATGGACGGTGATCTGCTGCCCCTCTCCAAAAACCGGGCTATGGAGCTGCTGGAACGCGACCTGACTGTTTATGCGGTACAGACTGGTGAAAATCCGGTCATGGTCTTTGATGCGGAGGAACTTGTCGAGCAGCCGGAGGGCGTGGTATTTGCTGTATCCAAAGAGGAATGGGAGTCCAGCCCTGATTTTCACCAGCTTATTATGGACCGTATGGACCACCAGGAGGAACGGGAGAGGGCCTTTCTCGACCACGGCGGGGACTGTTTCGCTATCTATCAGATCAAGGACGATGCCCCGGACCGTCTACGTTTTATGAATATGGACTGGCTGACCTCTCAAGGGCTGTCCCCTGACCGGGCCAACTACGAGCTGGCCTATACCGGGGAAATGGCCTGCGGGCTTGGGTCCACCGCCCTGGAAAGACTGTATCAGAAATTCAACACCGACCACCCTGCGGACTATCACCGGCCCTCCATGTCCGTCAGCGACATCCTTGCGGTCAAACAGGACGGCGTGGTATCCTGCCATTACTGCGACAGTATTGGCTTTGCGAGAGTGCCGGACTTTATCAAACCGGAAAATTATCTGAAATCGGCGGAAATGTCTGTGGAAGATGATCTCGGCATGATCGATGGCATCATCAACAACGGCCCCAAGGAGCAGCCAGAGAAGAAACCGTCTGTGCTGAAGAAATTGAAAACGCCTCCTAAACCGGAGGAAAAACGGACAGCGCCCAAAAAGAGCGCGGAAAGGGACAGGTGAACTATGGCAGAGGGACGGTAAGACGCCGGTCTACAAAGAAACCTTTGCGTATGCCTATGAGCATGGCGAGGCAGAACTGCATCACGCATCCCGCCGTGCCAATATCGCCTGCAAGGACGCGATCGTAACAGCTATCAACGATAACTACCGGGACTATCGCCTGAACACGGCGGCAGCAGTAAAGGAAGTCGTTCAGCAATTCGGCTTTGAGCGGATGCTCTATGTGCTGGCGAACACCTTGCAGACGATGGATTCAGATGGCCGTATTTCGCGGGCCAACAAGCAGTGGGCGCAGTCCATCCCCGTTGTCTTTGAACAGGGAGAACGGGATATGACCTGCCTTATCACGCGCAGTCACCCCGGCCTCTTGGATATGTTCGCTAGTGAGGCACGGCATGAACATTTGCTGAAACAGCCCCTCAAGGCGGCGGACATCAGAGCGGAGGCCGAACATATCATGCAGCGGCTGCAATCTGAGCAGGAACCGAACAGCCCCAGCGGGACCCACTACATGGCCCAGATTTCCCCCGACTTCCTGGCACGGGCCAAAACGAAGGACACCGACCGCCTCATGGCCATGCTGCCCTTTCAGTCCCTCTCCTTCTCCACCCTGGAGGGCCGCAGGGGGACCTATGCCCTGATCTCCCAGAACGAGAACCGTTTTCAAAAGCTCCAGCTCCGCAAGCCCTCTGTGCGGAAGAAATTGCAGGAGCAGTCCGCCGCCCCCAAACCGCCCGCGAAGAAAAAGTCCAAAGAACAGGAGCGGTGACTGTGGCGAACCGGCAGAGGGAAGTCCAGCTGAAATTTCGTGTCACCCCGGAGGAACGGGAGCTGATCGAGCGGAAGATGGCCCTACTGGGGACCTCCAACATGGCAGCATATCTTCGGAAGATGGCGATTGACGGATACGCTGTCAACCTGGAGCTGCCGGAGCTGGGCGAGATGGTATCCCTTCTGCGCCGGTCCAGCAACAACCTCAATCAGCTTACCCGCCGTGTTCACGAAACGGGCCGGTTCTATGATGCCGACCTGGAGGACCTGCGCCGGGACTATGACGGGCTGTGGGAGGCGGCGCAGAAAATCCTTTCTTCTCTGGCAAAGCTCTGATAAATAGTAAGAGGGCGGTCTTGCTGGCCGTCCTCTTACTGTATTGTCACATAATATCCAGGAGCTGAAAAATCACGGCCTGTTGTTTTTTATCCAGTCTTGCCCAGCGATCCAGTAGTTCCGCTTGGGATTTCGTCAGCGATACCGGCGACTCGCTTTCCGCAAAAAGCTGAGATAAGGTAATGCCAAACGCATGACATATCTTTTCCAGCGAGGGGAGAGTGGGTATCATGTTCTTTCTATACCAAGAGGAAATAGTAGATTGCGGCAGACCCGAATGTTCCGCAAGCTGATATTCTGTCCATCCCCTTGCCTCTCTGTTTGCTGTAATGACGGTAAGAATATCCTTCAAAGCTCTGCCTCCTTGCGCTTGTATTCTTCGTTGATTATACTTTTACAAATCGTTGCATTTTAATAATTTGTTTCGTATAATAAAAACGAAATACAAAAGCAGCGGGGGTGAGAGGATGAACGTCACGTTCTGCGGACACAGCAAGCTATATCAAACTGAAAACATTTCCAAATGGCTGGACATAATACTGCCAGCGCTGATCGAGGGCGGAGCGACCACATTTTATCTTGGCGGCTACGGCGACTTCGACAGCTTGGCGGCTGCTGCGGTGCGGCGGCAGAAAACCAAGTATCCCAATATCGAGGCTGTCCTGGTGCTGGCCTACCTCAACCGGGAAATGGATGCCTCCCGTTACGATGGGACCACTTATCCGCCGCTGGAAACTGTGCCGCCGCGTTATGCCATCGTAAGGCGGAATGAGTGGATGGTCCGCGAAAGTGACGTTGTGATCTCCGGCGTCACGCATGGGTGGGGTGGGGCGGCGAAAACTCTGGACTACGCAAAACGGCGGGGAAAGGTGATCGTGCAATTTCCGATACAGCGGGAAGAAACATAATTGCCCCGCCACATCCTTGCAAAATTCGCCAAGCGGCATTATGCTTGGAACAGATCAAACGATGAGGTGATGACAATGACCTTTGAAAACGTGCTGGAAGTTTTTCGGGAGTATTTGTCCGAGGACGGTTCCTGTGAAGTGCTGGACACCAGCCGGGGCTATCTGGTGGTGGACTGGGAGAGCAGCAAAAATAACTGGGTGACTTCCCGCCTGTGCCAGACCCCGGAGCAGCTGCGGGACATCCTGCGCTCCCGCTGGGAGGAGTATCAGGGCTATCGGCTTACCCACGGTTACAAGCGGGATGTGTCCGAACAGGAGGAGCAGGAGATCAAGCGCTTGGGGGCTGACCTCGCCGCTAAGTGCGGTTCCTGATACAAGACCACATTTACGGATAGGACAGAAAACGGTCTGCATGACGCAGGCCGTTTCTTATTGGAGGGAGGTATCTTTCTATCGCCACCACCCGCCTGATGCCGCTGCATACCGGAAAGGGCCGGTCGGCAGGGACGGCGATCAGCGACATCCTGGACTATGTAGAGAACCCAGGAAAGACAGACGGCGGCAGGCTTATCACCAGCTACCAGTGCGACAGCCGGATCGCAGACGCTGAATTTCTTTTTGCAAAGCGGCAGTATATCGCCAAGACCGGCAGGCACCGGGGAGCGGACGATGTGCTGGCCTACCAGATACGGCAGTCCTTCGTTCCCGGCGAGATTACCCCGGAAGAGGCCAACCGCCTGGGCTATGATCTGGCGATGCGGTTCACCAAAGGGAAACACGCCTTTATCGTCTGCACTCACATCGACAAGGCCCATATCCATAACCACATCATTTGGAACTCCACCACGCTGGATTGCTCCCGAAAGTTCCGTAATTTCTGGGGTAGCACCAAAGCTGTGCGGCGACTGAACGATACCATCTGCATCGAAAACGGCTACTCCATCGTGGAAAATCCAAAGCGGCGCGGCAAGAGTTACGACAAGTGGCTGGGGGACAAGCCGCCATGCCACCGGGACCGGCTGCGCATGGCGATTGACGCCGCCCTCGAAAAAAAGCCCCACGATCTGGAGGCGCTGCTGGCTCTCCTGCGGGAGGCCGGGATAGAGGTTTCTCCACGGGGAAAATCCATCCGGCTGAAAGCACCGGGCGGCAAAAAGTTTATCCGCCTGGACGCTGACAGTATGGGCGAAGGGTACAGCGTGGACGCTCTGATGGAAGTCCTGTCCGGCAAGCGCACTCACGTCCCTTGCCAAAAAAATATCCGCCAGCCCGACTGCTCAAAGGTCGATCTGCTGGTGGATATTCAGGCAAAGCTCCAGGCCGGGAAGGGCGCAGGCTATGCACGGTGGGCCAGCGTGTTCAACCTAAAGCAGATGGCCCAGACGCTGAACTATCTGACGGAACACGGCATTCTGGACTACGCCGATCTCACCGCCAGAGCGGACGAGGCCACATCCCGGTACAATAGTTTGTCCGGCCAGATCAAGGCGGCGGAGCAGCGCATGGCGGAGATCGCCGTCCTCAAAACGCACATCATCAATTACTCCAAGACCAGAGAGGTTTATGTCGCCTACCGCAAGGCCGGGTACTCAAAGAAATTCCGAGCGGAGCATGAGAGCGAGATACTTCTGCATCAGGCAGCAAAGAAATATTTTGACGGGCTGGGGCTGAAAAAGCTGCCCACCGTCAAAAGCCTCCAGGCTGAGTACGCCGCTCTGCTGGCGGAGAAAAAATCCGCCTACGCCGACTACCGAAAGACACGGGACGAGATGCGGGAGCTGCTGACCGTCCGTGCCAATGTGGACCGGCTGATGGGCTATGAGGAACAGCAGCAGGCGGCGGAGGCCACCCGGCAGGAGGATGAACGCTGATACCTTCGTCTGCTGTCAACGGGCCGCAGGCCCGTCAAAAAGCGTTCCGCAGGAACGCGCAGCCAGCCCCGGCACGGGGCTGTTCAAGGGGGTTTGGGGGCTTGCCACCAACAAGCAAATTGAGCATCCTGCCGGGAGGTAGGATGCTCAATTTTGTGGAATGGGTACCATTCCGCATTGCTTGCCGGTTACTCGACAGCCTTACTCCATAATCTAGCTGACAAAAATTTTCCTCAAAATCATATTGACATTCTTAGAAGTATCGCATATAATAACATCGAAGAAAATAGATATGAGGTGAAACGATGTACCTATCCGATAAACAGAGTACACGAGTTTTCAAGGCTTTCTGCGATGAAAACCGACTGCACATCCTGTCGCTTTTGCGCGGAGGTGAGAAGTGTGCCTGCAAGCTGTTAGATGAACTGCACATAGGGCAGTCCACCCTTTCCCACCACATGAAGATCCTCTGTGATTCTGGTGTTGTTGTTGGCCGGAAAGAGGGAAAGTGGGTATATTACCGCATCGACCCGGAGGGGAGCGCACAGGCGATTGCCTTGCTCACCCAACTGACAACCTGCACCGCAGAGGCGGAAGATGTTGACTGTTCATGCGGTTCAAGACGTGCTGCCGTATAATTTTCATTTGTGCGATAAGTGAGCCGCCATGTGGCCAGTGGCGGTTTACTTTAGCAATAATAAATCGACAAATTGCGATTTATAGATTTTATTCGTGGAGGAACAATTATATGGAACTGCTGCAAACGATTTGGCTGTTCATCCAAGATCAAATTCTTGGCATGAAGTGGCTGAACGTGCTGATCGGAAATTTGGTGTCGGCGCTCGGCCTGGATACCGCATCTCATTGGGGCGGGAGTATTCAATTCTTCATCTATGATGTAATCAAAATCACCATCCTGCTCTGTACTCTGATTTTCATAATCTCGTACATCCAGAGTTATTTCCCGCCGGAGCGGAGCAAGCGCATCTTGGGCCGGTTTCATGGTATTGGGGCCAACATCATCGCCGCTCTGCTGGGAACGGTAACGCCGTTCTGCTCCTGCTCGTCCATCCCGTTATTTATTGGTTTTACCAGCGCGGGCTTGCCTTTGGGCGTAACCTTCTCTTTCCTGATTTCCTCTCCGATGGTTGACCTGGGCAGTCTGGTACTCCTTATGAGTATTTTCGGCGCAAAAATCGCCATCTGGTATGTCGTGCTGGGGCTGATTATCGCCGTTGCGGGCGGCACTCTAATTGAGAAACTGCACATGGAGCAGTATGTAGAAGAATTTATCCGAAACGCCAGCAGCGTGGATTTGGAATCCCCGACTTTGACGAAGCGTGACCGGGTTATTTTTGCAAAAGATCAGGTTGTCAGCACGTTCAAAAAAGTGTTCCCCTACATTCTGATCGGCGTGGGCATTGGTGCAGTCATCCACAACTGGATTCCCGAAAACTGGATTCAAGCAATCCTCGGCAGCAACAATCCCTTTGGCGTGTTCCTGGCTGTCCTGGTGGGCGTTCCCATGTATGCGGACATCTTTGGCACAATTCCCGTGGCGGAGGCGCTGTTGGCGAAGGGCGCACAGCTTGGCACCATCCTCTCCTTTATGATGGCCGTTACCACTTTGAGCCTGCCCTCCATCATCATGCTCCGCAAGGCGGTAAAGCCGAAACTGCTGGCCCTGTTCATTACGATCTGCTCTGTGGGCATCATCCTTGTCGGCTATTTGTTCAATGCGTTGCAGTATCTATTTATCTAATGGGGAGGCACTATGACAAAGAAAAAACTTGTAAAAATTCTGGTCCCCTGCCTGATCGTGGCGGTTATCGCCGGTATCTATCTTTTCAAAAATCCACCTGCGGCCACTCAGACCCCGGAGGATTCTATCGTCCCGGAAGATACCGACTTTGCGTTGACCGCAACAGAGGCCATTGACTTTGAGGCGCTGGCCGAACATGGCCTGCCTATCATCGTGGACTATGGCTCTGATTCCTGCATCCCCTGCCAGCAAATGGCCCCGGTTTTGAAAACGATGAATGAGGAAATGACCGGCAAGGCGTTTATCAAGTTTGTGGACGTATGGGAGTATGCCGAGGCAGCATCTAACGTCCCCGTCCAGGTTATTCCAACACAGGTATTAGTAAACGCAGACGGAACACCTTTTGTCCCCAGTGACGAGCTGGCCCAACAGATTGAGTTCATCCTATACAATTCACGGGAAACCGGGGAACACGTCTTTACTGTCCATCAGGGCGGAATGACCGAAGAACAAATGCGGCTGATCCTCACGGAAATGGGGGTGGAGGCATGATTGATTCCTGGCTGAACACCCTCGGCACTTTGATTTCTGAAAGCATCTGGCTGGCTCCGCTGCTGGCTGTGCTGGCGGGAGTGCTGACCTCGTTTACACCATGTTCGTTATCCAGCATCCCGCTGGTGATCGGCTATGTGGGGGGAACAGGTACAGAACCGAAAAAGGCGTTTCGCCTGTCGCTGGTGTTTGCCGCTGGTTCAGCAATCACCTTTACGATCCTGGGGACGCTTGCGTCCTTGGCGGGGTGGCTGATTGGAACTTCCGCCTCCTGGTGGTATCTGGCTTTGGGCATCCTGATGGTGCTGATGGCCTTGCAGACCTGGGAAATCTTCAACTTCATTCCATCCACCTATCTGCTGTCGAAGAACACCCGCAGAGGATATGCAGGGGCTTTGATTGCCGGGGTTTTGGGCGGCATCTTTTCCTCCCCCTGCGCCACGCCGGTGTTGGTCGCTCTGTTGGCAATCGTGGCGGGAAAGGGGAGCGTGGCATGGGGGATGCTCCTGCTGCTGCTCTACTCCATCGGTCACGGTGCGCTGACGATTTTTGCGGGTACATCGGTGGGCTTTGTCCGCTCCCTGACCCAAAATGAGAAGTATGGAAAGGTCAGCCAATGGCTGAAATGGGGTATGGGCGCAGCGATACTGCTCATTGGATTCTATATGTTCTATCTGGCTTTTTAGGAGGAACTGCCTATGTGCATCTGCGGTTGCCGGCTGCATTGCCGGTCACGGTAACGAACTGCTTTCTACAAAAGTGTAATCAACTTCCATCATTTTGAGAAAGTAGGTATTTGTTTATGTTCACAAGTGAAACTCTTATCCATGCGGGCCAGACATTCCTCATGCTGTTTGGCGAATTGTTTGGGCTGTTCATCGGCATCAGCTTTCTGGTGGCGCTCCTGCAAATCTATGTTTCTCAGGAGCGCATCAAGAAGATACTGACCACGCCGCGCAAAGGGCTGAACAGTGTTCTCGGTGCGCTGCTGGGCGCGGTGACACCCTTCTGCTCCTGTTCCACAATCCCGGTGCTGGTGGGCTTGTTCAAGAGCGGAGCGCCCTTCTGCGGGGCTATCTCCTTCCTGCTGACCTCGCCCATTTTGAACCCCGCAATCATCACGCTGATGCTGGCGTTCTTCGGCGTAAAGGCCACGATCATCTATATGGCCTTTACCTTTATCTTCGCGGTGGTCATGGGCCTGATTCTGGACGCGGCAGGCTTTGAAAAGGAAATCAAGAATGTTTCCGTCCGAGGCGGGCATCAGGACGCCGTATCCTGGGAAACGATGCAGGGAACATTCTGGCAGAAGCAGCTCCAAGCGTTCAAGATTTCCATCAAAGACGCTTTCGGCCTGTTCAAAGGCGTCGTGCTGTACCTCCTGCTGGGGGCTGGCATTGGAGCGTTTATCTATGAATTTGTCCCCACCGACCTGCTGGCGAATTTCGCCGGAGCGGGCAACCTGTGGGCCGTGCCGCTGGCGGCTGTTGTGGGCATTCCCATGTATATCCGCACGGAAACGATGATCCCCATTGCCAGCATCCTGATTTCAAAGGGCGTGGCACCCGGCGTGATGATCGCTCTGATTTTAGGCGGCGCTGGGGCCAGCATCCCGGAGGTATCGCTGCTCGGCTCAATTTTCAAAAAGAAGATGGTCATTACCTTTGTGCTGTGTATCTTCGCGGTGGCGACCATCACCGGCTATATCTTCAATTTGGTCATGTAACAACCTTGGCCCTATCCGCTTATCAATGCGGGTGGCAATATTAACAACTTCTTGAAAGGACGATTTGATTATGAGTGAGAAAAAGGGATTCCTGGGCGGCTTGTTTGGCGGCAAAAAGGGCGGCAGCGGATGCTGCAACATGGAGATCGTGGAGGAGCCGGAGGGTGGTTCCTGCTGTGGCGGTACGGCGGAGCAGAAAGCGGAACCGGCCTGCTGCTGCACCGGCCCGGTGGAAACCTATGAGGCCGACAAGGGGGATGGCACCGGCACTTTGAACAGCGTGAAGGTCCTCGGCCCCGGCTGCAAGAACTGTCATGCTCTGCTGGAAAGCACCCAGGCCGCGTTGAAAGAGATTGGCTCTGCGGTGGCCGTGGAGTATGTGACCGATATGGCTATCGTTGCCAACTATGGTGTCATGTCTACTCCGGCGCTGGTGGTCAATGAGCAGGTCGTTTCTTCCGGCAGAGTGCTGAAAGCTGGCGATGTGGTGAAACTGCTGCACAAGCTGGGCTTTTGATTTTTAGCTATGCAAGAGAAACTGGATTGCACCGGCAAGCCCAAAGTGGCCTTCGTATGCGTTCACAATTCCTGCCGTAGTCAGATCGCGGAGGCCCTGGGAAAAAAACTGGCCGCAGATGTATTTGAAAGCTATTCGGCGGGAACAGAGCGTCAAGAGCATATCAACCGGGATGCTGTGCGACTGATGAAACGGGTGTATGGTATTGATATGGAGCAGTCCCAGCACAGCAAGCTCCTTTCCGATATTCCTACCCCGGATGTATTGATTTTGATGGGGTGCAATGTAGGATGCCCAATTCTCCCCAGTCAGTACACGGAAAACTGGGGGCTGGATGATCCCAGCGGCCAGTCGGACGATGTTTTTCTGGCTACGATCCAGCAAATTGAAGAAAAGGTCCTTCAGCTCAAGGAAAAACTGCGTTAGACCCATAGAGCCGTCCCCGAAACTATCCGGGACGGCTCTTTTCAAAAGAAACACATTGAAAAAAGTGAATTTGAGAAAGTAGGTGTCCCATGAAAGACAATCATGCTGGTATTAGCTTTTTCCAGCGGTATCTAACAGTATGGGTGTTTCTGTGTATGGTGGTAGGCGTACTGCTGGGCCATTTTACCCCAGCTTTGCCCGAACTGCTAAACCACTTTGAATATGCGCGTGTATCCATCCCGATGGCCATTTTGATTTGGGTGATGATTTATCCTATGATGCTGAAGGTGGATTTCAACAGTGTGCGAAACGTAGGCAAAAATCCAAAAGGGCTTTTTGTAACATGGATTGTGAATTGGCTCATTAAACCCTTCACAATGTATGGTATTGCGTCCCTGTTCTTCTTTGCGGTGTTCAAGGCGTTCATTACGCCGGACTTGGCAACCGAGTATCTGGCCGGAGCGGTTCTGCTGGGGGCGGCTCCCTGCACCGCTATGGTGTTCGTATGGAGTACCCTGACCAACGGAAATCCGGCCTATACCGTAGTGCAAGTCGCTACCAACGATCTGATTATTTTGTTTGCATTTGTTCCCATCGTGAAATTCCTGCTGGGCGTTTCCAATGTGGCGGTGCCAACGGACACGCTGTTCCTCAGTGTAGTCCTTTTTGTGGTGATTCCCCTGGCTGGCGGTGTTTTGACCCGTCTGCTGGTTGTCAAGAGCAAAGGAACCGACTACTTTGAAAACGTGTTTATCCACAAGTTTGATTCAGCCACGACAATCGGACTGCTGCTGACGCTGGTACTGATTTTCATGGGGCAGAGCGAAATTATTCTCAAAAATCCTCTGCACATCGTTTTGATAGCGGTGCCGCTGACAATTCAAACCTTTTTGATTTTCTTTATCGCTTATCTTGCCTGCAAGCTGCTGAAACTGCCCCACGACATTGCGGCTCCCGCCGGTATGATCGGAGCGTCCAACTTCTTTGAACTGTCTGTTGCGGTGGCTGTGGCGTTGTTCGGCACGACCAGCCCTGCGGCTCTCGCTACAACCGTGGGTGTACTGACTGAGGTACCGGTCATGCTGACTCTGGTAAAAATTGCGAACAAAACCGCCGGACAGTTTTGCATTACCTCGCAGAAATGTGATATTTATAGATAGTGTTTTGACCAATTTCAAATGAATAAAATCCAAAGTTCCTACTATGAAAACTATATTAAACTCTCATCAAAAAGGCGGTAAATAAGAGAAAAGCCGTTCCAGGTTAATTGGAGCGGCTTTCTCTAAAGTGAACGTATTGAAAAAACTCGATGTAAGTTAAGATGTGTCCATCTGTTTGCCGTTCACTTTGCCAACTGGATTATCAGTCTTTTGCCTCGCCCATCAGTTCCCGCAACATGGTGCGAATCACTGCCAACATCAGCCGCCGCTCCTGTTCCGGGCAAGCCCGGTACAAACCGGCGACCTCCTGGATTTCGGCCTCCACCTGCTCGCTGGCCGGGTCGAAGATGGCGTCAAAGGACACGCCAAGGGTTTTCACCAATGTAGACAGGACCTCAAACGAGGGATTCACATCCCCCTTCTCGATCTTTGCGATATGGCGGGCAGACACGCCAGACAGCTCCGCCAGCCGTTCCTGCGTGAGGTCGCGCCCCTTTCTGGCGGCTTTCAGCCGCGTACCAAGGACAGACAAGACATCATTCGGCATTATTCTTCACCTCTACTGTATTGTATAGTTCGGAAAGCACAGTTTGAATACCTCTACACTTCCGACTACCATGCAGTATTGTTCCGATTTTTTCCTGGCTTTGCAATATTCCCGAGAGGCTTAAAAAAAACGGTGGCCTCGCGGGACGCATTTTTGCGCTCAAATGCTGTGGGACTCCGTTTTGGAGGGGCCTATGGCATTTTTTCTTTATAGGACCGGGATTCCTTCCCCGTGTCGATCAGATAGCTTGTCAAAAAAATCTCTGCTCCTGATGCCGCCCAGTACACCCATCAATCGGAATTACTGAAGTATGCAGAGCAGAAGTATCGTTCGGAAATGCGGCAGAAGGCCGGGTACACAACAACTGTACCTGGCCTTCTGCTTTGCCTATCTCTAAAGAAATCTGCTGCCCCCTGCGGATGCCGCAGTCCGCCCTCCGTTTCGATGCGCCGCCCCAGTCCCACCAACATCGAAACGGAGGAACCACTATGTTTGACCCCAAGAGTGACTACGCTCTGAACAAGATGGCCCCCGATGCCATCGTATATAAAGACGCCGCCGGGGAAGTGACCCAGCTCACGCAGGCTGACTTCCCCAGCCTGGAGGAATTTCAGCGGTGGAAAGCGTGGTCTGACGAGAATTACCACGACATCGAAAAGGCCAGCCATGTCTACTACAACCACACCCGTTCGCTGCATGGCCTGTCCGAAAAGGCCATCGCAGTGCCATCGCCGGAGGACACCATGATGGAGGACCAGGAACAGCAGGAGCGCCGGGAACTGCGCCGGATGCTCATGAAGGGCCTGGACAGCTGCCTGACCCCGACCCAGCGCCGCCGCCTCTGGCTGTACTGCGTGGACGGGCTGACAGAGGATGCGATAGCTCTGGCAGAAAATGTGAAACAGCAGAGTGTAGCTGAGTGCCTGTGGAGAGCAAAAGAAAAACTCAAAAAATTTCTCAATCCGCCCCTGTGAAATGCCGTTTCAGAGGCGGTAAGTGAAGGGCGCGTTCTCTGTGCCTTTTGTGATACTTTGACAACTGAATACACGGTACTGCAAGCACAAAATCTGCGCACCAG
>CAJUOA010000078.1 GCA_910587785.1 uncultured Oscillospiraceae bacterium | reverse complement strand
CGCGCTCCTTGGCGGAGGCGGTCAGGGCGGGCTTCACCATGACGGAGTTCTCCCGGTAGTAGACCTCGCCCTCCACGATGGCATAGGAGTAATTTTTCACGCCGGGGTCCGCAGGGATGGCGGTGATCTCCATTTCCCCAATGTTTTCGTCCAGCTCCGGGGGCGCGGCCTCCCGGTACTCGCCATGGATATGGGAAACCGCTTCATGGAGCTGCTGGGCAAGGTCCGCATCGGGGATGGCCCTGCACTCCAGCTGGGGGCCGAAGGGACCAGAAGTGATCTCCAGATTGCCCAGCACCATTTCCGGGTGGGCCTGGAAGTAGCGGTTCATGGTGACGAATCCCCGCTTCTCCTTCCCATCGCCGCCGGTGTAGGTGTGTTCCTCCAGCGTGTCCACTTCCGTCCACTCCGGCAGGGGGTCGTTCAGCGACCTGGGCATATCCCGCTTTTGCAGGAAAACAATGTCCATGCCCGCCTCCGTTCCGGCGTTGGCGAGGGAGGCGTTGGAGGGCAGGCGGACCGCGCCCAGCAGATCGCAGCGGCGGGCGATGTATTCCCGTGCGCGGCGGTCCTTCTTGTCCATCGTGCCGCCGCTGATGCCGTTGGAGGTGACAAAGGCGATCACGCCGCCCGCCCGGACCGCATCTATGGTCTTGGCGAAGAAATAGTCGTGGATCAGCAGATGCTCCCGGTCATAGCGCCGGTCCACCAGGGAATAGTTGCCAAAGGGGACGTTGCCGATGGCGAGGTCGAAGAAGCCGTCCGGGAAGCCGCTTTTCTCAAAGCCCCGTATGGCGATGTTGGCCTTGGGATAGAGCTGCTGGGCAATGCGGCCCGAAATGCTGTCCAGCTCCACGCCGTAGAGTTTCGATGCAGCCATACTCTCCGGCAGCAGTCCGAAGAAATTTCCGATGCCGCAGGAGGGTTCCAGGATGTTCCCGGCCTTGAAGCCCATATTCTCCACCGCCTCATAGATCGCCTTGATGATGGCCGGTCTGCTGTAATGGGCGTTCAAGGTGGACTTTCGGGCGGAGGCGTACTCCTCCGGGGTGAGCGCCGCCTGCAATTCCAGAAATTCGTTGGTCCATTCCCCGTTGTTCTCGTCAAAAGCCTGGGGCAGACCGCCCCAGCCCACATAGCGGGACAGAACCTCCTGTTCGGCGGGGGTGGCGGTGCGGCCCTCCAGCTCAATGGCCTGGAGGGTGTTGATGGCCTCCATGTTCATGCGGAACTTGGCCCTTGGCCCGCCCTCGCCTAAATGATCGTCTGTAATGCGGAAATTTTCCGTGGCGGGAGCTGCCTCCGGCTGGGCCTGTTCCGGCTGGCCGGTGTTCAGCGTTTGGACGATAATATCATAGGGCAGGCCGTTTTTATCGCCGGGGTACAGCATGGCGGTCCCCGGCGCGGCGGCAGTCTCCGGGACCTCCTGTTCGGGGGCCTCCGGGGAGAACAGACCGGCGTTGCGCTCATCATGGCGCACAGCGTCCTCAAAGAAATCGCGGGTAACAGTCTGGTGGCTCCAGGCATAGGGGCCGGTGTCAATGCGGACATCTATCTCTCCAATGTAGCCGATTGTGCCGTTGACCTCGTGATCGCCAAAGGGAAAGGCCACTTTGTCGCCCACCTGATAGGACAGCTTCCCCTCCAGGGTCACAGGCTCCCGCTGGGGCGGCTCATGGGTGAAGCCGTCCAGCTCCTGTTGATACATCGCTCGGAGGATGGGCGCGACAGCCTCCCAGGACAGGGCCAGCTTTGTGCCGAATTTGTCCTGAATTTCCACCGCCATGCTGGTGGTGGAGGTAAAGTAGTCCGCGATGTCTCCGGTCTCCAGCGTCACCGTCTCGGCGCGGCTGGCAAAGGCCAGGGACAGCCGCTGGGCGATCCCCCGGTTATTCTCGCCGGAGCGCAGCCAGCCGGAGATGTAGCCCTTGTCCCGGTCCGTCAGCAGATGAGAGGCCAGCACTTCCCGGAAATCATCGTTGACGCGGTTCATGTCGGCGGGGAGATATTGGACAATGCGGTCATTCCGGGGGTCCATGTGCAGCAGCCGCTCAAAGTTTTCCTTGCTCTCGGTACGGAATAGGGGGATGGGCAGCGCAGGGTCCCGCAGTTCCACATCCAGCAGGCCGATTCCGGTGATCTCAAAAGCGGTATCATTGAGATATACCGTATCGCCGGGGGCGTAGGCCGGGGCCAGCGGGTCATGGGGCGGCTGGTCTGCCGCGCCGGGGATAACATCCTGGATGGCCTGCCAGTCCCCGTCAGAAACGGTGATGTCAACCTCATGGACGGCGGGGCCGTCTCCGATGGTGATGGTGTCCCCATCACGGGTGACGGGCTGGCCGGAGAGGTCGGGGACCGCCGCCTGCTCCTGCTGGGGCTGGGAGAGGACCGGATAGGTCTCGTCTATGATCTCCCGGTGGAGGCGGTTGCGGAAACCGGCCATGCCAAAGTACAGCCGCATAAAGTCCGGCTCCTGATAGACCATCGCCGCCCGTGTGACCGCTTCATGCCCTTCCAGCACAGCGGTGTCCCGGTCAGAATTTAGGCAGGCATTTTGATATGGCCCGTCCGTCAGCACGAAACCTTTGATTTTGGGCTTGTAGGTCTCATAAATCTGCCGGACGGTAGGCGCGGGTTCCGGGACGGGGGCCTGCTCCGTGGTGGGGAGCTGTTCCGGCGCGGGGGACTGTTCCTCATGGGAAAGGAACAGGTCTTTCTGTACCAGCTGTGCGATCCTGCGCTGCACCTTGGCCCAGGGAAGGTGCTGGTACTGTCCAGCGCCGGGGAGCTGGACGGGGAACATGGGCAAGTCCCCGCCGTACTCCGTGCGGAGCCATGCGGCGGTGTCTTTCTCACGGGCATGGTCCGTCATGTACTGCTGCACCCGGCGCTTGCTGTCAGCGTCCCCGTTCCAGGCTTGGAGAGCAGCGTCAATATCGCCCTGGGCAGTCCCTTGTGCCGGGGCCGAAGCGGGGATTGGCGGCGCGGCCCCCGGCACATGGACCGGCGCGGCCTCCTCCGGGGCGGGGGCCTCCGTTTCGTGACTGCCGACCGCTTCCCGCCCGACAGCGGGATAGGAGACAGTAAGCCGTTCCCCGCCTGCCCCAATGCTGGAGACCGTCACATCATGGCGCTCCCGGAGCTTCTGCACATATTCGTCCAGCCTGTGGCCGGGGATGCCGCACATGGCAACGCGGCCCAGGCCGGGGTGGTTGCGGTTGGTGAGCATCAGGTCCAGCTCAATGTGGGCCACTCGTGCGTCCGGCCCGAACATCTCATAGAAGTCCCCCAGCTGGTACAGCACGATGTCGCCGGGGTGGGCCGCTTTGATCGCTTCGTACTCCGTCAGGAAGCCCGCGCTGTCAGGCATGGGCAGGCTTTCCTCCGGGGCGGGGGCCTCCTGCCCCCGGACCTGTGCCAGCTCCTCCGGGGCCAGGTATCGGCCCTCGTCAATGAGCGCGCGAATGTGACCGGCTAATTCCTCAAAGCTGATATACCGCATGGGGGAATCGTTTTGATTGCGGCGCAGCCGCAGCTCCGCATAGACGAAATAGCTGTACCCCTTGCTGCCGTCCGCCAGGGTGACAAAGCCGCTGTTCTGGCTGTTGTAGCCGCCCCGCTGGTATTCCTCCCGGAGAAAGGCCGCGATCTCCTCATTGGAGCGCCCATCCTGGTACTGTGCGAAAATGCGCTGTTTCCGGCCCTCCGCGCCCCAATCGTCAAGCAGCACCCTGTTGATGTCGGCCTGGGTGATGCCCTCCGCCGGGGCCTCCTCCAGATGGTCGCTCAAATACTTTTCCATCTCCGCCGTGGAGAGGTAGCTGCCCTCCTCGACCATTTGGCGGATGCGCTTCTCCACAGCGGCCCATTTGACAACAAATTTTTCGTCTCCTACGTTCTTCCAGAACTCCAGGCCCGTGTTGGGCCGGTAGTCCAGAAAAACGTGGGAGCCGTCCGAGAGTGTGAAGCTGCCGCCCCCTGTGCCATATTCCTTTCGGATAGCCGCAGCGATGCTCCTGGCGGGGAGGTCCTGCTGATAAAGCTCGAAAATTTTCAGCCTGCCGCTGTACTCCCGCAGCGCACGGTCCACCTCCGCCTGGGGAATAGAAAAAGCAGAGGGCGCGTCTGCGCTCTCTGCTTCCTGGATCGCCTCCAGCTGCTCCCGCTGGGACGGGATGGCCGGGGGCATGAAACTCAGCTGTAAACCAGTTCCGACAAAATAATTTCCTCCGCCTGGGCCTTGCAGCTGTTCATCAGTCCCACCCACTTCATCTGGTCGGTGGCTTTCAGCTGCTCCGTGGCCCCCGCCGCCCTCGCCAGCTGGGGCATCATGGCCTCCAACCGGCTGTTGGCTGTGTCCTCGATCTCCAACAGGTGGCTGAACAGGGTCCCGTCCATCGTCATGGCCCCCCACAGGACCGGGCGATGTTCCTTCAAGTACCGCAGGCGCATCCTCCCGTACTTGCCCAGGTCCCGGTCCGGCTGTTCCGGCAGGCCCACGTTGGGAAACAGGTAATCCCCCGCCTGGGTGTAGGTCAGCTCGTTCTTCATGCTCCGTACTCCTCTCCGCGCCTTTCGTGCGCTCATACTGTTTGACGGTCCTCTCGATCTGCCGAAGCACCTGTTCGCTGGACTGGCTCACCGCCATGCCCAGCGCGGTCACGGCGTTCCTGGTATTGAAATCGAAAATGCTTAAAAAATCCTCATGCTGGAAGTGGGTTTCCGGTTCCAGGCCGCAGCGGGACAGCAGGGTATAGGCGATGCTGACGGCGGCGGCATTGCGGAACGCCGCACCGATGTTAAATTCATCATACTCCTCCAGGAAGGAGCCGTCAACGATGTGGAGGATGTCATATTGGTGGTCGGTCCAGTATTCGTTCGCCAGCTGTGCGGCGATCTGCTCCAGCTGCTCCGCGAGGCCGTCTGCGCCGGAGACCTCAAAGCGGCTTTCCAGCGCCGCCGTCACCGCGTCCCGGTGTTCCTCCCGGTACTGCCAGAGGTTGGGGTTCAGCCCCTTTTCATCCTTCCGGCTCGTGTCGGCAACATCGAACACATAGCGCAGCGCGGGCCTGCCCCGGCTGGTGTCCAGGAGGACGATGCCCTTGGAGCCGCGCCGGATGTACCGGCGCATCCGCTGGTTCCAGAAGTCCCACTCCGCGCAGGCGGTGGCTTCGGGCCGCTGGGTGTAGATCATCAGCTGCTCCGGGAAGGGGTATTTATAGAGACGGCCAGCGGTGGATAAAAAAGCCGTCCACTCCTGATAGCTGCTTGTGACCTGTCTTGCGGCGTTGTCCGCCATTTGCAGGGCCGCCTGAACGTTGTTATTCCCCATAGGCAGCGTCCTCCGGGCCAAAGTCGGGGATCAGGTCGAGGGCGGAGAAGGCCGCATCGTCCATGCCGCGCAGCTTGCCCAGGGCGCTGTCGGTCAGCCCCAGCAGCTCCGTCTCGTCCGGTTCCAGATAGCGGCGCATCTCCTCCAGGGCGGCGATGGTCCCCAGGCGGGTCCCGCCTCCGCTGTAAATGCAGACCAGATTCCTCTCCTCAAAGGTCAGTTCCGTCATATTATCGCTCCCTTTCCGCGCTCTTTTTCGGCGCTGTTTTTTTCCGGCCCTGCCGGGGCGGGGCGGCGTTCAGTTTCGCCAGGACGGATTTTTTCTCCCCGCGCTCCTGCTTGACCGCCTGTGCCAAATCCATCAGGGAAATGGTCTGCCCCGCCTTGACCTGGGCCTCCAGCTCGGCAACAGTCGGCCCCTCTTTCGGGCCGTTGTTGATGATGCCGTCAATCATGCCGAGATCATCTTCCATCGACATTTCAGCGGATTTCAAATAATTTTCCGGCTGGATGAAGTCCGGCAGCTGCTTGAAGCCGTAGCTGTCGCAGTAGTGAAACGATAACATACCGTCCAGCCGGATGGCAATGATGTCGCTGACGGACATAGACGGGCGGCGGTAGTCTGCCGGGTGATCGTTGTTGAACAGGTTCCACAGCCGCGCCAGAGCCGCGTCCGCGCTTTTGACCTCGGACAGCGGGGCGGTGTAGGCCAGCTCATAGTTACTGCGTTCCACAGCCCGCCCCATGGATTTCAGCCGGTCCATGGATTCATAGCGGATGTCCCGGAGGGAAGCGTCATCGCCCAGCTTCACCTGATAGATGGCGAAGCAGTCTCCGCTATGGTTCAAAAACGCCTGCTCCCGGTCCTCCTGCCGGTCCATGCGGCCTGCCACAGCCTGCTGGAAGTCCTGGCTGGTCTCCCACTCCTCGCGGGGGATGGCGAACATCACGCCCTCCGGCTGCTCCATCAGGTCCTCCCGGTCAAAGACCATCTCCGGGTTTTCGCCGGTCCGCACCATGTAGACGGTCATATCCCGGTCCACCAGCTCCGCGCCCCGGTCCCTGGACAGAGGCAGGAGGTCCGTCTCCGAATAGCCCAGCTCCGCCAGATCGCCCAGCGTCATGGAGCTGTCCGGCATGGGGTATTCGTCCAGGGCCGTGTCCCACAGCGCGGCATCCTCCTGGGAAAAATGCTCCCGCAGTTCCCCGGCATAGCCGCGGCCCTGTTCCGGCTGGACAGCTTCCAGCCCATGGTCCCGCAGTTCCTCCAGGACTTCTATGGAAACAACGTCAACGGCGAGTGTGCCGATCTCCTCCGCCTGCCGGATATGCTCCACAACGCCCGTGATGGAGAGGCCGGGGTCGTCCAGCTGTCCGCCGTCCAGCTGCGCCATATCATGCTTGGTGTAGAGCGTATAGTCCCACCCTTCACCGCTGGCCTGGATATGGAGGTACACGGAATCATCCAGAAGGTAGAGGGCTTCCTCCGCCTGCTCCGAGGGCGGCGGAATGGGCGGGACCGTCTGCTCCGGCCCGTCCTCCCTATGGAGCGGAAGGGCGGCGAAATTCTCCAGCTCCGCCTGGGTAAAATATCCTGTTGCCTGGAGTTCTTCCTGGGTGCGGGGCCTGTCTACCCCGGAAATGGCATTGAATACCCTGCCATTGTCAGAAATGTGCATCAGGGAGCGGTCGTTATTGAGATAGTGGCCGCGATTGTCGTAATGGTCGCTCCTGCCCAGGTACACCTTATCATCCGGCCCCACCAGGGCATCCAGCTTCGCGCCGTCCCTGGTGGTATAGGGGCTGATCCGCGCCGCAGCGACAGTAACGAAATCGTCCGGGTGCAATGCGCCGCTGTTCAGCTGCTCCAGCAGACCGGCGCACACCTCATTTGTGCCGCAGAAAAGGATTTTTCCCGGCAGCGGCGCTCCCTGCCCGCCGCGCTGCTGGGCCTCGATGAAAGACTGTCCGGCAATGCCGGTTGCTTTCAGAGCATACACATAGGCCCGCTCCGGCGCGGCTGGCGGTTCAAAGTCCGGCTGGCGCACATCCCGCATGGTGATGGTCCCGACCTCCAATCCGGCCACCACGCGCTGGCACTCGTCCATGGTCCCAACAAAAACCGGCTTCCAGGGGATAAGCCGGTCTCCCTGCTTTTGATAGGTCTGGACCGCGCGGCGGTCAATCGTGCTGTCAGTCCCGAAAACAGGTTCAATTTTACAGACGAGGGCCGCATCCCACTGGTCGCTCAATTTTTCCAGCCGGTCCAACAGCGCCGCGCCTGTGGGTGTGACAACGTGCGCGGCGGCATCGCGCAGAAGGGAGCGGGAGCCGTAAAAATCACCCTGGCACAGAGAACCAATATAATGCTCCTCCACTTCTTTCCGGTCCAGACTTCCCAACGGAGGCGGGATTTCCCCCGCCTCATACAGACTTTGCAGATAATTGAGCATATCCGCAACAAAACGCTCCGGGGTGTCCGGCCCATCCAACGTGGGCGCGGCCTGCTCCGGCTGTGCGGCGAGGTCAATGCCCCGTTCCTTGCATATCTCGGCAAAATGCTTATCAATGGAGCTGATAAGGCCGCTGACGGTCTTGGTGATGGTCTCCAGGCTGGCCTTCAGCTCCGGCAGGGACTTGTCCCTGCTCCATCCGGCGATGTAGCCCAGGGAATTGGCGCTGGTGTCAATACCGTAATACTGGCAGACGGCAAAGGACACGCTTTCGGCCTCCACCTCCATCGTGTTCTTATCCTTGGCCTTGGGCGGTTCCTTGTCCGTATTCCCGGCAGCGGCGGAGAGGCGGTCCTTCTCCCGGTCATGGAGGACCGCGTGGCCGATCTCATGGACGGCGGCGCACACCGTCTGCACCTGGCTCATGCCCTCCCGGATGGAGATGGTCTGCCGGGTGAAGCTGCAAAGGCCGTCCGTGTTGGGGTCCAGGGGCGCAAAGGAGATGGGCATGGGGGATGTGCGCCGCAGGGCCTCCATGAACGCCTCGTACTGCTGCACATCGCCGGTCAGGGCAACGGCGAGGCTGGGGAGGGGCTTGCCGTCCGTCTGGTCGGCGGTAAAGACCTTGACCGGCTTGAACAGGGGGATTTCCACGGTCTTTTCATCCATGATGATGTTGCCGTCCCGGTCCAGCACCGGGGTCCTGGTGTCCGGGTCCAGCCGCATCTCCTCTATCTTCTTTTTCAGCGGCGTGGGGGCGATGATGGTCAGCCCCTTCTCACCCTTTTTTACATGCCGCCCGAACTGCTTCCACTTGTTGAAGCCAGCGGCGGGCATGGCGGCATGGGGCCGCTGCATGTGAATGAGGATGGTGTTGTTGACGGAATAGCTGTGAAACCGGGACATCGTGCGGAGGTAGTCAAAATACCGTTCGCTTTGGAAAAGCTCCTGGATATTCTGCTCGATCCCCGCAACGATCTCTTTGACCCGTTCCCGGTTGCTGGGCTTGGGGTCAGCCATGATAAATCAGCTCCTTTCTATGGGCTGTAACGGTCTAAAACCGTGTTTTGGCGGGTCCGGGGGAAAAGATACGGGCGCTCCCGGACCAGGGCCGGAAACGCCCGGAAACAGCAGGGTTTTCGAGGGCCTAAAGCGTTACGTCCGCCCCCTGTGGCGGCGCACCCGGTCGCGGGTTTTTCGCCGCCGCTCCTTTTGGGCGCAGGGAGCGCAGTACATGGCCCGGTTGCTTTTGGCGGCGAACCTCCTGCCGCAGAGGGTACACCGCTTCCAGATGTATCTGCCGCCCAGGACCTCCGCGCACAGCTCCCGATCAGCCGGAAGGACGGCGGCGCGGAAGTATTTGCAGATCACGGTAGGAGAGATCAGCTGGGGGCAGGGGCAAACGTCCCCATCGTCCAGGGGGAGGCAGTTGCCGCCGTCATAGTTGGCGCACAGGCGGCGGATGAGCTTTCCGGCGCGGCGGAATTGGGCCTCGCTCATGCGTTCACTCATGGCCGAACTCCAGCCTGTATTGGGCCTTTTCCCCATCATCCACCAGCACAGCCACCGCGTCATAGGTCTTGCCGGTCCTCTCGGAACAGCAGCCGGTGAGCCGCGCCCGCCCATCCTTCAGCAGCGAGGCGGCGATGGATTTTGTCAGCTGCTTCTTTTTGGCGGAGAAGAACCGGCTGTCTTTCCAGAGGGCGAAGCGGCAGTCCCGATTCTCGCAGAAAAAGCCCTTTTTGCTCTCGGTGACAGCGCCGCCGCACCGGGGGCAAGGGCCGACCGTCTCCCGGTCTGAAGGGAACAGGACCTCCCAGCCGGGAACCGGCTGATAGTCCCGGACCAGATCGCGGACCAGGGCGGCGATGCCCTCCATGAAGTCCTCCGGGGCCAGCGTCCCCCGCTCCACCTCTCCCAGCCGCTGCTCCCATTCGGCAGTCAGCAGGGGGGATTGCAGGGCCTCCGGCAGAACGGTGACGAGGGAGCTGCCCGCCTGGGTGGGCAGGAGGCTGGTGATCTTCCTGGCCTTTTTCCGTTCCACCAGACCAGAGGCCACCAGCTTTTCCAGAATCCCGGCGCGGGTGGCGGGGGTGCCGATGCCCTTCCGCTCCGCGTCCTCCGGCATATCTCCGGCTCCGGCGGTCTCCATACTGGCGAGGATGGAATCTTCTGTGAAGTGCTTGGGCGGGGCCGTCTTGCCAGTCTTGACCTGTGCCGCCGCCACCGGCAGCGTCATTCCTTCCGTCAGATCATCCGGGAGGGCCGCGTCCTGGGGAAGCTCCGCATAAGCCCGCCAGCCAGCGTCCAGCAGGACCTTCCCCTTGGCGGAGAAGCTGTGACCGGCGCACTCCACCGCCACGGCGGTCTCGGCATACCGATAGGGCGGACAGACCGCCCGGAGCAGGGCCAGCGACACCAGCCGCAGCACCTCCCGCTCCCCCAGGGGCAGGGCGGCGAGGTCGGCGGCAGCGGCGCTCCTGGTGGGGACAACAGCGTGGTGGTCTGTGACCTTCCCGCTGCTGCACACCTGGGAGGCCAGCACGGTCCCCGGCGCGTCCGTGCCGCAGACGGAAGCGGCGGCGGAGACCAGGGCGGGGACCGTGTTCTCCATATCGTCCGTCAAATAGCGGCTGTCCGTCCGGGGATAGGTACACAGCTTCTTTTCATAGAGGGCCTGGAGGTAGTCCAGGGTCTGCTGGGCGGTGTAGCCCAGGGCGCGGTTGGCCTCCCGCTGGAGGGTGGTCAAATCATAAAGGGCCGGGGACTTCTCGGACCGCTCCCGGCGTTCCGCCGTCCGAATGACGGCGGCGCTGCCTTCACAGACGGCGGCGAGGGCGGACGCATCTTTTTTGACGCTGATCCGCTCCCCCGCAGCGGTCACGCCGCCGCAGTCCAGCTCCACCGTGTAGAACGGCTCCGGGGTAAAGGCGGCGATCTCCGCCTCCCGCTGGACAATGAGGGCCAGGGTGGGGGACATGACCCGCCCGATGTTCAGCGTCCGGTTATACAGCACTGAAAACAGACGGGTGGCGTTGATGCCCACCAGCCAATCGGCCTTTTGGCGGCACAGGGCCGCTTGGTGGAGACCGTCATAGTCTTTGCCGGGGCGGAGGTTGGCGAAGCCCTCCCGGATGGCGCTGTCCTCCATGCTGGAAATCCACAGCCGTTTTATGGGCTTGGTGCATCCGGCCAGATGGTAGGCCGTGCGGAAGATCAGCTCCCCCTCCCGGCCAGCGTCACAGGCGTTCACTACCTCGGACACATCCTCTCGGCGCAGCAGGGTCCGCAGGGTGTCAAACTGGCCCCGCTTGTCCTTGCCGATGGTAAAGCACCAGCTTTCCGGCAGGATGGGCAAATCCTCCCGCCGCCACTTGCCGTACCGGGGGTCATACGCGGCAGGCTCGGCCAGCTCCGCCAGATGCCCCACGCACCAGCTCACCAGCCAGCCCCCGCCCTCCATGCAGCCCTCCTTCCGGGCTGTGGACCCCAGCGCCTTGGCAATGCTCATGGCAACAGAGGGCTTTTCCGCAATCACCAGCTGATACAAAATAATCACTCCCTTCAAAATAGGGAGCGGCCCCGATCACCAGGGCCGCTCGTCAGGTCTACACCGGCTGTTCCCTCACACCCCGGTAACAGGGCAGGACGCAGCCCTCGCCGTACCGCTTGCAGCCGTGGCAGGAGTGGCCCTCCGGGGGCTGGGGCGGCTGGTCCCGCTGGGCATGGGGGAGCTGCATCATCACCCGCTCCATCGGGCGGTCCGTGAAGTATTTCATGCTTCCCCGTCCTCCCCGTCAGGTTCGTCCTCCTCGTCCGGCTCGTCCCCGTAGTCGTAATCGTCCAGGTCGGTGCTGCCCTTGGCCTCCGGCTTTTTCTTCATAAATTTCAGATAGTACACCGCGCCGCCACCCGCCAGGGCCAGCGCCAGCACGATCACCAGCAGGCCGCTGCTGCCGCCCTTTTTCTGCGGCTCCGGCTTCTCCGGTTCCGGGTCAGGTTCTGGCTCCGGCGCTTTCCCGGCGCACTCGGCCATATTGACGGAACAGACCGCGCAGGAGGTATTCACCGTCCCCGCCACGCACTTGTCCTTACAGGAGCAGACTGCCGGGGCCTGTTCCCCGTCCTCCATCAGCGAGAGCAGATCGGCCTCGTCCACCTGGTTCAGAAAGTGGACGGTGTTCTCCCCATCCTCCGCCCGGTCAATGATGATGTAAAAATAGTTGCCGCTTTTGGTGACAACGGTGATAAACTGTTTATCCTCCGGGGCGCTTCCGGTCAGATCGTCCACCAGCGTCAGGTTGCCCTCCGGGGTGAGCGCGCCGGTGTTCCCCTCCGCGCCGGTCATGCCCTGCATCATCAGGGCCAGAAACAGCGTCAGAAACTGTTCATCCAGCAGGTCGGGGGCCTCGCCTGTCTCCTGGGGGGCTTCCTCCACATTCAGATACTTTCCGCAGACATAGCCCCGCTTTTCGGTGATAAGGACCTCATACCAGCCGTTTTCCTCCCCCAGCACGCGGACCTGATCGCCGGGGGCCAGCTGCCCGATCACAGCATAGTCCGTACTGCTGCCGGAACGGAGGTTCAGCCGGGACCCGCCTGTGACCACCGTGCCGACCCGCTCCGGCTCTGTGACCGGCTCCGGTCCGGCGCTGCCGTCTGCCTCCAGGCTGGCAAAGGCCCTCTCCACCTCGTCCAGCGTCCAGTCCTTACCGCCGAAGGAAAACAGAGTGTCCCCGCCCCCGGAGAGCAGCATGGCAAAGAGGCTGTCCAGGTCGATGGTATAACCGCCTGCCGGGGCCTGCCCGGATTCCCGGTCAGCCTCGCCGCTGGCGGCAAAGGCCGGGGCGGGAAGCGCGGCGCAGCACAGCGCCACGCAGAGCAGGACGGACAGTATGCGCGTTGCCAGTTTATTCATAGTCGGTCTCCTCCTTCTTCTCCATGTCGGTGGGCCTCGCGCCCTGGATGAGCGCCGCCAGCTGGTCGGGGGTCAGGCCCATGTTCCGCACGATGCCGATGATGTCCAGATTTTCCAGCTCCAGGCGCTGCTTCTCCAGCTCCCGCTGGCGGGCTTGCAGCTCGGTGATCTTAGCCGCGTTCTTCTCATACTCGTTGTCGATCTTCTTGATTTTCGGGTTCATTTTGCATCTCTCCTCTCATGGCAGACGGCCATAGCAATAGAAGTGATTTTGCCAATAACTGCTGTTCAAATTGGCGTAAGAAATGGGATTTCCACAGTGAATCATCATATTATTGCCCACATAAATTCCGCAATGCGTAGGCGCGTTGGGGTCCGGCGCATCGTAGGTGTTGATGAAAAACACCAGATCGCCGGGGCGGGCGTTGGCGGGTGAGACCGGGGTGCAGAGGTTACACAGGGCTTTGGCCCCCAGCCGCCCCACGTTCCAGCCGCTGTGATTGATGACCCAGGAGACGAAGCCGGAGCAGTCAAAGGATGTGCTGGGGCTGCTGCCGCCCCAGACATAGGGATAGCCAAGATATTTCTCGGCTTCGGCCAGCATCGCGGCAAAGGTCTCGTCCTCCAATGCCTCCGGGGGTACGTCATAATCCAGGTAGTCCTCCCGCTGGGAGGCGTTAGGGTATTCGCTCCGTGGGAACAGGTCCGGCCTGTTGCCCAGGGTAGCCATATAGGTGGCGTACATGCTGACCTGATCCTCACCCATGATGTAGACCGGGAGATGGGACAGGTCGAAATTGTCCAGGGTCACATTGCAGATGTAATAATTGTAGGGGACCTCTACGGTGTAGCTGTTCCCCTCGCTGTCCGTCCGGGTCTCCGTCCGGTAGCGCACCTCCACCACCACAGTCTCGGTGAGGGTGTACTGCCGGTCAAATAACATTTGCAGCGTCCCCTGCACCTCCGCCAGCGTCCATTCCCCCTGGTGGTAGGCGGTGAGGATGGAGACCAGCACATAGGGGTCGTGGCTGATCTCGTCCAGGTCAAAATTGTATTCGTCATAGCCGGGATGCAGGGCGGCATAGTTGTCCAGCTCATACTGAAGCTCCGCCTCCATTCCGGCGTATGCGGCCTCGGCCCCCAGCATATCCTCGTCCCGGCAGGGGTAGGTGGAGCCGCCCAGCATGGACAGTCCGCCCTCCAGCAGAATGGAGCAGGAGGCCATGCAGTTGAGCAGCAGGCTGACGCAGGCCAGCAGGCCGATGATGATGCCAACGCCCTTTTTGTGCCGCCAGATAAAATTGGCGGTGTCTTTGGACTTCTCCGCCGCCTTTTTCGCGGCCTTGGCGGAGTTCTCCATTGTGGCGGCGGCGGTCTGGCCGGACTTCACCGAGGCGGCGTACTGCTTCTGAATGGCCCGTTTCTGCTGCCAGCGGGAGAGGGGGCTGCTGGCAAGCTGAGGGTTGTCGTGGAGGTGCTTCTGATACAGCGCGTTCACATTGGCCTTTTCCAGCTGCCGCTCCGCCTTTGCCGCCTCCCGGTAGGGCCGCAGCTTTTGGGCGCGGTAAGAGTATGCCGCCAGCCGGACCCCGCCCTCCGCCGCCTCCTCCAGCCGGTGGGCGCTCTCCAGGCCCGTGTTGTCCTGTTCCGCCTCCCGGATTTTCCGGTGGGTCTGGACCGAAGCGGCGTTCAGCGGCGCGGATTGGACGGCGTGGGTCAGCTTGGAGGGGGGCCTGGGCCGGTCCACTTCCTCGAAATAGAGGTGCTTTTTGCCCCTGCGGGCCTTGCCGGACTGCTGCTCGATCATGCGGCGTTTGAGCTTTTTCCGGTCCCTGGGAATCTTCTCCCGCGCCCGTTCCACCTTGTCCGCCGCCCGCTCCGCCCGCCGGACATGCCGTTTCAGCTTGGGGGACAGCTCTGCATCCGTAAACTGGAGGCGGGGCTGGCGCTTCATACCGCGACCTCCTGGGGCTTGGTGGTGAGGAGCCGGTACAGCTCCGTGTCCTTGGGGAAGCGGTCCACAAAGGGCAGGATCACATTGCCATAGAACAAAAGCCCCTCCCCCTCGCCGGAGTGGGTGACATAGGACAGCTGGTGGGGGGAGATGTTCAGCTGCTTGGCGAGAATCTGCCGGTCCCCAGCGGCCTGATTGAGCATGTAAATGAAGTCGCTGTTCTCGAAAATGTTCTCGATTTCCCGCGAAGCCAGCAAATCCTTTATGTTTTGCGTAATTCCGGTAGGAATCCCGCCCCATTTGCGAAACCGCTTCCAAATCTCCACGCTCCACGATGCCAGCTCGCCTTTGAGCAGCAGATGGAACTCGTCCACATAGTAGCGGGTGGTCTTGCCAGCGGCCCGGTTGACGGTGACGCGGTTCCATACCTGGTCCTGGATCACCAGCATCCCCAGCTGTTTCAGCTGCTTGCCCAGCTCCTTGATGTCGTAGCAGACGATGCGGTTGTCAATGTCCACATTGGTGCGGTGGTTGAATACGTTCAGACTGCCGGTAACGTAGATTTCCAGGGCGGTGGCGATGAAGTGGGCCTCCTTTTCCTCCTGCTTCAGCAGAAGGTTGTAAAGGTCCTCCAGAATGGGCATGTTCTCCGGGCGGGGGTCCTCCAGGTACTGCCGGTAGACCAGCCGCACACAGCGGTCAATGACCGTTTTCTCCACGGGCTGGAGGCCGTCCTTGCTGCCCACCACAATGTCGCAGAAGGACAGGAGGAAGTCCACTTTCAACGAAAGCGGCGATTCATCATCGGAATAGTCCAGGTTCAGGTCCATCGGGTTTACATACTGCCTGCTGGTGGGGGAGATTTTAATGACCTGACCGCCCAGCCGCTGGACCAGGGGATAATACTCCGCCTCCGGGTCTGCAATGAGAATATCGTCATTGGTGGCGAGGAACACGTTGGAGATTTCCCGCTTTGCGGAGAAGGACTTGCCGCTGCCGGGTGTGCCGAGGATAAGCCCATTGGGATTTTTTAATAGCTTCCTGTCCACCATGATAAGGTTGTTGGACAGGGCGTTCAGCCCGTAGTAAAGGGCCTCCTTCCCGCTCTGGAAAAGCTCCTGGGTGGTGAACGGGACAAAAATGGCGGTGCTGCTGGTGGTAAGGCTGCGCTGTATCTCAATCTGATTCACACCCAGGGGGAGGCTGCTCATAAGCCCCTCCTCCTGCTGGAAATCCAGACGGACCAGCTGGCAGTTGTGTTTCTGCGCGATGCTGGAAGCCTGGAATACGTTGTTGTCCAGCTGGCGTTGGCTGTCCGCCGTGTTCACCACCAGGAACGTCACCAGAAACATCCGCTCATTCCGGCTCTGTAAATCTTGCAGCAGCTTCTTGGCCTCATTGCCATAAGTGGCGAGGTCGGAGGGGATGATGTCCATGTCGTACCCGGCGCGGACCGCCTTTTTCTGTTCTTCGATCTTGGCCCGGTCCAGGTCGGTGATCTTCCGCTTGACGGTCTTGATGGCGCTGA
>CAJUOA010000077.1 GCA_910587785.1 uncultured Oscillospiraceae bacterium | reverse complement strand
TAATCGCCCGAGGGCTTGACCTACAATATGCAGGCAATATGGCCTCGCTCCTACTCGCTCTTCTTTCCTTTGTTCGGTTTTCAGGGTGTTAGCTCTGAGAAAGTTCTCTTTATCAGTTGGTGTTGATTAGGGCGAGGGTCCACCCGTTCCCATCCCGAACACGGAAGTTAAGCTCGCTTCTGCTGACAATACTTGGCTGGAGACGGCCCGGGAAGATAGGTAACGCCAACACAGAAGAGGGACAGTCGATATGGCTGTCCCTCTTTTCTTGATTCTTGAAAAAAGAAAGAGAGGGCATGAGAATGGCGCAGAGAGAGACGGTGGTCCTGACCAATATGTGCATGATCTACGACCACGAGGGGAACGTCCTGGTGCAGGACCGGCTGGATCCGAACTGGCCGGGGGTGACCTTCCCCGGCGGGCATGTGGAGCCCGGAGAATCCTTCACCGGGGCCGTGATCCGGGAGGTCCGGGAGGAGACCGGGCTCACCATTGAGGCCCCGCAGCTCTGCGGGCTCAAGCAGTTCTGGGAGGACGATGGCACCCGCTACATCGTGTTTCTCTATAAAACGGACCGCTTTTCCGGGGAGCTGAGATCCTCCCAGGAGGGGAAGGTCTTCTGGATCAAGCGGGATGGCCTGCCCAATTACCAGCTTGCGGTGAGCTTCGCGGAGATGCTCCGGGTCTTCGAGGACGACGGTGTGGGCGAGCTGTACAGCCACTGGGAGGATGGTGCCTATCTGCGGGAGCTCCTGTAAAATCTGACTACATATTGTGAAGGAGATATTTTTATGATACTTCGTGCCGCATTTTTTGATCGGGACAACACCCTTCTGCACATGGACCCGGCCCTGCGGGCCGCTCGGACCGCAAAGATCGAGGGCTGGACCGGCAGGCCCTATCACCAGACCTACGAGGAGATGATGGAGCTCTTCCGGCGGGCGGGATACCCGGAGGAGGGGCTGAAATCCGTCCAGGAGGAGATCTGCTTCTGGCGGCGCTACTACCGGGAACTGCTGGAAGAGGAGGGCGTCACAGACTGCCTGGAGGAGCGTGCGGAGGAGCTGTGGGACATGACCTGGCTGAAGGGCTACCAGCTCTTCCCGGAGACCCGGGAGGTGCTGGACTGGTTCCGGAGCCGGGGTGTGCGCATGGGCGTCATCTCCGATACCAGCCCGTCCCTGCCTCTGACGCTGGAGGCGGCGGGCATCGGGGAGTATTTCGGCTGCGCCGTCTGCTCCGACTTAGTTGGAGCCATGAAGCCGGACCCGGCCATCTACCGGGCGGCCTTGGCGACGCTGGGCGTCCCGGCGGAGGAGAGCCTCTATGTGGACGACTACGACGTGGAGGCCGCCGGGGCCAGGACGCTGGGCTTTACCGCTTTCCATATCGACCGCTCCCAGCCTGGAGACGGGGCTTGGCGTATCCAATCCCTATTGAAAATTGTAGAATTCGTTAAAAAGTATACTTGATAAAATCAAACGAGGCCGCAGGAAAGGTGGGGAGCGCGGTGAAAAGACAGCAAGTCCACATTGGCCTGCGGACCATCAAGACCGCGGCGGCGGTGCTGCTGGCTATGGTCATCGCCGGACGCTTTGGCGGCACCGGCGATAAGCTGATCTTCGCCATGCTGGGGGCCATGGCCGTCATCGAGCCCACCTTCCAGGCATCCCTGGAGGCCTGCCTGGCCCAGATCACCGGCGTCAGCGTGGGGGCGCTCATCAGCCTCCTGCTCATCGCTCTGCCCATCAGCGGCTTCACGGCGGTGGGGATCGGCATCATCGCCATCATCGTGCTCTACAACTGCTTCCGGCGGCGGATGAGTCCGTCCCTGCCCTGCTTCATTATGGTCATGATCTGCATGAGCGGGAACATGGACCCCATCCGCTACGCCCTGGGCCGTATCTGGGACACGGCCATCGGCCTCTCGGTGGGCATGGCCATCAATATGCTGGTCTTCCCCTACGACAACAGCCGGAAGATCCGGGAGACCGTGGCGGGCCTGGACCGGGACCTGACCGGCTTCCTGGAGGACATGTTCGACGGCGACGGCCGCCTGCCGGACGGGGCGGAGACCCGCTGCCGGATCGACGCCCTGGAGCGTCAGCTGTCCATCTTCGCCAGTCAGCGGCTGATCCTCCACCTGCGGCGGCAGAGGCAGGAGCTGGAGCGCTATCGCCTCTGCGAGCGCAAGGCCAAGGAGCTGGTCGCCCATATGGAGGTCCTCTCCCAGCTGGAGCGGCCTGGGAGGCTGAGCGGGGAGAACCGGCGGAGGCTCACGGCAAGCGGCGCGGCAGTCCGGGACACCAGGGCGCTGGATTCTGTCACCGAGCTGGACGTGGTGACCAACTTTCATGTGGCCGCCATCCTCACCCTGCGCCGGGAGCTGCTGGATGCCCTCCGCGCCTCGGCAGAGCCGTCCCCGTGAGGCGCAGGGCACCTGGAGTCAGCTCTATCCATGAAAAAATCTTCAGTATTCTCTAAAAAAACAGACATTTTGACGAAAAAATACTCGACATCCACAGTTCCGTATGTTATACTGAAAACAGTGGAGGTGAAATGAGTGCACGAAAGAGCGACACATGGACGCACAGACCGTTCCCTGTGCCTGCGGAACAAGAACGGAACCAAGAAAAGTGAGGCCGGCGCTGGGGACCAGCCTTGAGGTGGTCCTGCCGGGAAATTATGAGAGAGAGGGAAGGGAACGAAAGAGTATGGCAGCACCCAGAGTCAATCTTGCGGAGGACTCCCGCAGTGTTACAAGGACGATCTTACTGATCGCGTGGCCCGTATTCGTCGAGCAGATCCTCACCACCCTGGTCAGCTACGCTGACACGGCCATGGTGGGCTCCCTGGGCGCGTGGGCCACGGCGTCTGTATCCATCAGCAACGCCCCCATCATGCTCCTCAACGGCGTGGTCATGAGCCTGGGCGTGGGCATCACCGCCCTGGTGGCCCGCAACGTGGGCGCAGGGGAGACGGAGACCGTGAAAAAGCTGATCCGCCACGCCATCATGGCCATTATCGCGGTGGGTGTGCCCATCTGCCTGCTGGTCTTGGCGCTGCACCGGAAGATCCCCCAGTGGATGGGCGCGGCTCCGGAGATCCTGGACACAGCGGCGGAGTATAACTTCTACACCGCCCTGGGCCGCATCTTCATGGTGACCTCCATGATGATCAACTCCGCCCTCCGGGGCTACGGCGACACCAAGACGCCCCTGTACATGAATACGATCATGAACATCGTCAACGTGATCCTGAACTTCCTGCTGATCTACCCCACCCGGGAGCTGACGGTCCTGGGCGTGACCTTCACCATGTGGGGGGCGGGCTGGGAAGTCAGGGGCGCGGCCATTGCTACCGCTGTGGGCATGGCTGTGGCGGGGACGCTGTGTCTGCTGGTGGTCTTCCTGCGGCAGAACGAGTACCGCATCGACCTCAAGGGCAGCTGGAAGCCCGACGAGCGGCTGACCCGGCAGATTTTCAAGATCAGCCTCCCGGCCATGCTGGAGCGGCTGGTGATGGGCTCCTCCGGCGTGCTGGTCAACAGCAGCGTGGCCACCCTGGGCACAGTGAACGTGGCTGCCAACAGCCTCAGCGGCACGGCGGAGTCCATGTCCTTCATGCCCGCCATGGCCTTCCAGACCGCCGTGACCACCCTTGTGGGGCAGTCCCTGGGGGCCAAGAAGCCCCAGCTGGCGGAGAAATACGTCCGCCGGACCCAGGTCATCGGCACGATCGTGATGGTCTTTGCGGGTTTGGGACTGTTTGTCTTCGCGCGGCAGCTCATCGGGTTCTTCACACCCGACGAGGAGGTCATCGCCATCGGCGCGGAGTGCCTCCATGTGATTGCCTTCATGCAGATCCCCCAGGTGCTGGCCTGGAACTTTGCCGGTGCTCTGCGGGGCGCGGGCGACACCAAGATCTGCTTCTACATTGCCGCCGTCACCAACTGGGGCGTGCGGACGCTGTTCTCCGTCACCGCCATCCGCGTGTTCCACCAGGGGCTGGTGGTCATGCAGTGCATCATCCTGGCGGAGATCCTCTGCCGTCTGTGCCTGCTCTATTGGCGCTACCGCAGCGGCAAGTGGAAGAATGTTCTGGCTGATTGATTTGGCTTTCGGTAGACGGGAGCGAAGCGTAATTTGCGGGTCCAGGGGCTCAGCCCCTGGCGGGTGCAGGGCGGAGCCCTGCTGGGTTTGGGCAAAGCCCAACATTCAAACGTCACAAAGGAAGCGCCCCGGCTCTTGCCGGGGCGCTTTTTTCAGTACGATTTACACTCGCTATTTTTTGATCCCCACGCCGTGGGTCGTTTTGAGGACCATGCCGGTCAGCGCGAAGAGGGCGAGGGTGTTGGGGATGACCATCAGGTTGTTGAACATATCGGAGAGCTCCCACACCAGGTCGTTGCTCATCAGGGTGCCCAGGAAGACGAACACCAGACCGATGACAGAGTAGACCGCAGCGGACTTCTTGCCGAAGAGGTAGATCATGTTGATCTTACCGAACATGTTCCAGCTGAGGATGGTAGAGAAGGCGAAGAAGAACAGGCAGACAGCGACGAACATGTTGCCCGCGCCCTCGCCGAAGGCCACGCCGAAGGCGGTCTGGGCCAGGTTGGTCTTGTTGATGGTGGTGCTTGCCGCAGCCGCGCCCGCCTCAGCAAGGGGGCCGCCGGCAGTGTAAAGGGTGGAGATGACCACCAGCGCGTTGAGGGAGAGGACCACGAAGGTGTCGATAAACACGCCGATCATGGCCACCACGCCCTGCTCATGGGGCTCCTTCACGTTGGCCAGGGCGTGGGCGTGGGGGGTGGAGCCCATGCCTGCCTCGTTGGAGAAGAGGCCGCGCTTCGCACCCTGACTGATGGCGATCTTGATGGCGGTACCGAAAGCGCCGCCGATGATGGCCTGGGGCTGGAATGCGTACTGGAAGATCATGCCGATGGTGGCGGGGAGGTACTTGATGCGGATGATCAGCACGATCAGGCCGCCGGCCAGGAAGATAGCAGCCATGATGGGCACTACCTTCTCCGTGACAGAGGCCAGACGCTGCACCCCGCCCAGGAAGATGAACCCGCAGATGACCACCAGCACCACGCCCACGATCCAGCCGGGGACGCCGAAGGCGGTGGAGAAGGTGGAGCCGATGGAGTTGGACTGGACCATGCAGCCCATGAAGCCCAGGGCCAGGATGATGGCCACCGCGAAGAAGCCGGCCAGGAACTTGCCGAAGCCGCCCTTAAAGGCGGTGGTAATGTAGTACACCGGGCCGCCGTGGATGGTGCCGTCCTTGTCGATCCTGCGGGTCTGAAGGGCCAGGGTGGCCTCTGCGTAGATGGTGGCCATGCCGAAGAAAGCGATAATCCACATCCAGAAGATGGCGCCGGGGCCGCCGGTGAGGATGGCGCCGGAGGCGCCCACGATGTTGCCGGTGCCCACCTGGGCGGCGATGGCGGTGGCCAGGGCCTGGAAGGAGCTCATGCCGGAGTCCTGCTTGCCGCCCTTGAGGCTCAGGTTGCCGAAGACGCTCTTCATGCCCTCGCCGAAGCAGCGGACCTGCACGAACTTTGTCTTGAAGGAATACCACAGGCCCACGCCGAGCAGCATGAAGACCAGGATATAGTTGGAGAGGTAGGTGTTAATATTGACCACGATGGGCATCAACACATTCTCCAGGGATTGAACGATACCTGCCATAATTTTCCTCCTCTTTTCCCGAAAAAAATTGCGGAGCGGCTGTCGAGCTTGCCGTCCCGGAGAAATGCGCGCAGGAGCGCACATAAGACAGACGCCGGAGCGCCTGTTTTCTCTGGCCTGATGCCTGGGGGAGACCCCAGAGCCGCCGGGGAGCAGATGTTTTGCGATTTGACGGAAAATTTTTGCTGTGCGCCGTCAATATTTGTATATTTTCTATAATGTTATCATGAATATTCGCTTTTGTCAACTCCTGCACATCATCTATAGGAAAATCAAATAAGCGATGGTCTTTCCCACACTGGGGCTTATGCCGCCGCAGAGGGGGGAGAATTGTCCACTGGGGCTGGAAAAACCGCTGCTGGCGCTGGAAGCCTTGCATTTCCCCAGCGGTCTGGTACAATGGCGTCAGAAAGGAGGGATGCCATGAAGATCACGCTGAACCAGGACCCCGCTTTCCAGGAGACGGAGGTCATTATCAACTGCCCCCAGGCGGACGAGGACATATTGCGCATCGTCGCCATGCTCCGCATCCACCAGAGGAAGCTGGTGGGGATCGCGGAGGGGGAGCGGCGGCTCCTTGATGTCAAGGATGTGCTCTACATCGACACCGCCGACAAGCACACCTTCCTCTACACCTGCGGCGGGGTGTACGAATGCGCGCTGCGGCTCTACGAGCTGGAGGAGGGGCTCAGGGAGCAGGACTTCCTGCGGGCGGGGCGCTCCGCCATCGTCAATTTCCGCCGCATCCGGTCCATCCGCCCGGACATGGGCGGGCGGATGCTGGTGACCATGGACAACGGGGAGCAGCTGTGGGTCTCCCGGCAGTACGCGGGGGGCTTCAAGGAGAAGCTGCGGCAAGTGGAAAGGAGTATCTTGTCATGAAGGATTTTTTCGACGGCGTCATGAAGTGGAAGACGGGGACCTGCCTCCTCTACACGGGGGCGATGGTGATCTACCTCTTCTTCTGCCTGGTGTTCAACAACCGGGAGGTGTCCACCACCCTGCTGTGGACCCTGCTCCTGGCCAGCGCGGCGGGGACCCTGATCCAGGCGGTGTGCTTCACAGACTGGCTCATCAAAAGGATGCGCTACACACTGCGGAGCCTGCTGTTCCTGGCGCTGTTCTTCCCGGCGCTGAGCGTGCTGGCCTGGAAGGCGGAGTGGTTCCCCGTCCAGGAGCCGGGGGCGTGGGTGACGTTCACGGCAAGCTTTTTTGTCACCTTCCTGGTAATGACCATCGGTTTTGAGGTATACTTCCGCCTGACGGGCCGCAAGTACGACGGCCTTTTGGGCCAGTACCGCAGGGAGCGGGAGGAAAAAAAGGAAGATTCATAAATTCTTCAGGATTTTTTCAGCCGGGTGTGTTATACTGGGATAAGTCCGGAGGATTCCGGGCCATCCTACCACGCGGAGGCAGAAAAAACATGATCGTTCCCAACATGTACGGCAAGGAGCCCGGCAGCTACGCCCACGGGGCGGCGCGCTGCGCCAGCAGTCCCCGGATGCAGGGGCTGGAGCGCCATCTCCAGTTTCTCTACAGCCAGCGGCTGGAGGCCGGGGATACCGAACGTGAGGAAGAGCTGCAAACACAGATCGAGGCGGTCCAGGAGCAGATTCACCTCCTGAAGAAGGAGCGGGTCCAGGAGATCGGACCGGAGGACGCCCTGGACGGCGAGGGGCCGGACCCCTCCGCCTCCTCCGAGAGCCGGTTCATAGACATCCGGGGCTGAGCCCCCGGCAGTGGTGCGCCCCCGGGACCGCGGTCCCGGGGGCGCTGTTGTTTGACGGGTGCGGAAAAGGGCTTCCCATTCCCGGATACCTGTGTTATACTGAATCCCAAGCAAAATACCGGAAAAGGAGCAGTCCATGAGACGAGTGAGAGAAGTGATCGTCGTAGAGGGCCGGTACGACAAAAACGCGGTGCGGCAGGTGGTGGAGGCCACAGTGGTGGAGACCCGGGGCTTCGGGGTCTTCAACGACCGGGAGCGCTTGGCCCTCCTGCGGCGTCTCGCGGAGGAGCGGGGGCTGATCCTGCTGACGGACAGCGACGGGGCCGGGTTCGTCATCCGAAACTTCCTGAAGGGGGCCATCCCCCGGGAGCGGCTGAAGCAGGCGTATATCCCCGACGTCCCGGGCAAGGAGCGGCGCAAGGCCCTCCCCGGCCGGGAGGGCAAGCTGGGGGTGGAGGGCATGTCCCCGGGGGTGCTCCTGGAGGCCCTGGAGCGGGCGGGAGCCACCTTTGAAGGGGAGGGGGAGGCCTCCGGCCCCCGGTCCCCCGTGACGAAGGCGGACTTCTACGCGTGGGGCCTCAGCGGGGGCCCGGAGAGCGGCGCGAAGCGGACGGCCCTGCTGAAAAAGCTGGGCCTCCCGGAGCATATGACCGCCAACGCCCTGCTGGAGGCGGTGAACATCCTGTACACCCGGGAGGAATTTTTGGAGGGAGCATTCCATGACTGATCTGGAGCGGATCGCCCCCCTCTTCGACGGCTGGGAGGAGACCATGATCTGGTCCTGCCTCCAGGGCGTCATGGGGCGGGCGGTGTGGAACGGCTCGCGCACTGCCGCCGCCGTCATCAGCGGCGATTTTGCCTTCCTCGCCGGGGAGCCGGACGGGGAGCTGGTCCGGCAGGCGGCCGGCGCCATCCTCGTCCCCCGGACGGCGGACTGGCACCCGGTTATCGAGGCGGTCCTGGGGGACCGGGCGGTCCGGGGGACCCGGTATGCCATCCGGAAGGAGCCGGGGGTCTTCGACCGGGCGCGGCTGGAGGCGTTCGTCTCCGCTCTTCCGGCCAAGTACCGGCTGCGGCAGATCGACGAGGCGCTGGTGCCGGTGCTGCTGTCGGCGGGGTGGAGCAGGGATCTCTGCTCCGCCTTTGAAGGTCCTGCGGACTGCTGCCGCCGGGGCCTGGGATTTGTGGCGATGTACGAGGGCGCCCCAGTGGCGGGGGCGGGGTCCTACTGTGTGTACGACGGGGGCATCGAGATCGAGATCGACACCCGGGAGGACCACCGGCGCCGGGGCCTGGCCTCCGCCTGCGGGGCGCGGCTCATCCTGGAGTGCCTGGACCGGGGCCTCTACCCCAGCTGGGACGCCCACGATCTGCGAAGCGTCTCCCTGGCGGAGAAGCTGGGCTACCACCGGGGGGAGCCCTACACCGTGTATTGGCTGAATTGGGACGGCACGCTCTAGCCGGGACCATGAAACGATTGGGAAAAGGCCGCGCAGACTGGTACTGGTCTGCGCGGCTTTTGGCTAAAAACTCCAGTTTCCCGGTAAAATAGGGCGGTGAGCGGACCAGAGTTTTACAAAAGGGGGCGGCGTATGGAGGGCAGGACCTACGGCTATGTGCGTGTGTCCACGCAGGTGCAGAACGAGGCGCGCCAGCTGGACGCGATGCGGGCGTTCGGCGTGCCGGAGGAGAACATCGTCATTGAAAAGCAGTCCGGGAAGGATTTCCGGAGGCCCCGCTACCAGCGGCTGATAGGCGCTCTGCGCCAGGCGGACGTCCTGGTGGTCAAGAGCATCGACCGGCTGGGGCGGAACTACACGGAGATCCTGGAGCAGTGGTCCTTCATCACGAAAGAGCGGGGAGCCGCCATCGTCGTGCTGGATATGCCCCTGCTGGACACCCGGCAGGGCAGGGACCTGACCGGGACGCTGATCGCGGACATCGTGCTCCAGCTGCTGAGCTATGTGGCCCAGACGGAGCGAGAGAACATCCGCCGGCGGCAGGCGGAGGGCATCGCCGCCGCGAGAGCGCGGGGCGGCCTGCTGGGCCGGGAGCGCATCGAGCTTCCGGAGGACTTCCGGGATTTGGCGGAGCTGTGGCAGGAGGGCGGCATCTCGTCCAGGAACGCGGCGAGAGAGCTGGGGATCTCCTACCAGACCTTCCTGCGCAGGGCGAAGGAGCACTGCGCCTTATAGTGTGCCAAAAAGAGAAACAGCGCCGGGGGCCTTTGTAACAGAAGGACCCCGGCGCTGTTGTTTTGCATCTTTTTAAGCGTCGCTTATTCAAAAGTGTGGTTTTTTCGGAGTGAGATACCAGTAAATCAGGCTTGAAAAGTTCTGGAATCCGCGGAGAAATGCGGTGTTTTCAAACAGAAACCAATAAAAAGCTGTTACAAAAGGTATACCTTCTGTAACAGCTTTCCCACATCGCTTTCAAACACTATATCGGCAGGTAGAAACCAAAATTAAGGGGTAAATGAAATTTTTTCAGACTTCGAGCCCGTGTTACAAAAAGCATACCTTTTGTAACAGGTTCGACAGGTTCCGAAAGGTTGAGAAGATCATGATGACAGACCGCGCTATCCCCCCTGGAGACTGCGGCGGCGAAATCCAGGCCCAGTTGCAGGCTATGGCAGAGGAGATCGTATCTCGGATTACTGCGCTGGATGCCCCTGTCAGCACAGAACAGCTGCTGGGCGGACTCGTGTCGGAACTGTTTCTCACAGCTGCGAAGGAGCGGCAGCGGGCGGAGCGCCGCCGGCGGCAGGCGGAAGGCATCGCGGAGGCGAAGGCCAAGGGCGTTCGCTTCGGTCCATCGCCAAAGCCGCTACCCGGCAATTTTGAAAGCTGCCGCAAGGCGTGGCGGGACGGCGAGCTGTCGCTGGCCAAGGCGGCGGACCGCTGCGGCATGGCGAGGGCCTCCTTTCGGAGGGCGGTCATGCGCAGGGAGCAGGCCGGAAGCTGCGCGGGTTGAGACCGACCAGGGCCCAAAGGACAGGGCCCGCATGGACGTAAGGAGGATGTCATGCTGAAATTAACGCTGCTCCCGGATGAGTACCTGACCATCAACGGCGATATCGTGGTCCAGCTCAAGCGCGTCGCCGGGGGGCGGGCCGACGTGGCGGTAGACGCCCCGCGGGAGATGCCCGTTGTGCGCGGAACCCTGCTGGAGCGGCAGGGCGGAGAGCGTCCGGCCTGCCTCGCGCCTCCGGCCAGGAAAAAGGGGCGGACGTACCGCGACCAGATCTTCCGCTGGAACGACGACCGGGAGCGGGCGGTGCGCGCCATGAAGCTGGTATTCGACCGTTTGGAGGAGAACGGCTCCGACGAGGAGGCGGAGGCCCTGCGAAAGCAGCTGGACCGCATCATCCCCGCCTTCTGGGAGGACGATCTGGCCGCGCAATAATGTTTTTGATTTCACCCGGTTTCGCGAACCGGCTGGAATACAGTCCCGCGCTGAACGGTCCACGCGCCCAAAGGCCACGGAGCCTGGACCGCACGGCGCTCCACCCATGCGCTGAGACAGGGAAGTCCCGGCGCGCCAAAAACCGCAATCCTACTACAACATTTTATTGAAAGGAAGCACTAAAATGAGAATTCAGCATAATATCATGGCGATGAACGCCTACCGGAACTACAACAACAACTCTGCCGCTCTGAGCAAGAACCTGGAGAAGCTGTCTTCCGGCTATAAGATCAACCGCGCCGGTGACGACGCCGCCGGTCTCGCTATTTCCGAGAAGATGCGTGCCCAGATCACCGGCCTGAACGCGGCTTCCAAGAACGTCAAGGACGGTATCAGCCTCGTCAAGACCGCTGAGGGCGCCATGCAGGAAGTACAGGACATGCTCAACCGCATGGACTACCTGGCTACCCAGTCCGCCAACGGCACCTATCAGGACGAAGTCGACCGTGAGAACCTCCAGAAGGAAGTGGACGCCCTCAAGACCGAAATCAACCGTATCGCCGACAGTGCCAACTTCAACGGCATCAAGCTGCTGGACGGCTCCCTGGCTGACAAGCAAGTTGCTACCAAGGTGGAGTTGGGCGGCAACATTACTGGTACCAAGTCCGCCGCTACCACCGGTAAGTTTGTTCAGAACACCCCCATTGATAGCGTCGCGGATACTAGTATCGCCGTTGGAGACTATGTCTCTTACACCGTGGCGACAAATGATGGCAAATCTGAGACCATTAAGTTCACTTGGGCTGCGGATGAAAACGGTGCTGTCAAGAACCTGGTCAACGACAAGGGTGAGGTCGTCCACACGGCCGCCACCGCCGGTACTATCACTGCGGCTGACCTTGGAAACCTCTACAAGTCTGCCCTGGAGAAGACCTCTGTCGGTGAGAAGTTCACCATCACCGCCGCTGCTGGCAAGCTGACCTTTGAGACCAAGGAGGCCGGTTCTACCGATGAGATCAAGGCCTTGGGCTTTGAGTATAAGGATTCCACTGGTGTTTTCGGCGTTGCTCCCACTGCTAACGGTTCGACTGCCACAGAGATCGATGCCAATGTCCGTAAAGCTTTGACCGATGGTGTTGAAATCGCTGCTAACAGTATCGTCGAGTACAACGGCAAAAACTACGAAGACGCTGTCTTCACCATCAACGGGCATAAGTTCGTCTTGATGACAGAAAGTCATACAGGAGCTGACCTTGGCACGGCCACAGATAAAAACGGTGTTGACATGAACGCTGTCGCCGCGCTGGGCTCGGATGTCACAGTCTTGGTGGGCGGCACTGCTGGCCTGACAGCAAACGATGACAACTTTGCCCAGAACATTGCCAAGATCGCTGAGGTCACGGGCCTGAATGTGACCGATGCTGTCGCTGAGTCGGCCTATGGCGCAGCAGCCGATACCGGTGTTGCTGCCGGCGCTGGCATCCGTCTGAGCGTGGGCAAGGGTACCACCGGCGGCGGCCTGACCCTCCAGATCGGTGATACCTCCGACAGCTTCAACCAGATGAAGGTCGTTATCGGCGATATGCACACCAAGGGTATGGGCATCGACGGCGTGGATATCAGCACCCAGGCTGGCGCTCAGGAGGCCATCCAGACCATCAAGGACGCCATCAACTATGTCTCCGGCATCCGCGGCGACCTGGGCGCTGTCCAGAACCGTCTGGAGCACACCCAGAACAACCTGTCCGTGATGGCCGAGAACATTCAGGACGCCGAGTCCACCATCCGCGACACCGATGTTGCCGAGGAAATGATGAGCTACGTCAAGAACAACATCCTGGTCCAGTCCGCCCAGGCCATGCTGGCCCAGGCCAACCAGGTGCCCCAGGGCGTGCTCCAGCTGCTCGGCTAATTTCTGAGACCGACCTCCAGCGGACGTGTTCCGTTGGAGGTCTCCCCGAAACCTTGAGGAGGCTCTATTACCTATGGACACCAAAGCCCAATCGACGAAACGCTGGCTTGTTCCGGCATTGCTGGTGGCGGTCATCCTTCTACTAGTAGCCATCGTGATTGTTTTGCTCCGCCGCGGTCCGGCATTGACGGATATTTCCGATGAAAACGTCCCCAAATTGGGCTACTCAGCCGATGCAAAAGTCATGCTGGACCAGGACTCCCTCCAGGCGGCGGTGAGTGCGGCGATGGAGAACGCGCAGGCGGGCAACATCGCCTTGCTCTACAAAAATAATGCCTACAGCGATGATGGCATCAATTTTGAGTGTTATATCGCCAACTCCGCCTACAATGCCTACGACATGTACCTGACGATATTTGCCGATGGGGAGATGACAGACCAAATTTTCCTCTCTCTGCTGGTTCCGCCTGGAAGCGGATTTGATAATATCACTTTGGAACATGCTTTAGACCCTGGAGATCACACGGTATACGTAGGGTTGACCCAGGTGGCAGTAGATGAGGAGACCGGCGAACAGGTGATTCAGGGGCAGGTTTTCCACACGATGGATTTCCATGTCGCACAATAACTGCACATTCCAACCTTTCCGTTGCACACAGTTTTTGAACTGTTGCAAAATATATTTTCATGAGGAGAAATCACTATGAAATTCAAACGCATTATGTCGGGTGCTCTGGCTGGCACTCTGGCACTGTCCATGTCCGCTACTGCTCTGGCTGCTGGCGCCACTGTTGATACTGCAAACAGGGACACTGTCATCACAGGCACTTACAAGGACATCGCCCTTGAGGTGGTCGTTCCCCAAACTGCCGATGCTTTCATCAACCCCTACGGCCTGCCCATCGTTTTAGAGGCGGGCGATGATGTCAAGCCAGCGGATGATAATGCCGATTGGACGGTTACCGGTCAGCAGATTGTGACCCTGCCCCAGACCGTTAAGAATCTCAGCTCTGTGGACCTGAACGCCAGCGTAAGCGTGGTTGGCGCGATCAAAGAGGGTAGCGATATGAAGCTGAACGCCACCACCACCAAGGGCCTTGAGACTCCTCTGACCACCAAGAGCGCGTATGTGGTATTCCAGATGGCGGTGGATGCCACCCTTGACGGAACAAGCGATGATGATACAATTGCCACTGCAGCGGCAAAGGATGCTACCTGGGCTTCTGCCGAAGACAAGCAGATCGTTGTGGGCACCAAGGCTGTGTCTGGTACGGATCTTGTCAAGCTGACCAAGGCCGATACTAGCGGGTCCGCTCCTGAGGTTGCAGCTGGCGGCGTCGCGCTGTTCCGCCTGACCGGCGACTGCGTGGAGGATCCTAAGATTCCCTGGGCTGAGACCGACGGCTTCACCACTAGCGTTGCCTTTACCTTCAAGCCCGCTGCTCCTGCTGTTGGCGGCTGATTACCAGGTTTCTGCACCTACTGAACGCAAGCGGTCCAATGCTGCTTAGCAAACGATAGCTGCTGTTGAGCAGCCCTGCCGGGGCGTGCGGCCGCAAAAGGGCCGCACGCCTTGTGCGGTATCGTGCGACAAAGCGTTTGCAACCCTGTTTGAGGAGCTCCTATGAAAAACAAGAAACTTACAGTTTTTATAGTGTTTATTCTGCTGTTTGTCATGGTCCCGCCTGCTTTTGCCGACGGGCCGAATACCAGCACAAGGATTGACGCACTATGTAATATCCCAGAAATTCGGGTGACAGTACCGCCCAGCGCAAATGTCTATATCAATCCATTCAATATTCCAGTGGAAATTGATGGAGAATCGATACAGGAGCAAATCGTCTGTGACCCATCCTATATCGAAAACGCAAGTGAAGTGCCCATCAGTGTCAGCGCATCCGTTACTGGGGTGCTTAAAGAGGGTAGCGATATGCGGCTGATCTCCTCCTCTACAGAGGGCGTGGGACTGACCAGCAAGAGCGCATTTGTCTATTTTGAAATCCAAGCCGCCGAAAATCCAGACCAGGCTGTTTGGGATCAAGACTATGATGCGACGAAACACATCATCGTTCGCACCTCGACAAAGGCAAAAAAGAACATCGTGACCATCGCTCAGGCGGACCAACCGAAGCATTTTGGCGTGTTTCGTCTGACTGGCGATTGTGTTCCCACCCCTAGAAGAGAGTGGACTGAGGCGGATGGTATTGACGTGTCGATTGCCTTCACATTCAAGCCCCTGCCGGTTTCCACCAAAGTTCCCTGATAAATCGCTTTGCGCCGTGGCGGCCTCACGGCCCCACGGCGCTCCTTTTAACGGAGAAAACAACATGAAAATGAGGAAGATATATCGCGCCATATTGGCGCTGGCGCTGGTGTTCAGTCTGACAGTGCCTGCCCTTGCCGCGGAAGGAGAGACGGTTTCCCCCACATCTCCTGTGACAGAGGAGCAGCCCCCGGAGCCGCCGGAAGAGGACGCAGAGCCTCCGGAGGACGAGGAGCAGACCACGGAACCTCCCGAGACGCCCGATGTCTCAGAGGACCCGGGCGGAGAGGACCCGGGCGGAGAGGACCAGCCGGAAACGCCGGAGGCCCCCGAATCCCCGGAGACACCAGAAACGCCCTCCGCGCCGGAAAATCCCGAACCCCCGGAAAATCCCGATACACCGGAAACGCCTCCCGCCCCCGAGGCCCCGGTGACACCGGAAGCTCCAGGAACCCCGGCCCCGGAGGACCCGACACTTCCACCGGTCTGGCTTCTGCCGCCGGAGCAGGTACCGGCGCAGCCTGCCCCGCCGGTGGAGGCTCCGCGGGCTGAGCCGCCTCTGATCAATGTCGTTGTGCCGGACGCCGGGACTGTCATTGTGAACCCCTACCGCCTGCCGGTGATGGTGGATGGACAGGAGACCAGGGAGCAGATCGCCGGTGGCGTCCTGCTGCTGGAAAATCACAGCAATGTGGCGGTGGATGTCAGCGTCAGCGCAGCTGGCAGCGCTCAGGGCGGGGTAGTTTTGACCACCCGGCCTCCGGCAGAGGATGCGCCGGAAAAGGAAGTGTTCCTGTACGCAGAGTTTCAGGCCACGGAAAGCTATGGTCAGACCGTCTCCTGGCAGGAGTTTTTCAGCGATACGCCCAACCAGCTCCAGGTCCCGCCTTACGGCTCTGCCAAAGACGGACTCATGCGTCTGGAGGCGTCGGGCCTGCCCTACAGCTGGGGCGCGGTGCGGCTATCCGGCTCTGCAGCGGCCCATCCTGCCCAGCCCTGGGAGGCGGGGGACGGCTTCCATGTGAGCTTGGCGTTTACGTTTACTCCGGTCATCCCGGAGGTTCCGGTCCTTGACGCCCCCGGCGGTACGAATGTGGACTCCACCCTCGTCCTGCCCGCCGATCCGAATGTGATTCCTGATTGGATCATTCCCTCCGGACCGGTCCTGGAGCCTGAGCCGGATGCGGGAGATGGCCTAGATGCGATTCTTCCGGATCCTATTATTCCTGTGGAGGAGGTCCAGGACGTAATAAGCAGTGATGTCGATAGGAGGCAGCGCACATGACCATCGGACAGAACATCCGCGCCCTGCGAAAAAAGAAGGGCCTGACCCAGGCCCAGCTGGGGGGCCTCTGCGGCATCAGCGGCG
>CAJUOA010000076.1 GCA_910587785.1 uncultured Oscillospiraceae bacterium | reverse complement strand
GACGGCCCGAGGCGGTAGAGGTGTCGTAGTCCTCGTGGATGGTCTTCCAGTCTACGCGGTGGCGCTCCAGGATTTCCTGGACCTTGTAATATTCAGCTATGTTCCTAAACCAGCGGTCCAGCTTGGTGAAGACAACCAAGTCAATCAGGCCGGCCTCCACGTCCGCCAGGAGCCGCTGGAGCTCCGGACGCTTCGCCGCGCTTTTGCGGGCGGAGATACCGGCATCAATGTAGTGCCTGGCCACCTGGACCCCCGCCGTTTCCGCCCAGGCGTCCAGAGCCTCCCGCTGGGCCTCGATGGACAGGCCGTGGACCGCCTGCTCTTCTGTGCTGACCCGGATGTACAGCGCCGCCCGGGGGACGGAGACCATGCTTTTTTCGTTTTTCATGTTGATTCCTCCTATTGAATATGATAAAATAGGAGGTGCTAGAGGCTTCCAAACTTTAGCACCTCCTTGACCGTCTCCGGTGTTGGCGCACCGGGGGCGGTTTTTTTATTTTGGCGGCTTGCAGTTGAGGTAGATGGTCTTGCCGGACCGTGGAAGCGTTAGACTGCTTGTGCAGGGTCCCCCTTTGAGCATGGGGCGTCTTTATATTTATCTGCTTTAAGCATTTGCTTCATTTCGCCGCGAATTTCGCCTTGATCGCCTTGGTCCAACTGAACATACATAGAAACAGCTTCATGTGTATCCGCACCTAATTGACACTTTATATCTGCAAAAATATTATGAAACTGGTTGTGTTGAGATGATTTTTGTTGCGGTAACATCTCTTGCTGATACCGATTTCTAATATCAGATTTTCCAAGCAAATAGTCCATATCAACATTAAAGTAATCGGCAATTATTTCTAACGTTTCAAATTTTGGTTCTCGTTCGCCTCGTTCATACATATTGATACTGCTTTTAGAAATTTGAATCAGCTTCGCTAGTTCGGACTGCGATAGACCAGAGTCTTCTCGAAGAAATTTTAGACGTTTGTTGAATTGTATCACTCCTGGAATCACCTCCATCATTCTATTATACACATTTTGTGCACTCCGTCAAGCTGATATTGTACACAAAATGTAAAACGCAGAGTTGTGCACAATTAGTGAGTAGCAAGAGTTGACAAACAGGATGGCATAGTGTATTATAAGCACAGAGAGCACAAATAGTGCACAGCCAAAGAAAGGAGAATGTACACGATGAATGCTATGCTCATTGGGAGTACTTTGCGTACCTTACGAGGTGAAAAGTCGCAAAGTGAAGTTTCTGCGGCACTTGGAGTAACGAAATCATCCTGGTCAATGTACGAACGTGGTGAGCGAATTCCCCGAGATGAAATCAAAGTAGAAATTGCAAACTATTTTGGGAAGACTGTGCAGGAAATTTTTTATGCCTAGCTAGAGCACTAATAGTGCTCTAGCGCTAAAATAAGAGAGGAGGTGACGCTAATGACCGGACAGGAACTCCGCGAACAGATAAAGGAAAGTCTCAGCAAACAGTTGGCACTGCTCGCTAAGACTTCCCAAAAGTGCAAGCCGGAAGAGCTGGTCCGCCTGACCGAAGCAATGGTCCTCGTGGCAAAGGAACTTAGAAGCTGTTGAGCCGCCGCAAGGTCTCCTGATAGAAATCGTTGACCTGCTTGGCCGCGAACTGATTCGCTTCTTCGTAAGAGTTGTTCCCTTCAAAATGGTTTTCTGGTTTTGCTTGAAGCAGTCCAAATTCCATCGCTTTGATAGTCAGCTGAAGTGCAATTTCTTTATGATCCATAAGTAATCCCCTTCCTGTGTGTATTTGAGCAAGTGCAAGTTGCTCTATTCATTACAATTATACAGAAAACTGAGATAGAAGTAAAGAAAACGGATGTAAACAATCTGTGAACGCTTTGAAAAGGAGGTGTGAAGGGAATGTATCCGAAATGGTGGTTTTGGACGCGCTTAGAGAAGGACCACCCCATCATCTATGAGGCGGTCCAATGGGGGGCACTGATTATGGCGTGTGTGGCTCTCGCGTTTGCTGTGTCAGCACTGTAGAGCTACAACAGAGACGATAAGGGCGGCGACAGCAATAGCCAATGTAAACCATGCGCGAAATTCGTTGAAAGAACTCTGCCGCCGCTCCTTTCGCTCACACTCAATCGCAATCCTTCCGCCATAAGAAATGGTGAGCGGCGTATCGCGACCGATCAACGAATTTTCTGTGAGATCATGTAGAGCCGCGTAATTTCGTTCAATATCCAGATACCCGCATCTACGCAAATATAAAACCGGGTCTTCCATGTAATCCACAGACCGGTTGTATATTGCTGCAAGCTCTTTAATTGTCACAGCAGGTCTTTTCCCAATGCCTTTCAGAACAGAAAAGGAGAACTTATCCACATTTTCACCTCCTTCCCCGGCAAATTCTACCATACATCGGGGAGGGAGGCAACACCAAAAGAAAGGAGTGGGGTAAATGAAGAACTACGACTACTACCGCGCACGTATCCTGGACGCTTCCCCGTGGGAGCGGGAGCGTATCCTGGAGGACGCGGCAAAGCACCTGGAGTGGCAGGACGTGGCCCGGCTGGCCCGGATCGGGACGGTCGCGCCGTGAGAAAGGAGACGCATGAACGAGCTCACCGCATATCAGCAAAGCGGACTTCCCGCCCAGCCGGACGACTTGGCAAAGTTCATCCTGCTGGTGCCGGAGAAGGTCAAGGCAATGCAGGCGGAGATCCGGGCGATCCAGAAGGCACAGCTTGCAAAAGAGGTCTATGACCAGAAGAAGAGCGAGCTGGACCGGCTCCGGGAGCTGATGCTGTTGGCCTATCAGCGGATGGGGGAGATCACACGGGAGATGCCGAAAGCCGCTGGTCGGCCATCTGAAAAAATTCTTCGCGCTAATGCGAATAATTTTGAGAAGCCCAAAAGCAAAGCAATTCAGGACCTGGGCTTTTCCAAAGACCAGGTCAGCCGCATGGAGCAGATGGCCGCCCACCCCGACATCGTGGACGAGGTCATCACCGAATCCCAGGCCGGGCAGACAGAGGCCACCCAGAGTGAAGTGCTCCGGCGCATCAAAGAGCGCGAAAACCGTGTCATCGACCTGGGCGAGTACCGCGAAAGCAAATGCAAAACAGATATGTCGCGGATCGACCGGGACCACGAGAACCTGCGGCAGTTTCGCCGGTCTGTGGCGTTCAGCGGCCTGTGTGAAGTCACGGACGAAATGCTGGATTCTGTTGCCGCCGTGGACGCAGACCTGAGCGCGACCGTTGGCGAACTGGAGAAGACCATCCAACTGCTGACAGTCATCCGGAACAAACTGGTGGAAAGGAGGACACAACGTGGCAAAAAGGATTTTCACCCGGGAAATCCGGGAGTACATCTTCAGTGAGATCGACCGGCGCGGCTTCGTCGAGGTGGACGAGGTGGCGGAGATCATCAAAGGTCTGCATGTATATGACCCGCTGACCGCGGAGGACCAGTGGTACCGCGACAAAGCCCGGCGGCTCATGGCATCCCGTAAGGACAGCAATGGTGTGCGGGTGCTGTTCGCAACGGGCCCCGCAAGCGGAACCTACATCAACATTGAGACATGCCGGAGCCTTTCGGATGTGACATCCGTTGTGGACCAGCTGATCGAGAAGCGGGACGGCCTCAACGCGGCTATCGCCAAAGGGCGGCGGAGAAAGGCAGAGCTGGAAGGACAGACATCCCTCTTCCGCAGCGCTGTTGATGGAGAAACCCGCCGTGCATCTGCGCAATAGGAAAAACGCCCTGCCGGATGGTTGCAACATCCGACAGGGCAAGCGAGACCAAAACATACGAAAAATCAGCCTCTACCCTCCATTATACCGGAGGCCGGGGCGGAAAGCAAGGAGGGCCCCATGCGGGAGAACCTGAAAGCCGCCCGCAAGGCGGCGGGACTGACACAGCAGGCTATGGCGGAGAAACTATGTGTAGGACTACGGCATTACAAAAAAATCGAGAGCGGAGAAACACTTGGTAGTATCGATTTGTGGGACAAACTGGAGGATATTACTGGGATTCATCAGCGGATTTTGCGAGAAATTCGTCTCGGCAAAGAAGATAGTCTGTAGAAACGTTCAGGATATCTGCTATAAGTACAAGTCCCTCAAGCGTTGGGTTTGCGTGTCCGCTTTCGTATTTTCGGTAGTTTCGCAACCCGGTTTGAAGCGCATCCGCCATTTGTTGAGCCGTAATCCCCCGTTCTTTTCGCGTTTTATTCAATCTTTCACCTAGCATAAAATTTTCCTCCTAAAAGTCTTGACAGTGCCATAATAATACACTATAATGAAGCTGTCAGTAAGTGCCATAGTATGGCACCATCAGAAAGGAGGACAAGCAAATGGTAATCACCTACGAACGGCTACGGGAACTCCGGTTCCTGGGCGTAACACCGGAGACCGAGTGCTGTGCGAACTGCGAGCACTTCCACCAGCACTACAACAAAGACGGGGGCCTGATTTTCGCAGGGCACTGCTGCTATCCGCGCATGAAGCCCAGGAAAGGCTACGACCTCTGCAAGTATTTCAAGGGCAAGGAGGACACCGAATGAAAGTACAAGACTACCACGGCAAGAGCGTCATCGACAGCCGCGAGGTGGCGGAGATGGTGGAGAAGCAGCACAAGAACCTTCTCGCCGATATCCGCGGGTACCTCAAAATCATGGAGAAGGCTAACGGGCTGAATTTTCAGCCGGTCGATTTCTTCATTCCCAGTACCTACCAGGACAACAAAGGCGAGGACCGTCCCTGCTACCTCATCACGAAGAAGGGCTGCGACATGATCGCCAACAAGCTGACCGGCGAGAAGGGCGTGCTGTTCACCGCCGCCTATGTGACGGCCTTCGAGGACATGAAGCGGGCGTTGGACGCCCCCAACCGCGCCCCGGAGGTCTCCCCCAGCGGGCTCGCAAAGCTCATCACCATCACCCGTCGGATCATGCTGGACATGGGCGGCACCCCGGTCCAGGTCGGCACGATGGCCCGGGATGTATTCAAGGCGTACAACTTCCCGGTTCCCATTGCGCTGGACAAGCAGTTGGAGGGACAGATCAGCTTCTTCGATCCGCCTCTGCTGGGCAACTAAAAAAGCGCCCCTGCGGGTGCTGCCAACACTCGCAGGGGCAAGCGAGACCAAAACATACGAAAAATCAGCCTCTACCCTCCATTATACCGGAGGCCGGGGCGGAAAGCAAGGAGGAAATTATGAATTTTCACATCACGCTCAGCCCGGAGCAGTTCGAGTTTCTGGACGGACTGCTGGGGGATGTGGTCCAGCTTTATGAGCACCAGGCCGCCGCTCTGGCCTGCCTGGACGGCGAGGCGGCCCGGGACCTGGCCCAGGAGCGGCTGGATGCGTCCCAGAATGCGGCGGAGATCGCGTGGCTGCTGGCTAACACCAAGCCTGTGGAAGGAGCGTAGAGAGATGGGACGTAGGGAAAAGCCGGTCACGTTCAAGATCGTTGTCCCGCCTAGCGCGGCTAGGGCCGAACAAATGAGCCGCGACCTGCTGGAGATGGTGATGAAAAAGGAAGGGATCACGGCCAAGATCACCCCCGTGAAGCGCGGGCCCGGAGACCCGATTCTGACCATCGTCCCGCCGGAGACGGCGGGGAAATCTGCGAGTGCGTGAGAGGAGGGACACGACCGTGAAGCTTTACAAATGCGAGACTATCGCCCAGTTCAAAATCGGCATGTGGCTGGTGGAGCAGGGCATCGAGCGGGAGGACATCCTGACGGCAGAGCTCTTGGGGCCCAACGAGGTCAAGATCACAAATCCAGCCGGACAGTATATGCACATCCGGTGGATGGGAGACCATGCGGAGATTGTCTGAGGAGGTGATCAGGATGTACATCGTCAAGTAGTGCGACTGCGAGGGGAACCTCTATGAGCGGAAGTTCCGCACTATCCGCGCCGCCCGTGCAGAGGCGGAAGAGCTCCGAAAAAAGTACGATGGCGTGGAGATCGAGAAGGTGCCGGACCGGCGGTAGGCACAAAGTTCCCCGGCAGGTGCCCTAACACCTGCCGGGGGATGGAGGAAGCCGGGATTATCAGGTCCAGCCTCTTACTATGATTTTAGCACGGTTCGGGGCAGATTGCAAGGAGGAACGAATGGAAGCAGAAAAATATTTGGTGCGCACACGCGCCCTCCGCTCCCAGAGGGATGTGTGGAAACAGGCGGCGGTGGGGGTGCTGGCCCTGTCCATCACGGGCAACATCGGGCTGTACGGCATCGCCTGTTCCCGGGAGGCGAGACACCGGGAGGAGACGGCACAGCTTCGCACAGAGCTCCGGCACGTGGAGGCGGTCCGGGACGACGCCCTGGAGGAGCTGGGCCGCATGGCCAACGACTACGCCCTTGAGGCCAAGATCCGGCGGGAGCAGGCGGAGGGCTATGAGGCCCTGGGAGCCTATCAGTACATCGGCGAATGCACAATCACCGCCTACTGTCCCTGCGCAGAGTGCTGCGGGCGCTGGGCGGACGGCGTGACCGCCTCCGGCCTCCCGGCGGGGCCCGGGATCGTTGCCGTGGACCCGGACGTGATCCCGCTGGGGAGTACGGTCGTTATTGATGGGCAGAAGTACCTCGCCGCAGACACTGGGAGCGGCGTCACTGGAAACCACATCGACGTCTGCCTCTCCTCCCACGGGAAGACTGTGGAACACGGCATCAGGACGGCGGAGGTGTGGGTGGCAACCAATGAGTAAAGAGGTCTACAAGAGCCGTGTCTACGCAGAACGCCCCGCTTACGCTGACTTCGACGCTCCCGCCAAATTCCAGGCTATCAACAGCATCGTGGAGCGGCGGCTGATTGAACACCCAAACGCCATCTGCTCCTACTCCGGCGGCGCGGACAGCGACATCATGATCGACGTGATCGAGCGGGCGCGGACAGGCTTGAACCTGCCGCCGGTAAAATACGTATTTTTCAATACCGGCTTGGAGATGCAGGCCACAAAGGATCATGTCAAGGCCACCGCCGTAAAGTACGGCGTAGAGATCGAGGAGGTCCGGCCCAAGATCAACATCGTCACGGCATCCAGAAAATATGGCACCCCTTTTGTCTCGAAGATTATGTCCGCAGGCTTAGAGGGGTGGCAGAAAAAGGGCCTCCCACTCTCTGTCGCAGACGAATACGACAGAGCAGGAGACAAGTCTGCAAAGCGCCAGGAACTGCGGGAACGCTACCCAAAGTGCGAGAGCACGATCAATTTTCTCTGCTGTTGCAACAGTGCCGGGGAACCGCGTCCGAATATACAGCTTGTCATAAACTCTTCCAAGTATATGCGGGACTTTATCGGGGAATGCCCGCCGGATTTTCAGATTAGCGCAAGGTGCTGTGACTACTGCAAAAAGCAAATTGCCCACCTGGTACAGAAAGGCTACGACATGGTCATCACCAGTGAGCGGCGGGCGGAAGGCGGTGTGCGGTCTGTCCCACGCAAGGACAACTCTACGCTATGTTTTGGAGAGACCGCCTCTGGGCAGTTCCGCCTCCGGCCTCTGTACTACGTCACAGACGAGGACAAAGCGTGGTATAAGAACCACTACGGTATCCGATACTCCGACGCATATGAGGTCTACGGCCTGACCCGGACAGGATGCTGTGGGTGCCCTATCTCTTACAAAGCGGTGGAGGACTTGGAGAAGATACGTCCCTATGAGCCAAACGTGGTCAAAGCCGCATGGAACATCTTCGGGAAGAGCTACGAGTACCGGGCCAAGTACAACCGCTACAAGGCGGAGCGTTTGAAGCTGGAACGGGAGGAGAAAGAGCGTATGAGGGGGCAGTTGAGCCTGTTTGGGGGTGCTCCATGACCATCAGCCTGATTGACGTGGATGGGCACCATTTCCCCAACCTCGCGCTGATGAAACTGTCCGCATGGAAAAAACTGTTGCTACAAGGCGGAACGTATGAAGCTGGAGAGGGAGAAGAAAAAGTGTATGGGGCAGTTGAGCCTGTGAACGGGCCGGGGTCCTGCCTGTGGGCCAGAGAGATCGGCGAGTTCCCCGCCGCCGTGACAAAGAAAAGATTTTGCGGAAAGTGAGGTGACAGCCGTTGAACAAAACAAAAATGCGGCGCTGCAAAAATTTCAACTGCGATAAAATGCGCGGTCATTACTGCTGCACCGACTGCGACCAAAGGAAGTCGTGCGCCAACCCGTGCCTGAACCACCCCACCCGGTGCGGTCTGTCTGAGGCCCCGCCGGTGAGGCCGGGACCGGACGGTAAGGGAGTGGCAAAAGCAGGCCCGCCAAGTAAACACACACCTGGCGGGCCAAAGGAAAAAAATAATAGGACACCTGCATTATAGCAGGCCGGAAAGGAAAATGCAATGTCGTCAGTAAAAATCACCCAATTTGAGGCGGAGAACGTCAAGCGGATCAAGGCGCTGACGCTGACGCCGGCGGAAAACGGCCTCACGGTCATTGGGGGCCGCAACAACCAGGGCAAAACAAGCAGTCTGGACGCCATCGTCTGGGCCCTGGGCGGGGAGCGCTACAGGCCCTCCCAGGCGGTCCGGGAGGGCTCGGTGATCCCGCCCCGGATGCGCATGGAGCTGAGCAACGGTGTCGTAGTGGAGCGCTCGGGGAAAAACAGCGACCTGAAGGTTACCGACACCCGCGGCCGCAGGGCCGGGCAGACCCTGCTCAACTCCTTTGTGGAGGAATTGGCCCTCAATATGCCCAAATTCATGCAGTCCACAAGCAAGGAAAAGGCCGACACCCTCCTGCGCCTCATCGGCCTGGAGGACCAGGTGCGCACGCTGGAGCGGGAAGAAAAAGAGCTCTATGACCGGCGGCGGGCCGTGGGTCAGCTCTACGAGCAGAAAGCCAAATACGCCGAGGAGCTTCCCTCGTGGCCCGACGCCCCCTCGGAGCCCGTCTCCGCCCTGGAGCTCATCCACCGTCAGCAGGACATCCTCGCCCGCAACGGCGAGAACCAGCGCAAGCGGGACCGGGCCAAGAAGCTGGACGAGCAATGCGCCATCGCCAAGGAGCAGGTGGAGGACCTGGAGATGCGCCTCCGGGAGGCGAAGGAGAAGTACCTCGCCCTCCGTGCCGACTGCGAGACCGCCCAACGGGACGCCCTGGACCTCCAGGACGAATCCACCGTGGAGCTGGAGCAGAGCCTCCGGGACGTCGAGGCGGTCAACGCCAAGGTCCGCACCAACCAGGACAAGGCCCGCGCCGCGGCCGAGGCGAAGCAGTACAGCGACCAGTACGCCGCCCTCACCGAATCACTGGAGGAGGTGAGGCAGAGAAAGCTGGACCTCCTCACCGGCGCGGACCTGCCCCTGCCGGGGCTCTCCGTGGAGGACGGGGAGCTCACCTACCAGGGCCGCCCCTGGGACTGCATGAGCGGCAGCGACCAGCTGAAGGTGTCCACCGCCATCGTCCGGGCGCTGAAACCGGATTGCGGCTTTGTACTCCTGGATAAGCTGGAGCAGATGGACTTGGAAACCCTCCGGGAGTTCTCCGCCTGGATGGAGGCCGAGGGCTTGCAGGGCATCGCCACCCGTGTGTCCACCGGGGAGGAGTGCTCCATCATCATTGAAGATGGCTTCGCCAAGGAGCCGGAGGCCCCGGTCCAGACCGGGTGGCAGAAAGGAGTATTCTAATGCAGATTATCACCGGAAAACAGGCGGGAGCCCTGAAAACCGTTATCTACGGCCCGGAAGGCATCGGGAAGAGCACCCTCGCCGCCCGGTTCCCCCGCCCCGTGTTCATCGACACCGAGGGCTCTACCCGGCACATGGATGTCTCCCGGATGGAGAAGCCCTCCAGCTGGACCATGCTCCTGGAGCAGGTGCGCTACATCCGTGACCATGCCGGTCTGTGCGAGACCCTGGTCATCGACACCGCCGACTGGGCGGAACAGCTCTGCATCAGCAGTATCTGCGCGAGCAAGCAGATCAGCGGCATTGAGGACCTGGGCTACGGCAGAGGGTATGTTTATCTCGCCGAGGAGTTCGGCAGGCTCCTCAACCTCCTGGAGGAGGTGGTGGAGCGGGGGATTCATGTGGTCCTCACCGCCCATGCCATGATGCGCAAATTTGAACAGCCCGACGAGATGGGGGCCTACGACCGCTGGGAGCTGAAGCTCCAGAAGAAGACCGCGCCCCTGGTCAAGGAGTGGTCCGACCTGCTCCTCTTCGCCAATTATAAGACGATGGCCGTCGCCACCGACGAGAAGGGGAAGAAGTTCAAGGCCCAGGGGGGCCGCAGGGTGCTCTACACCGCCCACCACCCCTGCTGGGACGCGAAAAACCGGCTGGGCCTGCCAGAGGAGCTCCCCCTGGACTTTGACGCCCTCGCGCCCTACATCTTCCCGGCTGCGCCCGCACATACGGCCCCCGCGCCCCCTCCGGTCCCTGTACCGGCCCCCCCGCCGGAACCTGTACCGGCCCCCGCACCGGAGCCCGCCCCCGCGCCCGAACCCCCGCCCGTCACCCGACCCAATTCGGACGTCCCCGCCGTACTCCTGCCCCTGCTGGAGAGCGCCCATGTCACCGAGGACGAGGTCCGGGACGTGATCGCCCAGAAGGGCTACTTCACCAAGGACACCCCCTGGTCCGCCATGGAGAGCGCGGGGTTCGTGGAGGGCTGGGTGCTCCCCTGGTGGGAGAAGATCGTCGAGATCATCGAAAATGACCCCGACCGGTTGCCTTTCTAAGTACAACTTTTTTCAGATTTTGACCCTATGTATATCAAAATACAGGAGGTACCCCTATGAACCAATACGATTCCACCTCTCGGGAGTTCGGCTGGGACGACGAGATCCAGCGGGACGACACTTTCCAAGTCCTCCCCGAGGGCGATTACCGCTTCACTGTCACCCGCTTCGAGCGGGCCCGCCACTCGGGCAGTGAGAAGATCCCCGCCTGCCCTAAAGCCGTCCTCACCGTAGCCGTCAGCAACGCCGGGGCCTCCGGCGAGGTGCAGACGAACCTCTTCCTCCACAGCAAATTCGAGTGGAAGCTCTGTCAGTTCTTCGTCTCCATCGGTCAGCGCAAGCACGGCGAGGCCATGCGCATGAACTGGAGCGCCGTGCCCGGGTCCGGCGGCGTGTGCCATGTGTGCGTGCGCAAGTGGACCGGAAACGACGGCAAAGAGCGGGAGAGCAACGAGATCACCGAGTTCTACGACCCGGAGAACGCCCCCCAGGTGGCGTCGCCCCAGCAGAAGACCTGGACCGAAGTGCCCCAGGGCGGCCCCACCCCCTGGAGTAAGGGGAGCTTCTGATGGAGCTGAGACCCTATCAGGAGGAGGCCCGGCGGGCCGTGGAGGGGGACTGGGAGGGGGATTTTCTGCGGACCCTCCTGGTGCTCCCCACCGGGTGCGGGAAGACCATCGTCTTCTCCAAGATCATTGAGGATATGGTCCGGCAGGGGGACCGGTGCCTCATCCTCGCCCACCGTGGGGAGCTCCTGGACCAGGCCGCCGACAAGCTCCTGAAGGCCACGGGCCTGCGCTGCGCCGTAGAAAAAGCGGAGGAGACCTGTCTCGGGAGCTGGTACCGGGTGGCGGTGGGGTCGGTGCAGAGCCTGCAAAGGCCCTCCCGCCTCGCCCGGTTTGAGGAGGACCACTTCGGCTGTATCGTCGTGGACGAGGCCCACCACGTCCTCTCAGACGGCTATCAACGGGTCCTGGAGCACTTCCCAGACGCGAAGGTGCTGGGCGTTACAGCCACCCCGGACCGGGGGGATATGAGAAACCTGGGGCAGTACTTCGAGCATTTGGCCTACGAGTACACGCTCCCCAGGGCCATCCGGGACAGGTACCTGTGCCCTATCAAGGCCGTCACCATCCCTCTGCAACTGGACCTCTCAGGCGTGGGCGTCCAGGGAGGAGACTTCAAATCATCAGACATTGACACCGCCCTGGACCCCTACTTATACCAGATCGCCTCAGAAATGCGGCAGTACTGCAAGGACCGGAGGACCGTGGTGTTCCTGCCCCTGGTGAAGACCTCCCAAAAGTTCCGCGACATCCTGGAGCAGAACGGCTTCCGGGCGGCGGAGGTCAACGGGAACAGTCAGGACCGGGCGGAAATTCTCCGGGACTTCGAGGCGGGACGCTACGACGTGCTCTGCAACTCCATGCTCCTCACCGAGGGCTGGGACTGCCCGGCGGTGGACTGCGTGGTGGTCCTGCGTCCTACGAAGGTGAGAAGCCTCTACAGTCAGATGGTGGGGCGGGGTACGAGGCTCCATCCCGGCAAAGAGGACCTGCTCCTCCTGGACTTCCTGTGGCACACCGAGCGCCACGAGCTGTGCCGTCCGGCGTCGCTGATCTGCGAGGACGCGGCGGTGGCGCAGAAAATGACGGAGATCATCGAGAAGGCGGGCGCACCCCTGGACATCGAAGAGGCGGAGCGTCAGGCCGGGGAGGACGTGGTGGCGGCGCGGGAGGAATCCCTCGCCAAACAGCTCTCCGAGATGCGCTCCAGAAAGCGGAAGCTGGTGGACCCCCTGCAATTCGAGATGTCCATCGCAGCGGCGGACCTCTCCGGGTACGTCCCCGCCTTTGGCTGGGAGATGGGCCCGCCTACGGAGAAACAGCGCTCAGCCCTGGAGAAATTCGGCATCTTCCCGGACGAGATCGATAGCGCGGGAAAGGCGTCGGCGCTCCTGGACCGGCTCTCAAAGCGCCGGACAGAGGGGCTCTCCACGCCCCGGCAGATCCGGGTGCTGGAGAACTTCGGCTTCCGCAACGTTGGGACCTGGCCTTTCCAGGACGCCAAGCATATGATCGACCGCATGGCCGCGGGAGGCCGGGGCGGGCGGTGGAGAGTGCCCTCCGGCGTTGACCCGGCGACATATGTTCCTGTGGGGATGTAACCGATGGAGAACAACTTGAATCTACTGGAGGCCCTGGACCACATCGACCCGGCGGAGCTCTGCTATCAGGATTGGCTCGCGGTGGGCATGGGGCTGAAGGAGGCGGGGTATCCCGCCTCCGCCTGGGACGAGTGGTCCCGGCGGGACGGCGCGAGGTACCACAGCGGAGAGTGCGAGAGGAAATGGGACAGCTTCGCCGGGACAGAAAACCCCGTCACCGGCGGCACGGTGGCCAAAATGGCCCTGGACCGGGGGTGGCGTCCGATGGGCTCCCGCTCCTCGGACCCCTCCCAGCCCGTCCACCCCCTGGACTGGGACGACGAGATCAGCGAGCGGGACGGGCAGGTGATCGTTGACCGGGCATGGCTGGAGGCCAAGGATATCCAGGAGCCCGCCGACAGCAACTGGCACCCCGCCAAGGACCTCATCGAATATCTGAACATCCTCTTTGCCCCGGACGATTATGTGGGCTATGTGACGGAGACCTTCCAGGCGGAGAACGGGGAGCGCAAGCCCACTCGCGGCAACTACGACCGCACGGCGGGGCAGCTCATTGAGGAGCTGCGCAAGTGCGGCGACGACCTGGGGGCGGTGCTGGGGGACTACGATCCGGGAACCGGGGCATGGATACGGTATAACCCCCTGGACGGCAAGGGAATCAAGGGCGAGAATGTTACCGCTTTCCGTTATGCCCTGGTCGAATCCGACACCATGGAGTTGGGGGAGCAAAATGCTTTCATTCGAGAAATGGAGCTCCCGGTGGCCTGCCTGGTCTACTCCGGCGGGAAGAGCCTCCACGCCATTGTTCATATCGATGCTTCTTCCTGCGAGGAGTACCGGACACGGGTGGATTACCTCTACGCCTTCTGCGAGAAGAACGGCATGGAGGTCGATAAGCAGAACCGCAATCCCTCCCGGCTGTCCCGCCTGCCCGGCGCGACCCGGAATGGGCATAAGCAATTCTTAGTGGAAACCAACATCGGCAAGGCGTCCTGGGCGGAGTGGCGGGAATGGATTGAGAGCGTCAGCGACGACCTGCCAGACCCGGAGAACATGGCCTCCGCCTGGGACAACCTGCCCCAGCTGGCCCCACCCCTCATCGAGGGCGTTCTGCGGCAGGGGCACAAACTGCTCCTGGCCGGGCCCAGCAAGGCGGGCAAGAGCTATGCCCTCATCGAGCTGTGCATCGCCATTGCCGAGGGCAGGCCCTGGCTTGGCTTCTCCTGCGCCCAGGGGCGGGTGATGTACGTCAACCTGGAGCTGGACCGGGCCTCCTGTCTCCACCGTTTCCGGGACGTGTACGAGGCCCTGGGACAGGCTCCTGGGCACCTGGGGAACATCGACGTGTGGAACCTCCGCGGGCGGTCCATCCCCATGGACAAGCTCGCGCCGAAACTTATCCGCCGGGCTATGAAGAAAAACTATATCGCTATTGTCATTGACCCGATCTATAAGGTCATTACCGGAGACGAGAACAGCGCCGACCAGATGGCCCGGTTCTGCAATCAATTTGACAAAGTCTGCACCGAGCTGGGCTGCGCCGTCATCTACTGCCACCACCACTCCAAGGGCGCTCAGGGCGGCAAGAGGGCCATGGACAGGGCCTCCGGCTCCGGCGTCTTTGCGAGAGACCCGGACGCCCTCCTGGACCTCATCGAGCTGCCGGTCAGCGAAGATTTGCGCAAACAGGTGGTTGGCAACGCCGTGGGCAAGGCCTGCGGGACGTACCTGCAAAAGCTGGACAAATCGGGCGAAGTCGGGCAGGACGATCTCTGCTCCGAGAAGGCCGCTCTCGCCGCCTGTGAGGCCGTCCTCTCGCCCCGGGAGTACCAGGACCTTCTCCCAGCCGTGGAGACCGCGAGAAAGGCCGCCCAGGCCCGTACAGCGTGGCGTATCGACGGCACACTCCGGGAGTTCCCGAAGTTCCCTCCTGTGAACCTCTGGTTCGATTTCCCGGTACACCGTAATGACGTCAGCGGCGTCCTGGGGGACATCGACCCGGAGAATGAGGCCCCGGCATGGCAAAAGAAAAAGCCGTCCGGACCGCCTCCCAAGGATCGGAAGAAGGAGCGCCTGGAGGCCCTGGACACCGCCTTTGACGCCTGCGATCTGGAGGGGAGCGGATGTGTGTCAATCGCGGCGCTGATGGAGTACACCGGAAAAGCAAAAAATACGGTCCGCGCCTGGGTGGACGAGCACCCTGATTTTGAGCGGCAAAAGGATGGGGTCAGAAGGGTCAAAAACGATTGAACGGAACAATTGACCGGGGGGTCAAAAACCGAAATTGACCCTAGGGTCAAAAATTGACCGGGGGGGGTCAAAAAAGGGGGGTCAAAAAGCCCCCCCTATAAGGGGGGGGCTTTTTGACCGCACCCCCGTTTTGAACCACCCCCCTTAGCGCGAGAGGAGGAGAGCGAAAATGCGACTTGAATTTTTTCTGCCCATGCGTCCCCCCACCGCCACCCACCAGGAGAAGCAGGTCCGGGTGGTCAATGGAAAACCTGTCTTCTACGACCCGCCGCAGGTCCTGGACGCCCGGGCGAAGCTCACCGCCCACCTGAGCTCCCACAGGCCGGAGAAGCCCATGCGGGGCGCGGTGCGGCTGGTAGTCAAGTGGTGCTTCCCCAGAGGGCGGCACGCCGACGGAGAATACCGGATCACCAAGCCCGATACGGACAACCTCCAGAAGCTCCTCAAGGACTGCATGACCCGGGTGGGGTTCTGGAGGGACGACGCCCAGGTGGCCTCTGAGGTCTGCGAGAAATTCTGGGCCGAGGTCCCGGGCATCTACATCCGCGCCGAGGAGGTGGGGCCGTGAGGGAGCAGTGGGATTTTCCCTTTGAGCGGGAGGCTGCCCAGAATATCCTGCCGCCGGACCTCTCCCTCTCGGACCAGATGGCCTACAGCGCCCTGCGGAATATCTACCAGGCGTTCCAGGCCGGGAGCATCGACAGGAAGAGGGCAGGGGAGGAGAAGAGGCGGCTGCGCCGGGCCTGGGAGCAGGCCAAGGAGGCCGAAGCCCTGGAGAAGAGACTCCTGGACTACCATGTGCGGCTCATCCGGGGCGCGGAGCTGGCCATCATCAGGTGCAGGAAGGATCCGACGGCGGAGAACGCCCTGTACCTGTGCAATGTGCTGGATGGGTTCGAGAGACCGGAGGTGGGCACATGGTCATGACCAACGAGGAGATCGTCCGGGACTACCTCCAGGCCCGGAACAAGAGCAAACAGATCAGGATTTTGGCGGACCTGAACCAGACCACCAAGGCGGAAATCAGGCAGATTCTCGCGTCGGAGGGCGCAGAGGCCGTAGAGGCAAATAAACGGCCTTTAAAGCCCCTTAATCCTAAGATGAAGAATGACACGGCGGAGAAGCTGGAGGCCCCCAAAACAGAAATCTATGGCCAAATAGAGGCTATCCTCGCAGAACTGCCGGAGGATATGGGCGTCAAAGCCCGCTGGGCCGCCGGGAAGATGCTGGCGGAGATGTTCGCGGAGTACCTGAAGATGCGGCTGAGGCTGGAAGACGAAGGAGGGACGGCATGAAAAAAAGCGGATATCTCCAGCGGCTGGAGCGCAAGAACGAGCTCAAGCACGATCTGCGCT
>CAJUOA010000075.1 GCA_910587785.1 uncultured Oscillospiraceae bacterium | reverse complement strand
GCCCACGCTTATGATATAATTGCCTTAGAGCAAAAGTATTGTAAGCGTGGGTTGTTTCTTGGAAGGAGGATTTTTACGGTGAAACAACCTTACAATACTACCATTTACAACACGGCGCTTTATCTGCGGTTGAGCCGTGACGATGAAAACTTTGGCGACAGTGTGAGCATTGACACGCAGCGGACAATCCTGCAACAATTCGCAAGAGAACAGGGACTTCATGTAGTCGGGGAATATGTGGACGACGGCTGGTCGGGTACGAATTTTGAAAGGCCGAATTTCCAGCGCATGATGGACGATGTGGAAGCTGGGAAAGTGAACTGCATTGTCACAAAAGACCTCTCCCGTTTTGGCAGGGAACACGTGATGATGGACTACTATCTGGAATTTCTGTTCCCGGAGAAGCGGGTGCGCTATATTGCCGTTGCGGAAAACGAGGACACGGAAAAGGGGCTTTCCGATTTCGTTCCTTTCAAAAACCTGTTCAATGAGTGGTTCGCCAAAGATACCAGCCGCAAGGTCAAGACTGCTTTCAAGGCGAAGTTTGCCGCAGGACAGCGTATCGGCGCTTATGCTCCCATCGGGTACAGGAAACACCCGGAAATCAAGAATAAGCTGATGATTGACGAGGAAACCCGCTGGATAGTGGAGAAGATTTTTGACTTGGCTGTTCATGGCAGAGGGGCGGCAAGCATTACACGGATTTTGATTGCCGAGAAAGTCCCCACTCCGGGCTGGATTAACTTTCAGCGTGACGGCACTTTTGCAAACATCTATGCGGGTGCGCCGGAGGAAAAAAGCTACGCATGGACGATAGCGCAGGTCAAGAGCATTATGAAAGACGAAACCTACATCGGCCATACCGTCCACTACCGGGAAACGAACATCTCTTTCAAAAACAAACGGCGGGTACGCAAGCCCCAAAGTGAATGGGTGCGGGTGGAGGACACGCAGGAAGCAATCATCAGCGAACAGGTTTTCCGGCAGGTGCAGGAGCAGATAGCAAGCCGCCGGAGGGAGCGCAGGAACGGCACGACACAGATTTTCGCCGGACTGATAAAGTGTGCGGACTGCGGTTGGTCGCTGGCCTACGGGGAGAACAAGCAGAACAAGACCCCCTATGGCTACTACCATTGCAGCAAGAACGGACAGGGAACCCGTCAATGCTCCATGCACTATATCCGCTATGATGTGCTTTACGCCTATGTCCTCTCCCGTCTGCAATACTGGTCGGCGCAGGTGCAGAATGACCGGGAACAGCTTTTGAAACGGCTGTTGAGTGCCAGCGACAAAGAACTTGCCGCCGCTCGAAAGAAGCAGACCGCCGAACTGAAACGGGCGGAGAAGCGGAAGTCCGAAGTGGACACGCTGTTTGCGAAAATGTATGAGGATTGGGCGGCTGGCCGTATCACGGAGTACAACTTCAATATGCTGTCCGGGAAGTACCAGAGCGAGCAGGTGGAACTGGAAAGCAAAGTTCAGCAACTTCAAGCCGCTATCGCCGCCGAAAGCCAGAACGCCGCTGACGCTGAAAAGTGGATTGACCTGATGAAAGCGTGCGTCAATCCCACGGAACTGACCGCCGAACTGCTGAATACTTTGATTGAAAAAATCCTTGTCCATGAAGCGGTCAAGGGCGAGGACGGAAGCCGGGAACAGGAGGTAGAAATCTTCTACCGCTTTATCGGCAAGATTGACTGAATGACACCAATATCTTTAACTATGTGATACCGGGGCCAGCTATCCGGAGATGGATACCATTTTGAAGCTCTGCGGCATCTTCCATACGGATATGGACACCCTGGTGCGGGGGAGCGTGGAGCGCACCCTGGCCGAGGACACGGTGGGCTATGACCGGTTCATGTCCCGCTTTGCCCTGAAGACCGCCGGGGCGGTGTGCGCCATCATCCTGGGCGCGGCCCTGGCGTGTCTGGAGGAGGGCTTCGCCCTGCCGGAGAACCTCACCGCCGGGACGATGATGCTCATCGTGGCGGCCTCGGTGGTGGTTCTGGTGGCAAGCGGGATGCAGTACGACCGCTTTGCCAAAGCCCACCCCGTGATAGCGGACTTTTACACCCAGGAGGAGCGCGACGCCTTTGACCAGCGCTTCGTCTGGCTCATCACCGCCCCCATCGGGGCCATCCTCCTGGCCGTGGCGGGCATGGCCTTCTGCGCCGACGCCCTTCCCGAGCGGCAGGAGATGCTCCTGTGCGGCGTTTTCCTGGCCGTGGTGGCGGTGAGCATGTTCTTTCTCATCTACGGCGGCATCCAAAAGTCCAAGTATGATATCGAGGCCTACAACCGGGAGTACTCCCCCACACCCCAGGAGAAGCGGCTCCAGGCCATCTGCTCCCTCATCATGCTCACCGCCGCAGCCATGTGCCTGGGGATGCTGATCTACGACAGGGGCCTCATCGGCGTCTGCTGGCTGACCTTTCCCATCGGCGGCATCCTCTGTGCCATTGCGAGAAAGCTGATGGAGGAGCGGGGGGAGTAACGCCCCCCGCTCCTAAAATCTCTGCAAAAATCCGTCACAGCTCCCGATACATCTTTTCCCCCGAACGGTCCATACTAGCGGCACAAAACCTTTTAAAAGAGGAGTGCTTGCTAGATGAACGCGACTGCCAACGCCGAAAACCGCCTGGGCCGGGAAAAGTCCCCCTACCTGCTCCAGCACGCGGATGACCCTGTCCACTGGTATCCCTGGGGGGAGGAGGCATTTTTCTCCGCCGCCCGGGAGGATAAGCCCATCTTTCTCTCCATCGGCTACTCCACCTGCCACTGGTGCCACGTCATGGGCCGGGAGTCCTTCCAGGACCCCGCGGTGGCGGAAGTCCTCAACCGGGCCTTTGTCAGCGTCAAGGTGGACCGGGAGGAGCGGCCCGATGTGGACGCGGTGTATATGGACGCCTGTCAGGCTCTCACCGGCTCCGGGGGGTGGCCGCTGACCATCCTCATGACGCCGGACCAGAAGCCCTTCTGGGCCGGGACGTACCTGCCCCCCAGGGGCCGGGAGGGCCGCGGGGGCCTTGTGGAGCTGCTGGAGGAGGTGGAGCGCCTTTGGCGCGGCGGCCGCTCCGGCCTCCTGGACCTGGGACAGCGGGTGGCGGACCATCTGACCAGGGAGGAGCCCGCCCGGGCCTCCCGGCGGCCCTCGCGCGCCCTCCTGGACGCCGCCGCCCGTCAGCTGGAGGAGGAGTTCGACCCGGAGCACGGCGGCTTCGGCGGCGCGCCCAAGTTTCCCGCCCCTCAGAAGCTCCTGTTCCTCCTGGACCGCGCCCGCCGGGAGGGGGACGCCGGGGCCCTGGCCATGGCCGGGCACACCCTGACCCAGATGGCCCGGGGCGGCATCTTCGACCAGGTTGGCGGCGGCTTCTGCCGCTACAGCACGGACCGGGGCTGGCGGATGCCCCACTTTGAGAAGATGCTCAATGACAACGCCCTCCTGGCCTACGCCTACCTGGAGGCCTACGCCCAGACCGGCAAGCCCTATTACCGGGAGACCGCCTGCCGCACCCTGGACTACGTCCTGGAGGAGCTGCGCCTGCCCGGCGGCGGCTTTGCCTGCGCCCAGGACGCCGACAGCGGAGGAGAGGAGGGGCGCTACTACCTCTGGACCAAGGAGGAGATCTGCGCGGTGCTGGGGGACCAGGACGGGGAGCGCTTTTGTACCTGGTACGCCATCCCATCCCAGGGCCGGTGGCTCCCCCATCTGCTCTATGAGCCCCAGTACGACCAGGCGTGGCGGCGTCTTTCCGGTCAGTGCAGAGCTCTGGCCCAGGCCCGCCGGGACCGGGGCCTCCACCGGGACGACAAGGTCCTCACCAGCGCTAACGCCCTGATGATCGCCGCCCTGGCCCGGGCCTTCCGGGTGCTGGGGGAGGAGCGCTACCTCCGGGCGGCGGAGAGTGCGCGGATTTTCCTCAAGACCCGCCTCATGGACCCAGACGGCCGCTTGTACCTCCGCTGGCGGGACGGCGAGGCGGCGGTCCCCGGGCAGCTGGAGGACTACGCCTTCACCTGCTGGGCCCTCCTGGAGCTCTACGAGGCTGATTTCTCCGTCCACTGCCTCAAGTCCGCCGTGAAGCTGGCGGACGCCATGGCGGAGCGCTTCTGGGACGAGGCCCGGGGCGGGTTCTACCGCGTCGGCACCGGTGGCGAGGTCCTGCTGGTCCGGCAGAAGGAGGTCTATGAGGGGGCCCACCCCTCTGGCAACGCCGTGGCCGCCCTGGCGCTGGTGCGTCTGGCGAAGCTGACGGCGGAGGAACGCTTCCGCACCCTGGCGGACCGTCAGCTGGCCTATCTGTCCGGAGCGGCGGCAGAGTACCCGGCGGGGTGCTGCTTCGGCCTGCTGGCTGTGGCGGAGGACCTTTCCCCCAGGCCTGACCTGCTCTGCGCCGCAAGGGAGGTCCCGGCCTGGCTGGCCGGGGCCTGCGAGGAGTACCGCCTGAGCGCCCTGGCTAAGACCGAGGAAAATGCCCGCAGTCTGGCGGCCTGGGCGCCCTTTACCCAGCCTTATCCCGTTCCCCCGGAGGGCATGGCCCTCCACCTCTGCCGGGACGGCGCGTGTTTTCCCCCGGTGGGGAGCCTGGAGGAACTCCGCCGTGAGCTCCTCAGTACTCCGGTTGAAACCCGATAGTTTTCTGCCCCCGGTGTTCGGGGCCTCCCCGGCCCCGGACCCCGGGTGACTTTTTGTGCGGACAAAAAGTCACCAAAAAACCGCTCAAGAAACTACGTTTCTTAAGAATCTTCCTGAATGACGGGGGTTTTTTGTTTACGCTACGACCTGGCAGTCTCCATTTTCCCAACCACTTCCCTGGGCCGATGGCAGTCGAATCTCCGCCACAACTCCCTGGACCTTCGGTCTTCTTCGTTGGGTTCGCCTCCTAAAGCACGATTCTTTTCGAGACTTCCGGGCCACCGGCACGGTGCGGGCGGATCTGCGCTTCTTGCCGTGTACGCATGGCGCACGCTCTGCGCAGTCCGGCAGGGACTCCTACATGGAGGGCCGGCGAGGCGAAGTATAACATTTTGCCAATCCTGCCAAGGGAGCGCGCAGAAATTCGGGGGCTTTCTCTCACAGAATGAGCCGCCGCAGAGGACAAAAAAGGGAGTCCGAACCGTAGGTTCGGCGGCGTTTTGGTTCCTTTGCCGCCGAGGGCAAAGGAACTCGCGCCCGGAGGCGCGAAACTCCCCCGGACAGACGAACAGAATCGATAAAGAGTTCCAGGGATATATATGCTCCCCCTTGGTAAATTTTCTAAATCCTCTTGTATTTGCTCTTAAAATTTTATATAATAGAGCCATCCTAAAACTACAGGAGGTCAAACCATGCTTCTGAAAAACGGAATCATCCACGACGCCGTGAACCCCAAGCCCTACGAGGCCGACATCTCCATCCAGGACGGCAAGATCGCCGCCATCGGCCAGGGCCTCCAGCCCGCCCCCGGAGAGGAGGTCATCGACCTCACCGGCCGCGCCGTCTACCCCGGCTTCGTCGACGCCCACTCCCACCTCGGCCTCGACAACTACGGCATGGGCTTCGAGGGCCACGACTACAACGAGATGGGCGACATCGTCTCCGCCCAGCTCCGCGGCATCGACGGCTTCAACCCCCAGGATAAGTCCATCTCTATGGCCCTCCACGGCGGCGTCACCTGCGTCGGCACCGGCCCGGGCAGCGCCAACGTCATCGGCGGCACCTTCTTCGCCGTCAAAACTTACGGCAACTGCGTCGACGACATGGTCGTCCGCGATCCCGTCGCCATGAAGTGCGCCTTCGGCGAGAACCCCAAGCGCTGCTACCGCGAAAAGGGCGACAGCGCCCGCATGACCACCGCCGCCAAGCTCCGCGACATGCTCTTCCAGGCCCGGGAGTACTTAGAGCGCAAAGAGGCCGCCGGGGACGACGCCCTCAAACGCCCCAAATTCGACATGAAGATGGAGGCCCTCATCCCCGTCCTCAAGGGCGAGATGCCCCTCAAGGCCCACGCCCACCGCGCCGACGATATCTGCACCGCCCTGCGCATCGCCAAGGAGTTCGGCGTCAAGATCACCATCGAACACTGCACCGAGGGCCACCTCATCGTTGACGAACTGGTCCGCGCCAACGTCCCCGTGGCCGTGGGCCCCACCCTCACCAACGCCAGCAAGATCGAGCTGGTCAACAAGACCTTCGAGACCCCCGGCATCCTCGCCAAGGCCGGCCTCCAGGTCAGCATCATCACCGACCACTCCGTCATCCCTGAACAGTACCTCTCCCTCTGCGCAGGGCTCGCCGTCAAGGCCGGTATGGACCCCTTCGCCGCCCTCCAGGCCATCACCATCAATCCTGCCAAACATCTGGGCATCGACGGCCGCGTCGGTTCCCTGGAGGCGGGCAAGGACGCCGACATCGTCGTCGCCGGCGGTGACCCTATGGTCAGCGACACTAACATCCTCGCCGTCTTCCTGAACGGGCAGAAGGTCGTGGGCTAAACCTCGGAAAAAATCAGAGGCAGGACAGACTGTAATGGTCTGCCCTGCCCTTTTATGTGCTGTTGATTTGTCTATTTCTCCGCCCGGACCTTGCGAGGCGCACGCCCTACCGCGTCACCCGCCCCAGCAGAGCGACCAGCGCCCAGATGACCAAAATGACCACAAAGATGCCCAGCATCCCCTTGCCCATGATCCCCAGGCAGGCCAAAACCAGCGGCATGTTCATAGATGTTCCTCCTTTCCCAAGCTTAGACCGCCACAAGTCATTTTTACAGCAGTCCCTCCACCAGCGAGATCAGGAGCCCCCCGGCGATGACCGAGGCGATCTGTCCGCTGACATTGGCCCCGGCGGCGTGCATGAGGAGGAAGTTATAGGAGTCCTCCTCCAGCCCCATCTTGTGCACCACCCGGGAGGCCATGGGGAACGCGGAGATCCCCGCGGCCCCGATCATGGGGTTGACTTTCCTCTTAGAAAAGAGGTTGAGCACCTTGGCAAAGAGCACCCCGCCTACGGTGTCGAACACGAACCCCAGGAGCCCCAGGGCTAAAATCAGCAGGGTCTGCCAGGTAAGAAAGAGCTCCGCCTGCATCTTGAAGGCCACGGAGATACCCAGCAGGAGGGTGATGAGGTTGGCAAGCTCGTGCTGGGCGGACTGGCTGAGGGAGTCCAGCACGCCGCACTCCCGGATGAGGTTGCCGAACATCAGGAAGCCGATGAGCTCGGCGCTCTTGGGGGCCACGGCCCCGGCAATGATGGTCACCAGAATGGGAAAGAGGATACGGGTGGCCTTGGAGACGCCTGCGGGGTTGTAGTCCATGCGGATGCGGCGTTCTTCTCTCGTGGTGACGGCCCGGATGATGGGCGGCTGGATGATGGGCACCAGGGCCATGTAGGAGTAGGCGGCGACCATAATGGCCCCCTGGTATTGACTGTGGAAGTAATTGGCCACGTAGATGCTGGTGGGACCGTCCGCGGCGGCGATGATGGCGGCGGAGGCGGCGTCGGTGAGGCTGAAGCCCGCCGCGGCCGCGGCCGCCAGGGTGAAGAAGATGCCGAACTGCGCCGCCGCGCCGAAGAGAAACATCTTCGGGTTGGAGAGCAGGGGGCCGAAGTCGATCATGGCCCCGATGCCGATGAAGAGCAGGAGCGGAAAGAGCTCGCTTGCGATACCGGCGTTGAAAAGGGCTTCGACGGCCTCGGTGCCGGCAAAGGGGAGGTTCACGAGAATGGCCCCGAAGCCCATGGGGAGCAGGAGCGCGGGCTCCATCTCCCGCTTGACCGCCAGGTAGATGAGAAGGCCGCCGGTGAGGATCATCAGCACCTCCTGCCAGGTGAAATTGAGGACATTGGAGAAGAGATCGTAGAACAGCTGCATGGGTCCTGCCTCCTAAAAAGTGATTCGGGGAACAAAAAAAGAGACTTTCACGGCGCAAAAACACCGCAAAAGTCTCGTCATTTCAGGCAACAGCGGGCCGCAAGGCCGTACTGACGCTCTCTGCCACGCCGCAAGCGGCGCCGACTACTCCCCTTTACGCCCCTATCATAGCGCGGAGAGGGCCTGTCTGTCAAGGGGGGAGCGTAAATTTTTCCGGCCCTTCAGCCATCCGATCTCTTCGCTGATACAGCATGTCCTGCTCTCATAGCGTCCATGGCCCAGGCTGCGGCTTGTGCGCAGCAATCATCCCGCCGCCTGGACTGCGGGCAATCACAGGGCATGGTGATTGGAAGGATGCACCGTCCTACGCAAGCGCAGAAAAGAACCGGGCAATCTCCCCCTCCTCCGCCTGGACGCTCCCCTGGACAAAATTCGGCTTCCCGCCGCCCCGGCCGTTGAGGGCGGCGTTGATGCTCTTGGCGAGGGGCCGCAGGTCTCCCTCCGGGGCGCTGACGGCGTACTGGAAAGCCCCCTCCCCTCCGGCGAAGACGGCACAGCGCCCTCCGGCGGCGTTCTGGACCGCGCCGCAGAGCTTCCGCAGGGATTCCGGGGACATGGCGGGCTCCACCAGGAGCACGTCCTCCGCGCCCTGATACTGCCGGGCGAGGCGGGCGAAGTCCCGCTCCTCCAGGGCGGCGACCCTGCCGCGGAGGGCGTAGAGCTCGGCTTGCAGGCGCTCCACGGCGGCGGCGGTGGCGTCCGGCTTGGCGGAGAGGAGCTGGGAGACCCGGGTGTTCTGCCCGGCGATGACGTTGAAGCGGTCCAGGGCGCGGCCTCCGGCGGCCATCTCAATACGCACGCCCTCCCGGAACTTCTGGCAGGAGAGGAGCTTCACCAGCCCCACCTGTCCGCTGCGGAGCACATGGGTGCCGCAGCAGGCGCAGCAGTCCGCCCCGGGCCAGGAGACGATGCGGACCTGTCCGGCGAGGGCCTTTTTGCTCCGGTAATCCAGCTTTTCCAGCTCCTCGGGGGACGGGTAGGCCACGGAGAGGGCGTGGTCCTCCCAGATATACTGGTTGGCCCGGCGCTCGATGTCCAGCACGTCCTCCGCTGTGAGCCCGGCGTTGAAGTCGATGGTCACCAGGTCGTGTCCGATATGGAAGCCCACGTTGTCGCAGTGAAAAATCCCGCAGAGGATGCCGCTGACGATATGCTCCCCGCTGTGCTGCTGCATGAAGTCGAACCGCCGGGCCCAGTCGATGGCCCCCTCCACGGCCTCCCCCACGGCCAGGGGCCCGTTGCAGAGGTGGACCACCTCGCCGTCCCGCTCCCGGGCGCCGGTGACGTTCACGCCGCCCAGGGTACCGTGGTCGGCGGGCTGACCGCCGCCCTCGGGGTAGAAGGCGGTGCGGTCCAGGGTGACGGCCCAGGCGTCCTTCTCCTGGACGCAGGCGCGGACCGTGGCGGTGAAGGTCTTGCAGAAGGGGTCGTTGTAGTAGAGTTTTTCTGTCATGATCGAACGTCCTTTATCAACAAATTGTCACGATCCACCGCCACACCGGCTCCGCCAGGTACCACCCCAGCAGGGCCGAGGCGGCGTTGGCGGTGAGGCCGTAGGCGAAGGCGCGGGCCCTGGAACGGCCCTGGAGGAGCTTGCGGTAGAGCCCGGCCTCCACCAGGGCGATGACCACCTCCGCCGGGACGATGAGGATCAAGAACCACCAGCCAAGGCCGTCCCGGATGATGTGAAAGCTCATGAATACCGCCAAAGCCCCCTGGGTCACCAGGTTCACCAGCAGAAAGGCCCTCCAGCTGCGCTTCCACTGGAAGCCGAAAACCAGCAGGAGGACGCCCTCGATCACCAGTGTGGGGACCAATGCGGCGAGAAACTGCAATACATATCCCACCCAGACCGGAGGGACCTTGACCGTCCCCGCCGCCCAGTCCAGGGTGGCGGAGGCTTGCAGGACCTTCCGCTCCAGGGTCTCGGACATCCAGACCTCGCCGGACTGGGTGACCACCAGGATGCGGTAGGTCTCTGGCACGCCCACATAGCCGAAGGTGTGGACGCCGTCCTCACTGGTCAGTTCCCCCCAGATGGGGACGCCGGTGCCCTCAGTCACGCAGGCGTGCCAGCCCTCCGGCACCGCCGAGAGGAGGGCGGAGAGCATGTCCTGGTCCAGGGCGTCCCGCTCCTCTTGGCTCAGGCCATTGCCGCCCTTCCCCTCCGCCAGGAGGTCCAGGTAATAGGGCTCCTCCGGGCCGCTGACCACCTTCACTGCAAGCTGGGGCTTGGGCCCGGTGTCCGCGAAGGCCGTCCCGGCCAGCAGGACCGCCGCGAGGAGAAAGAGCAGGATACTGCGCAAATTCCGTCTCATAGGATCACTTTTTCCTTTCGTGCCGCCGGGCTGAACCTTTGGCGGTTTCACGGGGCACAGCTTGAACCGGGATATTGGCTGTGCTATAATCGAAGCGGTAATTTTTGATTGATGGAGGAAAAGCGATGAACAGGACCATTCCCAGGACCGGCGCGGCGATTGTCACCGTCACAGTTTTTCTCTTTGCAGTCTGTATGACCGTTGATTTTCCATTCGGCTCCTACGCCGTGTGTATGGTTTTGCCTCTGGGATACATCATGATGGCAATGGGGTTTCAGTACGAAAGCCGCGAGAGCCGCCGGGTTCCTGCCAACATTGGCGCTGCGTTCGGCGTTATTTATGCGGTGTTGGTCCTTCTGGTATATTTCGCACAGACAACCACCGTCCGTTGGGGAAATCTGAATGAGCAGGCCGCCCGGATATTGGATTTTCAGCGCGGCGGCCTGCTGTTCTATTACGATCTGCTTGGTTACGGAATGATGGCCCTCTCCACATTTTTCATTGGTCTCTCCATCAGCCCCAGTTCCAGAGCGGACAAGTGGCTGAAATACCTGATGATGGTACACGGCGTTTTCTTCATCAGCTGCTTGATCCTGCCGATGACAGGCATGTTCGCAGGTATGGCAGACGGCGGGGCCGGAAACGGAGGAACCACCGCCCTGTTAGGCTGGTGTGCGTATTTTCTTCCGATCGGGGTATTGTCATATCAGCATTTTCAAAAGGCTCCGTGACGAAAGGGGCCCCGGGCCGGGACAGAGCCCGGCCCCTACGGCGCGGCGTCCAACAGCCCCAGGTCATATTTCCACCCCAGCACCCGGCGGAGGGCGGCGTCGATGGTCTCCTCGTCCAGGGTACCGTCCTCCAGGGCGGCGAGGACCAGGGGGATCTGCTTCTCAAAGTCCGGGGTGACAACCATGTCGTTGCCCGCCCGGAGGGCCATGACGGCCACGGACCCCTCCTGAGCGTACTCCCGGACCGCGCCCATGGCAAGGTCGTCGGTGAGGACTACGCCGGTGAAGCCCAGCTCCTCCCGGAGGATGCGGTGGACCTCCGGGGAGAGGGAGGCGGGCAGGTCCGGGTCCATGCAGCTGACGATATTGTGGCTGACCAGCACGGACCCCGCCCCGGCCTGGATGCCCGCCCGGAAGGGGAGAAAATCCTCCGCCTGGAACTGCTCATAGGGCCGCTCGTCCACGGCGATGCCGGTGTGGGTGTCGGCGTTGCTGCCGTAGCCGGGGAAGTGCTTGAGGACAGAGCCGGTCTTGAGGCGGGTCATTTCCTCTACGGTCTGTCCCACGAAAAAGGCAGTCTGCTCCGCGTCCAGTCCATAGGTCCGGGCATAAATGAAATCTGCGGGGTCTGTGGAAACATCCGCCACCGGGGCGAAGTTGACGTTTATGCCATAGGAAAGCAGTCCGGTACTCTTTTCAATCGCGTCTGCGCGGATGCCGTCCCCCCCTTCAAACTCCAGATAGACCTCCCTGGGAGAGCGAAATTTCTTCTCAAAGAGGTTGGGATTCCGGCTGGCCCGGGCGACGGTGCCGCCCTCCTCATCCACGCCGATGAAGAGGGGGATGGCGGCGGCGTCCTGGAAGGAGGCGGTCTTGTCCATAAACGCCTCCGCAGTAAGCCAATTACCGTCCGGGTCCTTGAAGTCCGGGAGGAAGAGCAGATAGCCGCCCAAGTGGAACTGGGCGAGCTTCTCCGCCGCGCCCTGGGCGGGGCAGGCGGAGAAGAAGAGCTGTCCCACCTTCTCCTCCAGGGACATGGAGTCCGCCAGGGCCTCCACGGCCGCCTCCCTGGGGTCCGGGAGCGGAGGGGGCTCAGGTTCCGGCTCAGGCGCGGGGATGGGCTCCGGCTGGGGCGCAGGCGGGAGGGCCTCCACCGGGGGAACGTCCTGCCTGGTGGCGCAGGCGGCCAGGAGGAGGGACAGCAGGAGCAGGGGCAAAAGAAATCTTCTCATAAACCCTCCAAAGGCAAAACGCAGTTTTGCCGCAAAAAGTTTTTCTTCTTTCGCTTCCTTTCTTCTTTGTACACAAAGAAGAAAGGAAGAAAGGGCTACAGGATGAACCCGCCGTCAGCGGTGAGGACCTGGCCGGTAATGAAGGAGGCGGCATCGCCTGCGAGGAATGAGACGGCGCAGGCCACGTCCTCGGGGGAGCCGAGGCGTCCGACGGGGGTCTCCCGGGCGAGGTCCGCGAGGGTCTCCTCCCCCAGGACGGCCACCATGTCCGTACGGATGACGCCGGGGGCCACGCAGTTGACCCGGATGCCGGAGGGGGCGAGCTCCATGGCCAGGGAGCGGGTGAGGCCGATGAGGGCGGCCTTGGTAGTGGAGTAGGCCGCCTCGCAGGACGCGCCCCGCTGTCCCCAGATGGAGGAGATGTTGACGATGGACCCGGCCTTGACGTGAATCATGTGGGGCAGGACGGCCTGGATGGTGTGGAAGGCCCCGTCGACGTTGACGGCAAAGAGCCGACGCCAAAACTCGTCCGTGATGTCCTGGAACTGGTGCTGTTCGGCGATGCCGGCGTTGTTCACCAGGAGGTCTATCGGGCCGAACGCTTCCTCTACGGTTCGGATGGCGGCGGTGACGGCGTCCCGGTCGGAGACGTCGGCCTGGACCGCTAAAGCCCGGGCCCCCTGGGCGCGGAGCTCCGTCTCCAGCGCCCCGGCCTGGTCCTTGGCTTGCAGATAGTCGATGCCCACGGCATAGCCCTCCGCCGCGAGGCGGCGGACGACGGCCCTGCCGATACCCCGGCTCCCGCCGGTGACGAAAGCGGTCTTCCCACTGCTCATGCCGCGCTCCCTCCGCCCTGGAGGACCTTATTGCGCCAGCTCCCCTTCTTATAGGCGATGGTGTGGACCAGCGCGCCCACCAGCCAGGAGACCAGAAGGGAGGCAAAAATGCTCTCCGGCATCCCGTTGGGGTGTTCGGCGCTGCGGGTGATGTAGGCAAAGAGGTAGGCCAGAGGCACGCGGACCACGATGGTGGTGAAGAAGCTCAGCCACATGGGGGTGGTGGTGTCGCCCGCGCCGCGCATGACGCCGCCCATGCACTGGGTGACGGCAAAGGCGATGTAGCCCAGGGCGATGATGCGCATCATGCGGTTGGACATGTCGATGAGGGACTGGGTGTCGGTAAAGAGCCCCATGAGCACCGGCCCGGCCAGGAGGATGCAGACCACCAGCACCACCGCCGTGCCTACAGCCAGCTTCAGGCCGGACTTCGCGCCCTCCACCACCCGGTCCATGCGGCCCGCGCCGATGTTCTGCCCGGTGAAGGTGGTCATGGCGTTGCCGAAGGAGAAGTTGGGCATCATGACAAAGCCGTCCACCCGCATGACGATGGTGTTGCAGGCGACGAAGACCGCGCCGAAGGAGTTGGTCAGGGACTGGACCACCAGGGCCGAGCAGCTCATCACCGCCTGGGACAGCCCCGAGGGCAGGCCCAGCCGGACCAGCTGCATGGCGTAGTCCCTGTGGAAGCCGAAGTGCTTGCGCTGGAGGTGCATCACGTCCCGCATGGCGAAGAGCTTCCAGGCGCAGAGCCCTGCGGAGATGAACTGCGCCAGGTCCGTGGCGATGGCTACGCCCGCCACGCCCATGTTGAACTGTGCCACAAAGACCAGGTCCAGGACGATGTTCAGGAGGGCGGCGATGACCAGGTACTTCAGGGCGCTCATGGAGTCGCCCAGACCCCGGAGGACGCCGGAGAGGATGTTGTAGAACCCGCCGCCCGCGATGCCCAGGAAGATGATCTGCATATAGCTGACGCACATGTCGTAGGTCTCCTCCGGGGTGCCCAGCATTCGGAGCATGGGGGCGGACACCGCTGTCCCAAGGACCATCATGAAGAGGGAGGCGATGAGGGTGAGCACCATGCAGGTGCCCACGGCGTAGCTGAGCTCCTCCTTCTTCTTCGCGCCGAAGTACTGGGCCACCATGATGCTCGCCCCGGTGGCGATGCCCACGAAGAGGACGATCAGCAGGTTCAGCGTGGGCCCGCACCCGCCCACGGCGGCCAGGGCGTTGTCCCCCACGTACTTGCCGACGATGACGGAGTCGGCGGTGTTGTAGAGCTGCTGGGCAATATTGCCGATGAGCAGGGGCACGGCAAAGGACACGATCTTCTGCCAGGGTTCGCCCATGGTCATGTCCTGGGCTTCAAACAGTTTGGAAAATTTTGACATGTTTTTCGTTCTCCTACCTTTCTCTAAACAGTAAACGGTACTATCATAGCATCAAATAAAATAGGATGCAAGAGAAAGGGGCTCTTTTTTCCACGAAAAACGCAAAAAGGCCCGCACCCGGAAGGTGCGGACCCATACGGGGACCGGCGTCAGAAGAGCATGAGCACCACGCCGTAGATGACGCTTGCCGTGACGCCGAAGACAATCACGGGCCCGGCCACGGTGAACATCTTCGCCGCCATGCCGGTGACAAAGCCCTCGCTCTTGAAGTCGATGGCCGGGGAGACCACCGCGTTGGCAAAGCCGGTGATGGGCACCAGGGTCCCCGCCCCGCCGTAGCGGCCCAGCTTGTTGTAGAGGTTCAGCCCCGTGAGAAGCGCCGAGAGGAGCACCAGCGACACCGACGTGGCCGTCCCCGCGTCCACCTTGTCCAGGCCCAGGGCGGTAAAGCCGTCCATGATGAGCTGTCCGATCACGCAGATGACCCCGCCAATGCCGAAGGCCATGGCGCAGTCCTTCACCAGGGGCGACTTCTTCGCCCGGTCCTGTACGAATCTTTGGTACTCCGCTTTGGAAATTTCCATGAACATCCCTCCTTTTGACCTAGGGTGCCCGGGGACAGGGGGAACTATGCGGGGTGTTTGATAAAAATGTCCGCGCATGACCCCCCAGCCATTGCGAAACAACATTGATTTCCCCAATACCCCCCATTTCACCCTTGACAAGGGGGGAGAAACATGCTAAAGTGAACCAACCGAAGGAAGAAAGGCAGTGAAGAGGAGGAGTACCCGCGGGCCGCAGCGGAGAGAGGGGACGGTTGGTGCAAGTCCCCGGAAGGCCGCAGGGAAGGGCGCCTCGGAGCCGCGGAGCGGAAATGCCCCGCCGGATGTCCCCGTTACGGACCAAAGTGCGGGAGCTCTCCCGAATTCAGGTGGAACCGCGGATCGTTTATCCGTCCTGAGCCAATGCGGCTCGGGGCGTTTTATTTTTCCCCTTTCCGGCCAAACTATATTTTCAGATAGGAGCGATGCAGTATGAACAACCGAGAGAAGACCATGGAGAAGATCGTGGCCCTGTGCAAGGGCCGGGGCTTCATCTTCGCCGGGAGCGAGATCTACGGCGGCCTCGCCAACACCTGGGACTACGGCCCCCTGGGCGTGGAGCTGAAAAACAACGTAAAGAAAGCCTGGTGGAAGAAGTTCGTCCAGGAGAACCCCTACAACGTGGGCCTGGACGCCGCCATCCTCATGAACCCCCAGGTGTGGGTGGCCTCCGGCCACGTGGGCGGGTTCTCCGACCCCCTCATGGACTGCAAGGAGTGCAAGGAGCGCTTCCGGGCCGACAAGCTCATCGAGGACTGGTGCGCGGAAAACGGCTTCCAGCTGGAAAAGCCCGTGGACGCATACTCCCAGGAGGAGATGGAAGCCTTTGTGACAGAGCACAACATCCCCTGCCCCACCTGCGGCAAGCACAACTTCACCGGCATCCGCAAGTTCAACCTGATGTTCAAGACCTTCCAGGGCGTCACTGAGGACGCCAAGAACACTGTCTACCTCCGGCCCGAGACCGCCCAGGGCATCTTCGTCAATTTCCAGAACGTCCAGCGCACCACCCGGCGCAAGCTCCCCTTCGGCATCTGCCAGGTGGGCAAGAGCTTCCGCAACGAGATCACCCCCGGCAACTTCACCTTCCGCACCCGGGAGTTCGAGCAGATGGAGCTGGAGTTCTTCTGCAAGCCCGGCACGGAGCTGGAGTGGTTCGCCTACTGGAAGAACTTCTGCAAGGAGTGGCTGCTGGGCCTGAACATGCGGGAGGAGAACCTGCGACTCCGGGACCACGACCCGGAAGAGCTCAGCCACTACTCCAACGCCACCACGGACTTTGAGTTCGTCTTCCCCTTCGGCTGGGGGGAGCTGTGGGGCGTGGCCAGCCGCACCAGCTTCGACCTCACCGCCCACCAGAACACCTCCGGCAAGGATCAGAGCTACTTTGACCAGGAGGCCAATGAGCGCTATGTCCCCTACGTCATCGAGCCCTCCCTGGGCGCGGACCGGGTCGTTCTCGCCTTCCTGGTGGACGCCTACGACGAGGAGGTCGTGGACGCGGAGAAAAACGACGTGCGCACCGTCCTGCGCCTCCACCCGGCCCTGGCCCCCTTCAAGGCGGCGGTCCTGCCCCTCTCCAAGAAGCTGGGCGGCAAGGCCCGGGAGATCCAGGCGGAGCTCTCCAAGGAGTGGATGATCGACTTCGACGACGCCGGCTCCATCGGCAAGCGCTACCGCCGTCAGGACGAGGTGGGCACCCCCT
>CAJUOA010000074.1 GCA_910587785.1 uncultured Oscillospiraceae bacterium | reverse complement strand
TTGCTGGCATCTGCAACTTTGACCGCTTAGCTTAATTTCGCAAGAGGTCTATTGTTAAAACAGCAAATCCCGACACTTTCTATGTGTCGGGATTTTGCTATAAAAAGTTATCATTTCAGGAGGTCCTTATACTTACCGCCCCATTCCGCCATTGCATCTATGACAGGCCGTAGTGTTTCACCTATTTCGCTCAAGGCATATTCAACACGGGGCGGCACTTCGGCATAGACGGTGCGATCAATAATACCATCAGCCTCCATAGATCGCAGGCTGTCTGTCAGGACTTTCTGGCTAATCCCTGCCAAGTCCTTTTTCAGCTCATTAAACCGCCAGGGCCGCTGCATGAGATTACGCAGGATCAGAAGTTTCCATTTACTGCCGATAATCTGTACCGTAGTAGCCACGGGACAAATAGGCAATTCGTCTTTTGTCAACATTTCTGTGTACTCCTTATAAGTTCAAAATAGAATGTTACACTCAAATTATAATGCAAAATTATCGTTTGTCTATCAGTAGGGCCTCTATCCCCGGAAAGTCCAGTGTTTTCAAGGCTTTAAGCCCTTTCCTGATTTCCCTTTTCCCTTGTTTTTTCCCTTACGAGAAAATTTAAGGGAAAACCGCGTCAGCCGCTGCTCACTACCTTGTCCAGAAGCCTTGCACTGGAACGCTTTGCCTCCCTGGTGGCGTGGGCGTAGATGTTCATTGTCGTGTTGACATCCGAGTGTCCCAGCAGCTCCTGCACATCCTTGGGGGCCGCGCCGTGGGAAAGAAGGTTGCTGGTGAAGGTGTGACGCAGCATGTGGAAGTGGAAGTCCTCCAGGCCAGGGACCTTTTTCTTTGCGCTCCGGCACATCAGGCTGACGGTGCTGGGGGATTCAATGGCCCCGTCAGGCCGGAGGCAGACAAAGGACAGGTGTTTATCCGCTTCCGGCGTGGCCTCCGTCCTGGACAGCATGTAGACCTCATAATAGGTGCGGTTCTTCTCCTTGACCGCCTTGCAGTAGTTGAGCCGGTAGAGCGCCCCATATTTCAGACTGTTCCGGGCCTGCTCCCGCTTTGCCTGCCGAAGAATCTCCGCCAGGGTGTCGCAGAAGTCCACGGTTCGGACTTTCTTTCGTTTGGTGGCCCCGATCTCCAGCTTATGCCTTGTCCCGTTGTAGCGCATACTGCGGCGGACCGTCAGACACTGTTCATTCAGATCAATGTCCTGCCATGTCAGAGCGCAGACCTCGCCAATCCGAAGCCCGGTGTAGTAGGCGATCTGGATAGGAAGGAGCGCGGGGTTGTTCTTGGCTTTCAGAAAATCGGTCAGGCTTTGATACTGCTCATAGGTGATGGTGGGGACCGCGCCCTCCGGGTCAGTCCCGCTCTCAAACAGGTCGTAATCATCGTCCTTGGAGCGGCGGACCACATACTGCATGGGGTTAAAGGTAATCAGGCGCTTTGGAAAGACCGCGAAGCGGAAGGAATTTTGCAGGACGGCAGAGTACAGACGCATATACCCAACGCTCAACGCTTTGGCCGGTGTGCCGTCAGGATTTGTGCCGCCGAAGCTCAACAGGTCCATGTAGGCTTGCAGATGGTCGGCGGTGACGGTTTTCAGCCTGCGCTTGCCGATGGGGTGCTGCTTGATGCGGCTGACGGTGGACTGATAAGCCATGACTGTTCCGTTGCTCAGAGAACCGGGCTTTAAGTCCTCCTCCACCCACATGTCCAGCATATCGCCCAGGGTGATGTTTTTGGCCTCCGCAAGAAACATCTTGGTCTCGTAGTCCTCCATCGCCTTGCGGAGCAGGGATTCCGTTTCGCTTTTGCTCTCCGTTCCGGGAAATTCCTTCTGGATGCGGTTGCCGCTTGCGTCCTCAACGTAAAAGCGGTAGTACCATTTCTTTCCCTTTTTTCTAACAGAACCTTTTGCCATAGCTATACTCCTTTCAATCGTGGCAAAGGTCGCTGTCGTGATGTGATGGTCACATTATAACAGAGAGCCGCCGCCGTTGCAAACATGCCGTCTGCTTTTCGTCAGGTCACTTGCTGTACCTGGGCGCAGTCCAGCAGATCGCGCCCCTGGTTGATCTCCATGAAAGTGCTGATAACATCCACCCGGATGATGGTCTTGCGCCCGATCCGCAGGACGGGGATTTTTCCCCAGGAGACCAGCTTCCGAAGGGTGTTCCGGCCAATGCCGGTGCAATCGGCGGCCTCGTCTATTGTCATGCCGAGTTTCCCAGCCCCAAAGGGCTGCACAGCCTGGGCGCACCCGCTGTTCGGCAGTTGAATCATCGCATTACGCATAGTCCTGTGTCCTCCTTTGAGACAGGACAGCCGCGCCGGAAAATGCTGTGTCCGCATAACATAAGCGGGCGGTACTCCGGCGCGGCTGATTTCGTTTTAGCTTCTGTCAGGTCCGCCGTATTTGCCACGCGCCCCCGGCGGAGGGGATATTGCAGGCCGCTGTCGGCACAGCTGTCATAACTCCACAGCGCCGTTCTGAACGTGCGCCGCAGGGTTCCGCTTCAAGTCTGTGAGCGGGCGTGAGCAAGTTTCATTATCCCCCATGCTGTCATCGCGTCCCGGCCTGCCATAGCCGGTTGAAAGAGTGCGTAGATCGCTCGGCCAGCTTGTTTGTTCACCTCCCGAAGCCGGTGTCCTGGCGGCGCATCTTTTACCGCTGTTCACATGGGTTTTGTGCCTGCAATACCGTGTATTCAGTTTTGAAGGTTCGTGAAGGTGATATTGGGGAAACGCACCTTTCACCTATCACAAAAAAGAGGGGTGTTTGTTACCTATTTTCGCCCCCTTCCGGGAAAAAATTTGAAATATTTTTTAGAGCGGCGGAGATGGACCGGGACGCGCTGGCTTTCGAGATGCCCTCTGCCCTGGCAATAGCGGTCACGTTCATTTTCCGGGCGTGGAACATCCAAAGACGGCGGTACTGCGTTTCGGTCAGGCAGGCCTTGATCTGCTCCATCAGAACGGCAGTCCTCTGGGCCTGCTCCGCGCTGGCCTCGGCAGCATCCAGCGCGGCGAGGATGCCTGCCTCGATGGAGGGAACGGCCCCCAGCTTGTCCACACGGGGGTCCAGCGGGATGCCGTTGTCATAGAAGTCGCGTCCGTCCTTTTCGGTGTCATAGTAGTCACCGTCAGACCAGACTTTCCAGCGGAGAAATTCTTCCTCGCTGGCAAAGTCCGCACGGGTCAGCCGGATATGTACGCCGGTGACGCTCCTGCATACGATAGCGTCTCGATCAAACTTGTTCAAAGCAAAGTCGCTTTTTGTATCAAACATGATAGCTCCTCCTGATAATTTCAATGGTTGCGGCGAGGGTCGGACCATTGAAATCCGGGCGGAGCGCGGGCGGCATACCCTATTCCGACTGATAGGAAAAATTTTCTTCTTTCTTTTCCAAAATCAGCCAAGGAAAGAGATTTTCCGCAAAAAGCACTATCTTTTTTCGACAGGCTTCTACAAAGTTCCCTATAATTTGATAGGGGATTTTGTAGAAGCCTGTCGAGTGAAAAAAGGGGCGCGAACAACAGTAAAGTTGTCCGCGCTTTTTGAAAAATATAGGGCGGAGGGGGGCGTTCCCCTTGCCATTTAACGGTTTTTATTCGCACAATCAGCCTCTTTTATAGCGGCTTCTCCTGTTAAAAAGTATAAAAAAAGAAAAGGCAGCAAGGGATTTTCTTCTCCCTTGCCGCCTTTTGCAGCTTGATACACTGGATTCAAACAGTAGAAAAATGTGTTGATACTATAAAATTTTTCCAGAATTATCGCTTTACACTCCAGCTATTGACATGATTGTTTAATGCAGAGCGTCAGCATAAAAGGATTTCCGCTATTCAGCTTCTAAAAGAGGGGGGCGGGAACAAGCCCCGCCCCTCTTGTGTGGGATGATGTAATCTGCAAATTTCCGCCGGATTAACCCAGCAACTGGAGCACGCCCTGGGGCAGCTGATTGGCCTGGGCCAGCATGGCCTGGGCGGACTGCACCAGAATGTTGTTCTTGACGTAGCTCATCATTTCTTCGGCCACATCAGTGTCGCGGATGGAGGATTCAGCATCCTGGATGTTCTCAGCCATCACGGACAGGTTGTTGGCGGTGTGCTCCAGGCGGTTCTGGATCGCGCCCAATCCGCCGCGGACATCGGAAACGTAGTTGATGGCGTTCTTGACCACATCAATAGCGGCGGCGGCTCCCTCCTGGGTGCTGATGTCCAGGTCAGCGATGCCCAGAGCGGTGGTGTGCATATCATTGATGGAGACCTTCAGCTGGTTGTATTCATCGCTGGTGTCGCCGAGCTGGAGCTTCAGACCGCCCTTGCCGTCGTAGAAGCTGACGTTCAGCTTGGGGATGGAGCCCTCCGCCTCGTTGGCGGTGATGGTCACAGTGCCATCGTCTCCCACCTCAACGGTAGCGCCCTTGGCCACGTTGGCGAAAGCTTCGCCCATGGCCTTGGCATCAATCTTGTTAAAGTCGGAGACCTCAATGGCGGTGCGGCCGCTGGAAGCCTTTTCGCCCTTCTTGACAAACTCATAGGTGTTGGAGTTGGTCCCATCGCTGATGGTCATATAGGAACCGGCCTGGACCATGCTGGGGTCGAACTTGAAGGACACGGTGGGGACCTCGTCGCCGTAGGGGGTGGTGATCTCCATGGCCTTCACATCGGAGCCCTTCGCGTGGGTGGTGATCTTCACGGTAGCGCCGTCCGCCGTGGCCGTGTACTCCTTCGCGTCGGCATCTGCCGGGTCGTTGGCGGAGGGAGCGTTCTCGTTGATCTTCTGAGCGAAGGCGCTGGCAATAGCGTTGGGGTCGCTCAGGTCGCCCACCACCACTGCCTCGTTGCTGCGGTTGGTCACGTCCCGGGCGTCGGCCACCAGCTCGTAGGTCTTGCCGCCCACGGTGATGGCGGTGCCGTAGCCCACGTCCTTATCAAAGGTGAAGGAGGACTCGGCGGCGCTGGGATCGGTGCCCTTGGTGATTTCGGTCTTGACATCGGCGGGATCAGACGCGCTGAAGCTCACGTTGGAGATACCGCCGCCAATACCGGCCTGGACCGGACCGGCCTTTGCGGAAGTGAAGGTAATGCCGGTGGCGGCGGGCGTGCCGATGGTGATCTCCTTACTGGTGCCGAAGATTTCGCCGGCATCGACCTGCTTACCATCGTTCAGAGTGACCTTGGTAGCGCCGTCGCCGGTCTTTTCCAGCTGGGTCTTCATGTTGGTCAGGGTAGCGGCATAGGTATTCCCAATGGCAAAGTCCGTACCGGCAGTCAACTTGATGTTGAAGTTGCGGCCATCGGACAGGGAGCCGGTCAGCTCGATCACGTCGCCTGCGCTGAAATTGGTGCCGTCATCCGTGCGGGTAACCTCGTACTTGGAGGCAACGTTCGCCGTACCAGCCTGACCGGCAGTTGCGGCGTTGACGGTCTTATCACGGCTGGAATCCTCGGCGTTGCTGCGCGCAACACTGGCAATGTCAAACTGGCCGTCCAGCTTAGCGGCTACATAGACGCTGCCCTGCTCAGTGGACGTACCGTCGGCGAGCTTCATATTTGCCCTGATATCAAAGAGGTCGCCCACCTTGAAGCGGCTCTCGTCTGCAACGGTGCCGTCCTTGTTCTCAAACTTGGCTTCCTTCAGGGCGTTGACGATATTGGTGGTGGTGTCCGCAGGGCTGCCCCCGATCATGTCCTTCGTGACATTCACCTTGGCCACCAGATTGGCATTGCCCTGCGCATCCTTGAAGGTGAAGGTGAGCACGTCGCCGTCCTTGACATCCAGGCTTGCGGCAGTGCCGTCAAACAGCTGGGTAAAGCCGCCCTTTTCCATCTTTTTGGCGGCGGCGTTTGCAGTACCCAACGTATAATCGCCGGTGCCGAAGGTCACTCCCTTGTCGTTGACCTTGACGCTCTTGACGGCGGCCTCGGAAGCACCCTCGGCCTTGGCGGTCAGGGTCACCTTGGAGCCATTCACCTTCACATCGAACTTCTGGGAGATATTTGCGTCCTTGCTCAGGAGATCCTGAATGCTGGCAGCCTGCTCCTCTGCGGTAGCCCCGGTGATGTCGGTGCCATAGGTCAGGGTCTTGGTGCCGCTGGTCCCGAGGGAGGTGTCTGTGAACTCGATGGCCAGCGTATCGCCGGTGCCGAACAGGCTGGACACGTCGATGGTGGCCTCGCCCTTGGTGCCGCCGCCGTTCGCGCCCTCGTTGATGGTCAGGCCCTCGATGATGCTCTTGGTGGAAGCCTTCACACCCTCAGCGGTGAGGTTCTGGGAAGAGAGGGAGCCGTCCAGCAGCTTGATGCCGTTGAAGTTGGCGCTGTCGGCAATGCGGTTGATCTCGTCCTTCAGGGCGGTGACTTCCTTCTGGAGAGCTTCACGGTCCACGTTGTTCTGATAGGTGCCGTTGGCGGACTGGGTAGCCAGGTAATCCATGCGGTTGAGCATATCGTGGATTTCCTGCATCGCGCCCTCGGCGGTCTTGACCAGGGAGGTGCCGTCCTTCACGTTCTTCTGGGCCGCCTTCAGACCGGTGATCTGGGCGCGCATTTTCTCGGAAATAGCCAGACCGGCGGCGTCGTCACCGGCACGGTTGATCCGGTAGCCGGAGGACAGCTTTTCCAGGTTTTTAGCCAGCGCGTTGGTGTTGTTGGTGTAGTTCCGGTAGGAACTCATAGCGGGGATGTTGTGTTGGATTCTCATAATTCAGATTCCCTTCATAATAAATTTTGGAATTTTGCGACCCGCTGTGCTTTCGCTAATCTTCCCTGCTCCCACACAGCGGATGGTGCGCCGCCCGGTCCAGGCCCTGTGGCCTTTAGGGCATGAAGCGTGTGCGGCGCTATATTTCAACCGGCTTATCAGCCGTTTGAAACCAAATCAGTTAATCAGGACAAGGGAGTCGATAAACCGCTCCACTTCTTTTTTGTTGATGCCATGGGGGCAGTACAGCGAAAAGCTCATCTTCCCGTTGTTCCACAGGGTCAGGTAGTAGCAGTCCGGGCGGCCTTTGGCGAGAACATGGTATTTGCCAACGGTAAACGCCTCGCTGTGCTCAAACTTCTGGTAGACGCCGGAGATGTCATCGACCCCTCTGGCCGTGCGGTAGATGATCCCGTTGGCGTATTCCACCTCCGCCACCTTTCCGCCGATGACCCAGACGCCCTTAAAGTTTTCCTGGTTGTGCAGGCTCGCAGGTACTAAAATCCCGAATCCCGCCGCGTATTCCGCCTCGAAAATGTAATCGTATTTCACAATGGGAGAGGGGGCTTTTGTATCGGCGGGCTCCATGCTCTCGATCATCTCGCGCAGGCTCTCGTCCCTGATGCCGTATGGGGTGCGCAGCGCGAAGGTGAACTCCCCGTTGGTCCAGTCGGCAGTGAACACCCTGCCGTAGATGCCCCGCTCTGTCACGGTGTATCTGCCCACTATGACGGTGTTTACCTCTGGGTGGTAGGTCCAGTCGCCGGAAATATCCTCCGTTCCCCTTGCCATGCGGTAGACGAGGTCATTGCTGAGCTTCAGATCAACGACCCTGCCGCCAATCAGGTAGATTGCTTTCACATGCTCGGAAACGCCCTGGGGTAGCAGCACCTGAAATCCGGCTGCTTCCTGGACTGCCGCGATGGAAGCATACTCCACCACGGGATTTGCTGAATTTGCCATGAAATACCTCCTCCGTAAAAATGACGTGCTTTGCGCAAACCGCAAAAGCAGCTTGCGCCGGACTATATTTCAACCGACCTCACAGCCGTTTGAAACCTCGTTCACCGGCTCACCCTGCGCAGGCGGAAACATATGGCTCAGCTGCCGCCGCAGGGTTTGGACATTGCTGTCCCTGCCGTCCATCTGGCTGAGCAGCGTCCGCATGGCGGCCAGGGCCTGGGCTTTGCTTTGATTCCAAATCAGCTCCTTCCGGTGCCAGCGGGGGCTGTCGAACACGCAGTCCGGGCGATGTCCGCCGTTTCGCTCCAGGACCTTCCCGCGCAGAACGGCGATCTCTTTGGGCGCATTGATCACCAGCTTGCACCGGTCGCCGGAGATGCTGTCCAGCTGGACCACAACGTCCTCACCGATGGTCAGATACTCACCCTGGTTCAGATTTAAGCAGAGCATTTTGTCAACTCCTTCTTTTGTTGGGCGGAAAGGCACTCCTTCCTCCCGCCGCATGGACGGTGCTTCATCGTCACAATGTTGTGAACGCCCTTTCGGGCTTTGGATATGCGTACATATCCTCTCGTTTCCCACTTGGCAGTTTGGAAAACGCTGAACGAAGAAAAACGGTTTTGATTTTCCTTCGCTCAACGCTCCCCGCACTGCGTTCATGGGCATCCACCGGCGTTCCGACCGGCATATCAGTCAAGCGCAAATCTGCGCTAAACCTGCTGTTTTGATGTTTTTTGCAGCGTTGATCTCACGGTTATGTATCGCGCCGCATTTGGGACAGGTCCAGCGGGCCTTTTTGTAGCTGACCTCGCAGTCCATGACCAGCCCGCAGGCAGCGCATGTGCGTGTTGTAGGCTGGTAGCGGTCTACAACAATGAGCGTCTTTCCCTGACGCTCCAGCTTGTAGCGCAGGCACTCACGAAACATACCATACCCGGAATCCATCATCGTCCCGTGGGTCATGGCTTTGGTCAGGTCCTCAAAGGCGTCAGCCCTCACACACACGGCATCCCAGGCGTTGGCTATCCGCCGGGACTCCTTGTGGATGAAGTCGCGCCGCTGATTGGCGATGTGTTCGTGAAGCAGGCGGTATTGCTGGACCGCCTCCTGATAGTTCTTAGAGCCGGACTGCATCCGGCACAGCCGCCGCTGGATTTTTGCCAGTTTTTCCTGTGCCTGTCTCAGCCAGCGGGGCGGGTCCGCCATACTGCCGTCATCCGCCACATAAAAATGGGAGAGGGAGTATTTCAGCCCTATTGTTGTCTCTGGCGTTGGTGTGACTGGCTCCGGCTGTCTCGCTGCGTACTCGTATAAAATGTAGCAATAGTATTTTCCACTGCGGGTCTTTTCCACGGTAATTCGCTTGAGCTTCCACCACGCCTGGGGGCGGCGGTGAAACTTGGCCCGAACGATCCCCGCCTTGGTCATGCGAATGCCGTCCCTGGTGGTGTAGATGGTGGGGCCGGATTCAAAAACGTGGTTGCAGGCGGTGAAGGAATCCCGATCAGTCTTTTTCTTCTTGAAATTGGGATAGCCAAAGGAATCCGGGCTTTTGAAGAATACCCGGAACGCCTGGGACAGCTTGTTGTGCTCCTGGATCAGCGCCTGGTTATCCACTTCCCGCAGAAACGGGGCCCCGTTTTTGTATTTGGCTGGGGTGGGGATAAAATGGGCTCCGGTTTCCAGATAAAACCGCTGCTGGTCTGCCAGCATATTGTTCCAGATGTAGCGGCAGCAGCCGAACGTCTTTTCAAACAGCTCCGCCTGGGCCGCATCGGGATAGAGACGGACCTTGATGGTGCTGTATTGGATAGCTTTGTCGTTTTTGCACGGCATTTTTTGCCTTCCCGGCATCACAGGTCCGCCTCCTTTTATCCGAAACATCAAAAATTTGGACGAGGTTGTATAAAACCCCGTCCAAAAAATATTTTTTCAAAAAGTCTTATTTCTCCACGGCTCATGTCGATATGTAATACAGAACAAAGGTGAAAATCCTTGAAATCCCCCTGGACGGATAAGTATACAATACCGTCCAGATTTATTTTGTCTCCGCGCAGTTTACAGCCATCTCAGCGCGGAGGGCAGCGTCACGGAATGTGGATTTGGGAATGCCGCAGGCTTCCGCCGCCGCCCGCAGCGTCATCCGCCTGCCCCGCCACGCCTGCCGCAATTCTTCAAAACTATCCGGCAATGTGTGGCATGGCGGGCCAAAGCGTACCCCTTTGGCTTTCGCTTCCGCAATGCCCTCCGCCTGCCGCTGGCGGATGTTTTCCCGCTCCGTCTGCGCTACATAGCTGAGAAGCTGGAGGACAATGTCCGCAATCAGCGTTCCGGTCAGATCGCGCCCCTGCCGGGTGTCCAGCAAAGGCATATCCAGCACCACGATGGCGGCTTTCCGCTTTTTGGTGATGACGCTCCATTGCTCCAGAATTTCATCGTAGTTCCGGCCCAGCCGGTCAATGCTTTTGACCACCAGCACATCCCCTGGCCGCAGTGCCCGGACCAGCCGCTGATAGCACGGGCGGTTGAAGTCTTTTCCCGACAGTTTTTCTATAATAATGTTTTTTTCTGCCACGCCAAATTCCTGCATAGCGGCAAGCTGACGGGCCTCATTTTGTTCTTGGGTAGATACCCGGACATAGCCGTAAGTTGTCTCTGTCATACTTCGGCCCCTTTCTGTAATATGGTATCTCTATATTTTACAGAAAAAGAGGCATTTGAAACATCCGATGGCGAACGGATATATTTTATTGAAGTCTTCGGCCCGAATAGCTGACCAGTTAGACAATAGTAAATTCCCCTGATTCAGTGGAGTAGCGGCCAAAACGGGGGTTTGGAGAAACGGGCAAGCAGGGCATCGTGGGACCCACGATGCAAAATTGGACCTCCCGCCGTGGGCGGGAGGTCCAATCTGCTTGTTGGTGGCAGCGCCCCCAAACCCCTTTGAACAGCTCCATTCTGGAGCTGGCTGCGCGTTCCTGCGGAACGCTTTTTGTCGGGCCTGCGGCCCTCCGGTACGGTGGAGAAATCAGCGTTCCTCCTCCCGGCGGTCCGCTTCTTTTTCATGCTCCTGGGCCTCATAGCCCATGAGCTTCTGCACGTTGGCCCGGACGGTCAGCAGCTCCTTCATATCGTCCCGCGCCTTGCGGTAGTCGGCATAGGCCGTCTTTTTTTCTGCCAGCAGCGCGGCATATTCGGCCTGCAAGCTCTTGACGGTGGGCAGCTTTTTCAGCCCGGATTCATCAAAAAAGTTCTTCGCCGCCTGATGCAGCAGTATCTCGCTCTCATGCTCGGCCTTGAATTTTTTGGAGTACCCGGCCTTGCGGTAGGCCACATAGACATCGCGGGTCTTGGCGTAGTTGATGATGTGCGTTTTCAGCACGGCGATCTCCGCCATGCGCTGCTCCGCCGCCTTGATCCTGGCGGACAATTCGTGATAGCGCCCGGTGGCCTCGTCCGCTTTGGCGGTCAGGTCGGCATAGTCCAAAAGGCCATGCTCCGTCAGATAATTCAGCGTCTGCGCCATCTGTTTGAGATTGAAGGTCCTGGCCCATCGTGCGTACCCTGCGCCTTTGCCAGCCTGGAGCTTGGCTTGAATATCCACCAGCAGATTTACCTTCGGCGGATCTGCGCGGCGGATATTCTTTGAAAGCGGAGTGTGCTTTTTTTCACCAGCGAGAACAGCCAGCAGCGCGGCGATGCAGTAGTCCGCGCCCATGCTGTCCTCGTCCAGCCGGACGAACCGTTTTCCTCCCGGCAGCTTCAGCCGGACGGATTTTCCACGGGGCGAGACCTCAACGCCAGCCTCCCGCAGCAGCTTCAGCAGGGCATCCAGGTCGGCGGGCTTCTGCGCGAGGACGGCATCAATCGCCATGCGGAGCTGGTCCCGCTGGCAGGGCGGCTTACTGCCCATCCACTTGTTGTAGCTCTTGCCCCGGCGCTTGGGATTTGCCACGATGGAGTAGCCGTTCTGGATGCAGATGGTGTCGTTGAGCCGCCGCACCGCTTTCCCGGAACCGAGGAAGTCCCGGAATTTCCGGTCGTGGTCCAGGCTGGTGGAGTTCCAGATGATGTGGTTATGGATGTGGGCCTTGTCCACATGGGTACAGACGATAAAGGCGTGTTTCCCTTTGGTAAAGCGCCGCGCCAGCTCATAGCCCAGGCGGTTGGCCTCCTCCGGGGTGATCTCGCCGGGGACGAAGGACTGCCGGATGGTATAGGCGATCACATCATCGGCCCCGCGCTGCCTGCCGGTCCTGGCCTGATACTGCCGCTTGGACAGCAGAAACTCTGCATCGGCGCTCCTGCTGTCACATTGATAGCTGGAGATCAGCCTGCCGCCGTCCGTCTTGTCCGGGTTCTCCACATAGTCAATGATGTCACGGATGGCCTTGCCCACGCTCCGGCCCTTGCCGGTGTGCAGGGACATAATGCGGGTGGTTGCCATGATGAATCCCTCCCCGTCATTCTAACTTTGCCAGGGCGGTCAATATCTTCTGCGCCGCATCCCACAGCCTGTCATAGCTCTGCCGCAGCTCCTCCAGGTCCGCGTCATAGAAACGGCCTGTCTCATGGACGCGGCGTGTAAGCTGGTTGAGGTTGTTGCTGGACCGGCGCAGCAGGGAGACCATCTCCCGCAGCTCCGGCAATTCCAGGTTGACCGCATAGCCGTCCACGGCCATTTTGCGGAGATATGCCGCCATGTTGGTAGTGCCGAGCTGTTCCATCTTCCGCCCGATCAGCGCCCGCTCCTCTGGGGTGACGCGGAATTTCAGCTGGACCTCCCGCTCACGGTTCGGGGCCTTCACCGCTCCTGCCCCTTGGACTTGGATTTGCCGGGGACGCTGGGGGCGGCGGGAGCGTCAGGCTGCTTCTGCAATTTCTTCCGCACGGAGCGCCGCTTGGCAGGCTGGCCGCACTCCTGTTCCATCTGGAGCATTTCCTTCCGGGCCACGGTGATGAACTCGTCCAGCTTGGCGGGGTGGCTCCTGGCGGTGCAGTAGGCCCGTTTCTCCGGGGGGACGAACAGGGGAACGGTCTTGGCCCACGACACATTAGCGCCGGAAAAGCGATCCTCCCATTCTTTCTGCTGGACGGTGTTTGCCAGCACATAGGCAACACGTTCCGGGCCGAAGCGTTCCAGTACGGCCTTCACCGCGTCAGGGGCAACGTGCATCCCGTCCCAGCCTGCGCTGACGGCATCATCAATTTCCTCCTGGCAAAGCAAATTGACGCGGCGGGACATCCGATACTCCGCCAGCTCCCCGGTCTCCTTTGCCAGATCGTAGGTCCCCCGGTAGATGGGGAGGGAGAGAGACGCTTCATCCCGGACCATATGTGCAAAGATGTCAATGAGGCCGGGGTGGGACCGGTAAATTTCCAGCTCCATAGTCCGGTCCCGCCCGTGGGTGTCCATATCCTCCACCAGCGGGAACGCCCGCGCCCACGCCTTGTTGTCCTGGTCAATGCGCCCATCGCTGTCCTTGGCCCGGATGGTGGCGGCAAGGACATACAGCGTGCGGTCAATGCCAAATTCCGCAATGACTTCCTTGGCGGCGTCCCGGCTCAGAATGTTGTTGCGGTGGTGGTCAGCGATGGCCTGCCCGATGGCCTCTTTGCAGGCCATATGTGCGTTATGGGAGGCAAAGTATTTTTTCAGCTCGTCATGCTCCTGGGCATATGTGCCGGAGTGACGGTAGATCGGCGTTTTAACCATGATGAAAACCTCCATTTCATTGTGATCGGATTTGTGATAAGAGAAGTCAGGCGGGGGCGGCCCCGCCTGACGGTCAACGCTCCTGCTGGGGGCGCTTGGATTTATCGGGCGCTTTCGTCCTGGGCGGCAGGGGACGCTTCAAGCCGTCCAGCACGGAGGGGCGGGGGCTTTTGGCAATGTCCTCCAACGGACGCGCCCCGCCGTCAATGTTCAGCAGCACATCCAGCTCCGCGAGGCGGGCGGACTTCTCCTTCAGCTCGTCCTCCCGTGGGAACGGTTTGCCGACCTCGGCTTTTGCCGCTTCCCGCTGGTCAAAAAGATTTTCCAGCTGGACCTTGACTGCCGCCAACCGCTCCGGTATCTTGGCAAGGGTGTGGTCGATACGGGCCAGTGCGCCAAAGGGGTCGGTCCCCAGCGGGGTACGGTGGGTCATCTCGCCTTTCAGCACCAGCTCACGCTGGAAGTTGCGGACCTCGGTGAACATGGTAAAGCCCCGGTAGCTGCCGATCTCCGCCAGCTCCGCCACATCTGCGGTCATGTACGCCGACAGGAGCGCCTTGCCCGCCTCCTCCTTGTCGGTGAAGGTCTGCCCCTGCACCACCATCCCGGCGAAACCCTGCATCGTCTCCACAGCAGCGGCGGGACCTTCTGCGGCCTCCGTCTGGACAGCCGGGGCCTCCGTCCCCGCTTCCGCCTGCTCACCCTGGGCCGGGGAGGGCTTTTCCTTGACTACCAGAGGATGCGGATGCTCCGCCAGGGTGTTCATATCGGCCTCCAGGCCCTTGATGAAGCCCTGGTGCTGGGCGATCTGCTCCGGGAAATATTTCAGAAGATTGTCCTCCATCTGGAACTGCTGGCTCTGGTGGGCGGACTTCATAATCTTGAGCTTGGACACATCCACATCCAGCTCCATGCGCTCCTTGATACGGGGGTCTCCGGCGCACAGGGCTTTGATCTCCGCATAGGACAGCGCCGCCTCGTCCACATCCTCACAGGTCCGGGCCGGAGATTTGCTGGTCATGATCTGCGAGATGAATTTTTGCTTGTTCTCCACAGTCTGCCAGAGGTAGGCATCGAAGGTCGCTTCCGTGACATAGCGGTACACATGTACTTTCTTGTTGTCGTTGCCCCGGCGCTCAATGCGGCCCTTACGCTGGGTCAGGTCGCGGGGCCTCCAGGGACAGTCCAGGTCATGGAGCGCGATCAGCTTGTCCTGGACGTTGGTGCCAGCGCCCATTTTGAAGGTGCTGCCCATGAGGACGCGCACCTGACCGGAGCGGACTTTGGCGAACAGCTCCTTTTTCTGCACATCGGTTTTGGCCTCATGGATAAAGGCCACCTGTTCGGGGCGCATCCCCCCGGCAATGAGCTTCTGCCGGATGTCCTCATAGATGGTGAAGGGCTTTTCCGGCTCCAGCGGGATGGCGCTCTCCAGCATGTGGAGGGTGGGGTTGTCCAGCTTATCCCCAGCCCCTTTTACCGTCCGCTTGGAAGGGGCGGCTTTGGGTGTGGAAATATCGCAGAATACCAGCTGTGTCAGCTTCCCGCCGTCCCCGTCCCGCCACTGTTGCAGGATATTCTCCACGCAGCAGTTGACTTTGGTTCCCGGTTCATCGGGGAGCATGGGGTCGATCACACGCTGGTCCAGCCCCAGCTTGCGGCCATCCGAGGTTATCTTGAGCATGTTGTCCCTGCGCGGGTCCACCCGCCCGGTGTGTACCTCGCTGGCCCGCTGGGACAGCTCCTTCACCATGGCCTGCTGAATCGTGGTAGGCTGGGAGGCAACCGTGTGATACTCCACCTCCGGCGTGGGGAGGTTGAGCTGGTCGGCGGTCTTGATGTCAGCCACCTCTTTGAACAGGTTCATCAGCTCCGGGAGATTGAAGAATTTTGCAAAGCGGGTCCTGGGCCGGTAGCCGGTCCCCTCCGGGGCCAGCTCCAGAGCGGTGGTGGTCTCCCCGAAGCGGGAGGCCCAGCTGTCAAAATGGGTCATGCCCATTTCCTGCAAACGGTCATACTGAAGGTAACGCTGGATGGAATACATCTCCGTCATGGAGTTGGAGATTGGGGTTCCGGTAGCAAAGACGATGCCGCGCCCCTTGGTGATCTCGTCCAGATAGCGGCACTTTGCAAACATATCGCTGGACTTCTGCGCGTCAGTGGTGGCAAGTCCGGCCACATTCCGCATTTTGGTGTAGAGGAACAAATTTTTATAGTTGTCGCTTTCATCCACAAACATCATATCCACACCCAGCTGCTCGAAGGTGACAACATCGTCTTTGCGGTGGTTGGCTTGCAGCTTTTCCAGACGGGCCTCCAGCTGGCGCTTGGTCCGCTCCAGCTGCTTGACGGTGAACCGCTCCGCGCTGCCCTCCAGCTCCTGGATGCCATCGGTGATCTCCCAAATCTGCTCTTGCAGCAGACGCTCCTGCCGCTCCGGGCTGATGGGGATTTTCTCAAACTGGCTGTGTCCGATGATAACCGCGTCATAGTCCCCGGTAGCAATGCGGGCGCAGAATTTTTTCCGCTTCCGGGCCTCAAAGTCCTTTTTCGTGGTGACGAGGATATTGGCGGAGGGATAGAGGCGGAGAAATTCGGAGGCGGTCTGCTCGGTCAGGTGGTTCGGCACCACGAAAATGGACTTGTGGCACAGGCCCAGCCGCTTGCTCTCCATCGCGGCGGCGATCATCTCAAAGGTTTTCCCCGCGCCCACCTCATGGGCCAGGAGGGTGTTGCCGCCGTAGAGGACATGGGCAACAGCGTTGACCTGATGGGGCTGCAATTTGATCTCCGGGTTGATGCCGGAGAAAACGATGCGGCTCCCGTCATATTCGCGGGGCCGGATGCAGTTCATTTCCTCGTTGTACTGCGCCACCAGCGTCTGCCGCCGCCTGGGGTCCTTCCAAATCCAGTCCTTGAAGGCTTCCCGGAGGGCCTGCTGCTTCTGCGCGGCCAGGGTGGTCTCCTTGGCGTTGAGGACGCGGCGTTCCCGCCCGTCCGGGTCCACTACCGTGTCATAAATGCGAACATCCCGGAGGTTCAGAGAATCCTCCAGGATGCGGTAGGCGTTGGCACGGCTGGTGCCGTAGGTGGTGTAGGCGGCAACATCGTTGTCGCTGACGCTGCCCTTACAGGTGATGGCCCACTCTGTCGTGTGCTTGGAGTGGTTGACCTTGATTTTCCCCCGCAGATAGGACGGGGTTTTCAGCGTCTCATACATAAACTGCTGGATGTACCGTTTGTCGATCCAGTCCGTCCCCAGCCGCACCTCGATCTCGGAAGCGTCCAGGTCCTTGGGCTGGGCGGCGGTCAGGGCCTCCACATTGGGCCGGATGCGCTGCTGCTGGGCGGGCGGCGTCACATCATAGAGGGCCTGGGCCATGCGGAGCTTTTGACGCACATTGCCGGAGAGGTATTCGTCAGCGGTGACAAGGGGGTAACGGTCCAGGTCCACAAAGGCTTTGGGGATATGGTCAGGATTTTCGGCACAGCGGATGTCCCGGAAGATCACGCCGGTCAGCTCCTGTTCCAGCTCGGCCTCTGATTTTCCGGCCAGCTGCGCCATAAAGGGCATATCCACCTTTGCCCGCTCCCCGATGGAGACCGCCAGCGCGTCCATCGCCGTGTCCACGCTGGTGACGCGGGTATTCTGCTTGATGGTCCGCTTGGTGAACATATCCGCTTTCCGTTCCAGCCGCCCATCATCGTCCAGCACCTCCAGGGAGCAGAGCAGATAATAGGAGGAATCCCGGTCAAAGGCCAGACGGTTGGCCCGGTCATTGACAAGGCCGAATTTCGCGGAAAAAGCGTCATAGAGCCGGTCCAATTCCGTCTGTTTCTCCCGGATGGCGCTGTCGGGGACATATTCATCCATCTGGAGGTCGATCAGCTGCCGGACGCAATCCCGCAGCCCGATCATGGCCGTGACGCGCTCCTTGGCGGAGGCGGTCAGGGCGGGCTTCACCATGACGGAGTTCTCCCG
>CAJUOA010000073.1 GCA_910587785.1 uncultured Oscillospiraceae bacterium | reverse complement strand
CCGCCTGGCGCGTCGGCTTGCACTCTTTTTCCGCTCCCTTCTGTCCTTGTTCCTACTGTCCTTGTTCCTATATGTGGTTTTTTCAGCAGGCCCTAAATACACATACTAATACGAACCAGCAGAACGCCAGACGGTCTCAAAGACTGTCTGGCGTTCTGCTTTGTCGGTTTTGGTCAGATTTTCTGGTGCGGCAGTATCAATGGCAGCCTTACATAGCGAAATACCCATGACATCCAATCTCATCCCGTACACCCAAAAATTTGAGATTGGAGGCCATACAATGGCTTATGACATACAACAGAGCAGAGAACGCATCCGCCAGTCCGCATCCAAGGCGGCTACACACAGGAAAAACTCGCGGGAGTGCTGAATATCGACCGGAGCCTTTTGAGCCACATTGAAGCTGGCAAGAGGGGCTGTTCCGTGGATCTACTCATCCAGCTCTCCAGCTTTTTTGATGTATCGTTGGATCTGCTTGTCTTGGGCAAGGACCTTGTTGGTATCGTAGGGGTGCTGGAGGGAGTGTAGACCCCAGTAGAGGACCGGGAGCCGGTGGTCACCCGGAGTTCATCCAGGTAGACGGTGCCGGAGGACTTGATATAAAACTTGTCCGCTGTGGGCCGGGTGAAGGGGCCGGAGCCGTCGGTATAGTTATAGGAGCCGTCCGGCCCCTTGTTATATTTCTCGCCGTCTTTGAGCACATAGTCGCGGTTTTGCTGGGACCGTGCCCTTGACGTTTTCACGGTGGATACTGGGGAAACGGTTCTCCAGTACGGTATGGACCGTGGGGGTGCGGAGAACGAAATAGACGTGGGTGTGATAGGTCCCCTCACTCCCGGTCTCATCACACATGCACCAGTAGAGCATACCGGCGAACTTGGCAAGGGATTCTTTCAGGACCTTATGGGTGATCCCCTTTTCCGCTGGGTTATTGATGGTCAACTGCCATTTACGAGACTGTGGCAAAGAAAACGCCCCCTTTTGTAGCTTCTATTTTCTACAATTCTACAGAAGTCACCGCCGCTTGCGCGTTCGCTTAGGCGACGGGGCGGTGGTGGGGGACGGGAGCGAAACAGGTAGCACCAGGGGCGGTAACGACAGCCCCGGCACTTCACGCCCCAGTCGGCGCATGGGTGGGGGGCTTCGCAGTGTGACAGTCCTGCCATGGCTAGAACTTGGTGGGCGTGAAGCTGACCACATAGCCGCGCAGGCCGAAGTCGACCTCATACTCGCCGCCGATCTTGATATCGGCGTAGGGGAGAAGGGGCGGGTTCAGATTCAGCGTGAGCGCCGCCATGCCCTCCACGCCGCGGTCCGGCCCGTTGTAGTGGACCTGGTTGAAGTTGTAGGGGTTGCGCTCTTCTTCCCGGTGGGCCTTGCCGATTACTTTGATTTTCATCACTTTTCTGTCTCCTTTACAATTCTTGATACGGGCGCCCCGTTCAAATAGAATTGTAACTCAACAATTTCCTGAAAAATGCGAAAAACCATTTGACATTTGGGGAAGAACCTACTATAATATTAATCGTGTCTTTGCGAGGTGTGCTATGCTTCTGAACGTCAAAAACATCATCAACGCCCCCGGAGAGCGGATGGAGTTCCGGTTCGATCTGGACCTGTCCGATGTGGACTTCGGCGGCCTGTATCCCGTGCAGGAGCCGGTTGTGGTTACCGGCGATGTGCGCAATACTGCGGGGATGCTGATTTTGCAGTTCACCGCGGGCACCACCCTCCACTGCGTCTGTGACCGATGCCTGAAGCCCTTTCTCCGTGAGAAATCCACCCAATGCGAGTACCTGCTCGCCGAAGAGCTGGAGGACAAGGAGAGCGACAGCATCCTCCTCCTGGACGACGGGACCGTGGACCTTGGCGATCTCGCCCGCACGGCCTTCATCCTGGACATGGACACCAAGACCCTCTGCTCCGAAGACTGCAAGGGCATCTGCCCCGGCTGCGGCGTCGATCTCAACCAAGGGAGCTGTGTCTGCCAAAAGGAGGCAGACCCCCGATTGGCGGTGCTGGCCAAGCTGTTGGAGCGAAAAGACGATCCCGAAGAACAATAACATTTCAGATATTCAGGAGGTGTCATCATGGCAGTCCCTAAGGGTAAAGTTTCAAAAGCAAGACGCGATAAGCGCCGCAGCTCCGTTTGGAAGCTGTCCGCGCCCAATCTGGCCGCCTGCCCCAAGTGCGGCGCGATGCGCCTGCCCCACAGAATGTGCCCCGAGTGCGGTACCTACAACGGCCGTCAGGTCAAGGCCGCGGTCGAGGAGTAATTGCATACTGTGATGCTGTACCCGTGTCTGGCAGGAGTGTGCTTCTGTGAGACGCGGGTACTGTCATATAGAAAGGAGCGCCCACTATGAAGATCCTCTTCATCGGCAACAGCCACACCTTCGTCCACTACGTCCCCGCCCGGTTCGTCCAGTTCTGCAAGGACCACGGCGTCCAGGCGGAGGCCGTGATGCTCACCCACCCCGGCATGGGGCTGGATTGGCACCTCAAGCAGTCCCAGACCTACTATAACCTTATGTGCGGCGGCTATGACGCGGTGGTCCTCCAGCACAACGCCCACCCCTTCCCAGGCCGGGAGTCCCTCCTGGAGGCCGGGGAGGCCATCGCCGCTCTCGTGCCCGCGGGGACGAAGACCTTCCTCTATATGACCTGGACCGAGAAGTCGAACCCCCAGGGGCAGGAGGCCATGTGCGCGGCCTATGAGGCCCTTGCCGGACGCATCGGTGCTGTGGTCTGCCCGGTGGGCCGCCTCTGGTGGCCCCTTACCCACGCCCATCCGGAGGCGGACTTCTACTTCGCCGACGGCGAGCACACGTCGGTGCTGGGGGCGTCCCTGGCGGCGGCGGTCATCGGCCGGACCGTGCTGGGGCTGGAGCTGGACCCGGAGACCTGCTTCGCCGACGCCCAGAGCCTCGCCCGGATGTACCAGGACCCCAGGATGGTGGATCTCACCGTCCGGGACGGGCAGTTGGCTCTGGAGTAAAAAGGCATCGTCTGCAGACGCCGTAGAGGCGGATGGTATCCGCCTCTACGAATCGTGGATACCCAACTCTGCGGATAAATGCCACTCCAGCAAAAAAGCACCGGCCCAACCCGGGCCGGTGTTCTTTTCCATATCCAATTATCCCACGCGCTTGGCGCCCTTGTAGTAGCGGCTGTAGTAGTCCTCGGAGAGGCTGCTGATCCGCACCCGCTTGCCGGAGGAGCCGGAGGAGGCGTGGACGAACTCGTTGTCCCCGATGTAGATGCCCACATGGGAGCAGGCCTTGCCGTTGGACCGGGAGGGGTCGCAGAAGAGGACCAGGTCCCCGGGCTGGAGGTCGGAGCGCTCCACGTACTCGCCGGAGTTGTTCCACTGGGAGGTGGCGGAGTGGGGGAGGCTATAGCCCATCTGAGAGAATATGTACATCGTGAACCCGGAGCAGTCGAAGCCCTTGGGGGAGGCCCCGCCGTAGGAGTAGGGAGTCCCCAGGTACTCCAGAGCCAGGGAGACGATGTCGCTGCCGATGGCGCTGGAGGCGGTGGTGGGAGCGCCGTCGTAGGGGCTCACATAGTCGGCGCGGATGTAGCCCTTGGTGCCGTTGACCACCACGTTATACCAGTTGTCCTTGAGAGAGATGAGCTCAACCACCTTGCCGGTGGAGACCCGGGTGAGGATGGCGCTGTCGGTATTGGGCTGGGAACGGACGTTGACGCCGTCGCCGGTGACGCGGCCCTGGGTGTAGTTCTGGGCGATGCCGTTGACGGAGACGAACTCGGAGCTGATGAAGCCCACCTGACCGTTCCAGGCCACCTGACACCAGCCGTCCTCATTGGTCAGCATGGTGACCGCCTCCCCGGCGTTGAGCGTGCCCAGGATGTTGTAGTCGGTGGAGGGGCCGGAGCGGAGGTTGACATCATTGGCGTTGACCTCCGCCGCGGTCTCGGAGGGGGTCCCGACATCGGGGATCTCCTCCTCCGGAGAGGGGGTGTAGGCCACGTACTCGGCGGAGACATAGCCGGTATACGTGCCGCTGACCACCTTGTACCAGTCGCCCAGGTCCTCCTGGACGGAGAGCTTGGCGCCGTTGTCCAGATAGACGATGGTCTCGGCGTCGGTGGAGGGCTGGGAGCGCAGGCGCAGGTCGTATGCGTCCACCACGCCGCTCCCGATCTCAGCGGCGGCGGCGGTCACGGTCAGGCAGAGAGCCGCAAGGGCGGCCATCACCAGGGATTTCGTCATAAATTTTTTCATTCGTAAAAAACCTCGTCTTCAGTCCGTTATCTTACGTGTCGTGTTGGAAAAGTCCGGGTCACTTACCGGCCAAGGCCCGCTCCAGCCAAATGGCGGAGATGTCCATGGCGCTGTAGAGTCCATCCTTCTCGCTCCGCTTGACCACCCGGTCGCGGCTGCGAAGATCCGCCCCGGTGCGCTGGAGCTCCACGGAGACCTTTGTGGCGACCTCCAGGTCCTTTTCCTTCTTCGTCTCCTTCACCTGCATCAGGATGATGTACGGGTCGGCCATAGAGCCGTAGTAGATCATATTCCCGACGCGGCGGAGGGGGTGGTCCTTGTAGACGAGGCCCTCCGTATGCTGTGCCATCGAGTCACTCCTTTCGAGTCTTGCAATAGTCCTGTCATATTTGTAACCAAATTGTAACAGGTTGCAACCGTCTTGTCAACACTTTATTAAGATTTCCTTAGGGGGAAATTTTTGGAAAGGAAGACCGGTGTCTTTGGGGGGCGGATGGGGTTGTATTTGTCTGGGAATCAACGCCGGCCGCAGAACGGTCAACGCACCCGTAGGGGGATATTATTACTTCCGAACCGAAAGGTCGGAAGTAATATTTGCCATGTTTTGCGGTTGCCGCTGTTTACAGCGGCGAGCAAAACGGCTTGCATCAAATGTATTATTTCCGAGCTTTAAGCTCGGAAATAATATCCGCCCCTGCGAAATGGCGCGCCGTCCCGCAGCAGATGTTGGCGGCGCTTCGCCCCTGGACGCCCCGGCCAAACCGTGGTATACTATACAAAAGTCCCACCCAAAAGGAGGCCCCGCCCATGAAGCACGCCGACGCCCTCTTCCGCTGGAAGGACCCCTACGACCTCCCCGGCACCAACGCTCTCTTCGCCGCCGCCATGGCGGAGAACGCCGCCTTCCAGCGCCGAAGCTGCCGGGACTACGACCACATCTGCGCCATTGCCGGACTGGAGCGGGGCGCGAAGCTGGGCCCCGGGGACCTCCACCGCCTGCCCCCCATCCCCACCCTCTACTTCAAGCGCCACACCCTGCGCTCCATGCCGGAAAACCGGCTCCTCATCCGGGCCGCGTCCTCGGGCACCGGCGGAGTGAAGAGCCGGGTGGGCTTCGACGCCGGGAGCCTCCGCCGGGGGCTGGATATGTCCCTGACCATGGCGCGGCGGCACGGCCTGCTCTCGGTCAAGCCCTGCCACTACTTCATTCTCGGCTACCAGCCCCGCCGGGAGAACGACACCGCCTTCTCCAAGACCGGCTTCGGCTTCACCTTCTTCGCCCCCGCCCTCAGCAGGACCTACGCCCTGGTGTGGCAGAACGGCGGCTATCAGCTGGACCTCAAGGCCATGGAAAAACGCCTCATCCGGGCCGCGAAAGGGACCGTGCCCATCCGGACCATAGGCTTCCCCTCTTACACCTACCTCCTCTTACGGGGCATGGAGGAGCGGGGCATCCATCTGCGAATGCCCGCCGGGTCCCTCATCACCATGGGCGGCGGGTGGAAGCAGTTCGAGGGGCAGAAGGTGGAGAAATCCGAGCTCTACCGTCTCGCCCGGTCGGTGCTGGGCATCGGGGAGGCCCAATGCGTGGAGTTCTTCGGCGCGGTGGAGCACCCCATCCTCTACACCACCTGCCCGCGCCACCACTTCCATATCCCCGTCTACAGCCGGGTCCTCATCCGGGACCCCGACACCCTGGAGCCCGTCCCGGAGGGCACGCCGGGGCTGGTGGATCTCCTCACCCCCATGACTGCCTCCATGCCCCTCCTCAGCGTCATGACCGACGACCTGGGGGTGCTCCACCCCGCCGGGACCTGCGGGTGCGGCATCGAGGGGCCGTGGCTGGAGATTTTAGGCCGGGTGGGGGTCCGGGACATCGTCACCTGCGCCGCCGGTGCGGCGGAGTACCTGAAGGGGGTGGCGCCGTGATCCTGTTCCAAGGACAGCTCTACGAAGACCGGGAGCTCCCCCGCCTCCGTGGGGAGCTGGAGGCCCGGTGCCTGGAGACCATCGCCTCCCGGACCATCGCGCCGGAGCAGGTCATCTCCGCCTGCGGGGTCCTGGCGGAGCGGGTCCGGCGGGGGGACTATGACCAAGTGCTTCGCCCCTTCCTCGCGGACTTCCACATCAGCCCCGGGCAGTTCGAGGCCGCATTACGCCTCCTGGAGCCGGGGAGCCTGCGCCGGAAGCTCGCTTTAGAGCTGGGCCCCGGCCCGGAGGACACCCCCCTCCCCTGCCCCGGACGCGCCCCCATCCAGCGGCGGAGGTTCCCCCTGGGAGTCCTGCTCCACATCGCCGCCGGGAATGTGGACGGCCTGCCTGCCTACAGCGTGGTGGAGGGCCTTCTCGCCGGGAACATCAACATTTTGAAGCTCCCCTCCATGGACCGGGGGGCGTCCCTCCTGCTCCTGCGGGAGCTGGCGGCCATCGAGCCCGCGCTGAAGGACTTCGTCTATGTCTTCGACGTGCCCTCCAGCGACCTCGCCTCCCTCACGGAGTTCGCCCGCATCGCCGGCGGCGTGGTGGTCTGGGGCGGGGACGAGGCGGTCCGCGCCGCTCGGACTCTCGCCGGGCCCGACACCCGGGTCATCCCCTGGGGCCACAAGCTCAGCTTCGCCTACGTCTCCGGCGAGGCGTCGGACGGGGACCTCGCCGCCCTCGCGAAGCATATCTGCGAGACCCGGCAGCTCCTGTGCTCCTCCTGTCAGGGCATCTTCCTGGACACGGAGGACATGGGCGCGGTGGAGGCCTTCGGGGAGCGGTTTTTCCAGATCCTCCAGGCGGAGAACGCCCGCCACGCCCCTGCGGACATGGGCCTGCGGGCCAAGGCGTCCCTCCAGCTCTGGACCGAGGCCCTGGAGGCCGTCGAGACCGGGCGCAGGGTGCTGCGGGGCGGCGGCGCGGGGGTCACCATTGCCCCGGACAGCCGCCTGGAGCTCTCGGCTCTCGCGGGGAACTGCTGGGTCAAGCCACTGCCCCGGCGGAGGATCGTCCATGTCCTCAGTCCGGAGAAGGGGCGGCTCCAGACCGCCGGGCTCCTCTGCCCACCGGAGGAGCGCCCGGCGCTCAGTGCGCTCCTCGCCCGGGCGGGGGTGGTGCGGGTCACCTGGGCCGGGGACATGTCCCGGACCCTCCCGGGGGAGGCCCACGACGGCCTCTATCCCCTCCAGCTCTACAGCAGGATCGTGGAGTTTGGGTGAGGCGCGGCACATTTTCCCCAATTTTCGCAGGACTCATGGTTTACACCGCCGCGATCCTGTGGTAGACTATAGATAGAATTTTTGCGAGGTGGTGCTGTGACCATTTTCTCCCGACTGCTGGACGCAGTCCGATATATCCTCCGAAAGGCGGACATGGTGCTCCTGGGCCTGTGCCTCGTGGCTTCGGCCTTCGGCATCGTCCTCATCGCAAGCGCCACCAACTACCGCGGCGTGGACTTCCAGCTCCGCCGGGTCATCATCCAGGCGGCGGGAGCGGTGCTGGGCATCGCCGCCTATTTCATCTTCTCCAGTGTGGACGTGGAGCACTTCGCAGAGAAGTGGCCCCTCTTCCTTCTCTTCAACCTGGGCTTCATCGCCCTCCTCCTGACCCCCCTGGGCACCGGCGGCGAGACCCACGGCAACCGCTCCTGGCTCAGCGCAAGCTGGATGCCCACCAGCATCCAGCCCGCGGAGGTGGTCAAGCTCAGCTTCACCATCCTCCTCGCCAAGCAGATAGCCTGGTTCCGGGACAACCGGCAGATGCGGGGGCTGGGGTCCCTGGTCCTCCCCGCCGCCCACACGGGGATGATGTTCCTGTGGATCTTCGTCATCTCCAAGGACGCGGGCAGCGGCCTGGTGTATCTCATCATCTACGCGGGCATGGCCCTCGCGGCGGGACTGCCCTGGTACTGGTTCGCCGCCGGGGGGGGCGCCGCCGTGGTGGGCGTCCTGGCCCTGCTTTTGCTGGACAAGATCCCCGCCTATTGGCTCAGCCGCTTCCAGGTCATCTTCGACCACAGCTTCGACCCCCGGGGCATCGGGTGGCAGCAGACCCGGTCCATGATGGCCCTGGGCAGCGGCGGCCTGCTGGGGCAGGGCCTCTTCCAGGGCATCCAGACCCAGTCCCTGGACCGCTCCAGCCTCCCGGAACGGCAGACGGATTTCATCTTCTCCGTCTGCGGCGAGGAGCTGGGCATGGTCGGGTGCCTCGTCATTATCATGCTGGAGTTTTTGATCATCTACCGGTGCTTCCAGACCGCCCGTTCGGCTCGGAGCACCATGGACGCCCTCATCTGCGTGGGGTTTGCCTCCATGCTCATCTTCCAGGTGGTGGAGAACATCGGCATGTGCCTTTTTGTCATGCCCGTCATCGGACTGACCCTCCCCTTTTTCAGCTATGGGGGGAGCTCTATCGTTACCCTCTTCGCCGCCATGGGGATCGTCTCCGGCGTGCGGAGCAGGACCCTGCCGGATTGGCTGAGGAAGACGTAGGGGCCCGCCAGGGCTCTGCCCTGGACACGCAAAAAAACCGCCTTGGAGCTCTCTGCGCTCCAAGGCGGTCTCTTCTCTTCTCGACTCAATGCTGGACAAACCACATGACCGTGGCGATGACGCCGGGGATGAAGAAGAGCAACCCCCCGATGAAGTCCGCCGCCAGGATGCAGGCCGACTTCTCTTCCGGCTCCAGCTCGTCGAAGGAGACGATGTGCTCGTCCGCAAAATCCACGATGTCCGCCCGGCCCAAGTACCGCCGCCGGCGCTTCTCAGGGTCCACGAAGGGGATCCTCAGCTTCGGCCGGGGCACCCCCTGAAGGCTCAGATACGCAAACCAGGACAGCAGCATCATGATCAGCCCCATCACCAGACAGCCGTCCCGGATCAGGGAGAAGGTACCGTTATTGACAAACCGGTCCCAGAAAAGCAGGACCATCAGCGCCACCGCACACCGGGACACACACATGTAGATGGTCGGGCGGATCATATAGGACTGGTAGAGGGACAGGATCTTTTTCATGCTTCGCTCCTTCGTTTTGGGTTTTTCACACGGAGGAGGACGCCAGCCGGTACGGCTGACGTCCTCCCAGTCTGCACTTTTATGCCTGGACCTCCCGGCGGTACTGCTCCAGCTCCTTCTTGTTGCCATAGATGAAGTGACCCGGCAGGATCTCCTCCCAGACGGGCTTGTCAGTGCTGTAGTCGTGGATGGAGGGGTCGTAGACCAGAAGCTTCTTCTGCTTCTCCAGCTGGGGGTCCGGGATGGGCACTGCGGAGAGCAGCGCCTTCGTGTAGGGGTGCAGGGGGTGGAGGAAGAGCTCCTCCGCCTCCGCAAGCTCCACGATCCGACCCTTGCTGATAACCGCGATCCGGTCGGAGATAAAGCGCACCACCGACAAATCGTGGGCAATGAACAGATACGTCAGCCCGCGGCTCTTCTTCAACTTATTGAGCAGATTGAGCACCTGGGCCCGGATGGACACGTCCAGAGCCGAGATCGGCTCGTCGGCCACCACGAACTCCGGCTCCATGATCAGCGCACGGGCGATGCCGATCCGCTGCCGCTGTCCGCCGGAGAACTCGTGGGGGAACCGGGAAGCGAACTCCGGCAGAAGGCCCACTTCCCGCAGGGCATACTCCACCTTCCGCTTCCGGTCGTCCTCATCCTTGTACAGGTGGTGGTTGATGAGGCCCTCGGAGACGATATAGTCCACCTTCGCCCGCTCATTCAGGGAGGCCATGGGGTCCTGGAAGATCATCTGACACTTCTTGATCACCTCCAGGTCCATCTCCTTGGAGATCTTCCCGCTGATGCGCTGTCCCTTGAAGTAGATCTCCCCGGCGGACACCGGGTTGATCCGGGTGATGGCGCGGCCGATGGTGGTCTTTCCGGAACCGGACTCACCCACCAGGGAGAACGTCTCCCCCTTGTAGATGTCGAAATTGACGTGATCGACAGCCACGAACTTCTTACGGCCGGTGCCGAAGGTAATCTGCAAGTCTTTGAGTTCAATGAGTTTTTCTCTCTCTGCCATCGCATCTTACCTCCTTACTTCTTCATTTTGTTGCGCAGCGAAAGGATGGACTTCGGCTGCTCGATTTTCGGTGCACGGGGGTCCAGATACCAGGTCTTGGCGATGTGGGTCTCCGAGACGTTGAAGAACGGAGGCTCCTCCTCGAAGTCAATGGCCAGGGCCTGCTTGTTCCGGGGGGCGAAGGCGTCGCCGTGGACCTCGTTGAAGAGGTTGGGCGGGGTGCCCTCAATGGTGGGCAGCTCCTCCCCCTTCACGCCCAGCTGGGGCAGGGAGTTGAGCAGCGCCCAGGTGTAGGGATGCCACGCGTCGTAGAAAATCTCCTCCACGGTGCCCACCTCCACGATCTGTCCGGCGTACATGACGGCCACGCGATCGGCCACATTGGCCACCACGCCCAGGTCGTGGGTGATGTAGATGACGGTCATGTCCAGGTCCTTCTGCAGGCCACGGATCAGGTCCAGGATCTGGGCCTGGATGGTCACGTCCAGCGCGGTGGTGGGCTCGTCGCAGATGAGGATGTCGGGCCGGCAGGCCGCCGCAATGGCGATCACCACGCGCTGGCGCATCCCGCCGGAGAACTCGTGGGGGTACTGCTTTGCCCGGCGCTCCGGGTCAGGGATGCCCACCTTGCTGAGCATCTCAATGGCCATTTTCCGGGCCTCTTCCCCCTTGATCCCCTGGTTGTAGGTGATGCTCTCCTCGATCTGCTTGCCGATCTTCTTGAGGGGGTTGAGGCTGGTCATCGGGTCCTGCATGACCATCGAGATCTTCTTGCCACGGATGGCCATCCACTGCTTCTCCGTCTTATACTTGGAGATGTCGTTGCCGTCATAGGTGATGGTGCCGCCGGTGATGGAGCCGTTGGCGTCCAGCATCCCCAGGAAGCTCTTCGTAAAGACGCTCTTGCCCGAGCCGGACTCCCCCACAATGGCCAGGGTCTCGCCCTTATAGAGGTCCAGGGAGCACTTGCGGATGGCCTTGAGGACCTTCCCTCGGAGGGTGAACTCGATCTCCACATCCTTTGCGGACAGGATAGGTTGTCTGTTTTCTGCCATGTTCGTCCCTCCTTACACGTGGTTGCGCGGATCGGACGCATCGGAGAAGGCGTTACCCAGCAGATAGAAGGTGATCGTGATGAGGGCGACGACCACGGCGGGGAATACCAACAGATACGGATAATCCACAAAATAGTTACGGGCGTTGCGCAGAAGGATGCCCAGGGACGGCGTCTCAATGCCAAGGCCCAGACCCAGGTAGGAGAGCGTGGTCTCCAGGCTGATGGTGCCCGGGATGGAGAGGGCCAGACGCAAAACGATAACGCTGATAAGGTAGGGGAAGATGTTCTTCACCAGCACGCGGCTGATGGGGGTGCCCAGGCACCGGGAAGCCAGGTTGTACTCCCGGTCGCGGTACATGAAGACCAGGTTTCGCACATTACGCGCCATGACCAGCCAGCCGAAGGCAATCAGGGTGATACACATGACGGGGAAGCTCAGGCCCCGGAAAATCAGGGCGATGAGGGTCAGATAGATGATCATGGGCACGTTGTTGATGATGTTGTAGAGCTCGGTGATGGGCCGGTCCAGCCAGCGGACATAGCCCCACAGGCACCCGATGACGATGCCCAGCACGCACTCGCCGCCGCCCACCAGGGCCGCCAGCTTCACGGAGGTCTGCATGGAGTACCACACCTGGCACCAATAGTCGCGGCCCAGGTTGTCACAGCCGAACCAGTACTCGCCGTCGGGCTTGTGGAAGGCAAGGTCCGTGTTGGTCACCAGCGTCGCCCAGTCGTACTTGCCGATCGCCAGGGCGATGAAGGAGAAAATTACCAGACCCACAAAGACGAAGAGCATGAACACCGCGCTCTTGCGCTTTAAGAAGTTCTGCATGACCGAGCGCCAGTAGGAGTAGTTGGAGTACCCGATGCGTTCGGCGTTCTCCGGGGAGTATTCTACGAATCGGAACAGTTCGTCCTGCTTGCTTGCCATTATCGGGTATCCCCCTTTCCGGTGAGTTTGATGCGCGGGTCCATAACGGTCATCATCACGTCGCCCAGGAACACGCCGATGACGCTCATGCTTGCGTAGAGGACCACCAGGCCCTGGACCAGCGGCGTGTCATAGCGGCCGATGGAGTCCACCAGCAGGGGGCCCATGCCGGGGATGCCGAAGAAGCGCTCCACCAGCAGGGAGCCGCCGATGGTGAACAGAATGGATGCCGGGATATAGGCGATCAGAGGCACAAAGGCGTTTTTCAGCACGTGCTTGATCATGATGTCCTTGGTGGGCATACCCTTGACGCGGCACAGCCGCAGGTAGTCCTTGTTGAGCTCGTCAACCATGTACCGGCGGGTCCACATGGCGTAGTGGGCGATAGAACTCAGGGACAGGCAGACCACGGGCATGATACTGCTCTGGAGTTCATTGCGCTTGGAGAACATACTGGGCAGGTCCAGCACCTTCGCGCCGAACATCAGCACCAGTGAGTACGTCACTAGCGGCGGCACCGCGTTGACGAAGATGGTGTATATCATGCCTAAGTGGTCCAGCGGTCCCTCCTTGTTGAGCACCTGGAGGATGCCCAGGGCGATACCAAGGACCAGGGAGATCCCCAGGGAGATGAGGCCCAGCTTCATGGACACCGGGAAGCGCTCCTGAATGATCTCGATAACGGGCTTGTCGACGCGGATACGCCGGGACTTGCCCAGGTCGCCGTGGAGAAGCTCGTTATAGAAGCGCAGAAGTTGTTGGGCAACGGGGTCGTTCAGACCTGCCGCCTCCAGACGGTCTTGCTTCTGCTGCTCGGTGAGCTTCATGACTTCCTCTTCGGTGAAGAAGTAGTCCGTGGGGAGCGCACGCATCAGCAGGAACACGATGGTGGCGACGATCAGGACGGTCACGGCCGACTGTAAGAGTCTTGTGATTGAATATTTAACCATAATCGTTCTTCCTTATTTTCCGCTCATTCTGGTCGGGTGTGCAAGGGTTCTTTGTACCCTCCCCCCGCCTGGAGGCGGGGGGGAGGGGGCGTTGGATGGTGTAATAGGCCGGGTCAGCTTAGTTGCCGGCGTTGAAAGCAGCCTCCAGCTGGGTGTACTGCTCCGTGGTGTAGGGCTCAGTAGAGGTCTCCCAGTTCTTCCACATGTTGTTCTGCATACCGAACATGGCGTACTTCTGGGTGTAGGCATTGACCTTGGTCAGACGCCAGTTGACCTGATAGAGGACGGGGACGACGAAGGCCTTGTCGAGCATGAAAGCCTCGGCCTCGGCGAACTTCTCATAGCGCTCATCCTTGTCATAGATGCCTGCGGCCTCGCGGACCATGGCGGTGTAGGTCTTGTAGTCCTCGATGAGCTGGGGATCAGTGGCCTCGTTGATGAAGGAGGTGTTCATGGAGTACAGAGCACCGGCATCATCATAGAGCTCCTGGAAGAGGAAGTTCTCGGGGTCAGCGTAGTCCGCGCCCCAGCCGTTGCCGAAGCTCCAGCAGTGCAGGCGGAAGTCGGTGACTTCCTTCTTCAGGCTGGTGGCGTAAGTGCGGATGTTCAAGGTGATGTACTCGGGGCCGCCGATGGCCTCAATGATCTCCTTGAGGACCACGGCCTGGTCCAGGCTGTTCTGGTTGGAGGCGGCGATCCAGTGGTCGAGCTGGACGGGGAAGGTGACCTTGCCCTCCAGTTCCTGCTTGGCCTGTTCCACGAGCTGCTGGGCCTTGGTAGCGTCATAGCGGCCGCGGCCGTCGGGCAGGCCGATCTTCTCCCAGACGTGCTCAACGTAGTCGGTGCCGTCGGAGAAGTACAGCAGGCCCTTCATGGTGTAGGCCACGTTCTCGCACTTCTCGGGGTGGATGAAGTTGGTGCGGGCCCAGTAGTTGGTCAGGTCCATGCCGTAGTAGATGCTCTGGCGGAAGGCCGTGTTGGCGATGGCGTTGTTCCAGTTGTCATCCTCGGAGCCGTCGTCCAGCTTCTTGTGGAAGTTGAAGTGGGCCTGATAGGAGTACTTGCTGGGACGGCCTTCAACCAGGTGCTCATACCACTCGTTGTTGGGGTCGCCGTAGATGGTGCGCAGGTTGGATTCAGAGAGAGGCGCGATGTCCACCTCGCCGTTCATGAACAGCTGCTGGCCCATGAGGACGTCGTCAACCATGAGGACGGTGACGGTGTCGAAGAGGGTGCAGTCCTTGTCATAGTAGCTCTCGTTGCGGGTGAAGGTCTTGGAATTGTTCTGGATGTACTCGGTCATGATGTAGGGACCGTTGTACCAGAGGTCGGTGTTCTCGATGGAGTTCATCTCACTGCCCACGCCCACAGCGTCCAGCTGGCCCTGGTTGAGGGGCATCAGGGCGGCGGAGACGGCCAAGGAGTCGAAGTAGAGCATGTTGCTCACGCAGTGGTAGACCAGGGTGTAGTCATCCGGGGCCTCGATGCCGACGGTGTTCTTGAAGAGGTCGCTGTCGCAGTTGAGCTCCAGGGCCTCGGCCTCGTCCATAGCCTCGACGGTCTTAAAGTACTCCTCCGCGCCGGCAATCATCATGCGGGGCATGGAGCTGTTGCGGCCGGAGTTCTTGTGCCAGTTGAGGACGTACTCCAGGCTGGTCAGCCAGTCCTTGGAGGTGCACTTGGCCATCTCATTGCCGTTGACGTCCACCCAGACCACGTCGTCACGGAGGTGGAAGGTCCAGGTCTTGCCCTCATCGGGAGTCTCCCACTCCTTGGCGATGGCGGGGAGGAACTTGCCGCGGTTGTCGATCTCCAGCAGGCCGGCGATGCAGTTGGTCAGGTAGTCCAGGTCGCCGGCGCTCTCGCTGTACAGGGTGAAGAGGGTCTCCATCTCAGCGGTAGCGGTCTGATAGGTGACGAAGTCCTTGATGGGTTCGCCTTTGTTGTCAGTGACAGGGGTGGTGGGGGTTTCCGGGGTGGTGGACGGGGTCTCTCCGTCGGTGGTGGCAGGGGGAGTGTCGGTGGTGTCGGGCTGTTTTGGCTCGCCGCCACCGCCGCAGGCGGTGAGGACCATCATGGCCGCAAGCAGCAGAGCCAGCAGTCTGGTTCCCTTTTTCTTCATCGTGTGTCTCTCCTGTCCAAAAATATTACAAAAAAGAGAGGTATTTCCCCGGACTCCATAACGCTCGCTCGATGGGGAAGCCGCCAAAATAAAAAGCGCGGCCCTGTGCGGTGGGGTGCGCAGGGCCAATGGCTGATAGGGCCATTTTGACGGCCTTTCCAGGGAAATGCTTCGCTTGTTTTGTGTAAACAGTATATCATGCGCACCCCCCCTTGTCAAGCATTCGGAAACGTTTCCTGAATTTTTCATTCAAAATTCGTTCATTTTTGTGCGTGTTCACCAGTCACTAACAATTTACAGCATTTTTGTATCTTCCCGGCGGATTTGACATCTTGTACAATATGATGTACCCAATTTTTGTGCGTGTTGCAAAAACAGCGGGGACCGCCGGAGCGGCCCCCGCATCTATATCCGGGTCTGGGAGGCGTCTCGATTAATAGAGGCCCTCGTTGTAATCGGCCTCGAACTGATCCATCTGCTCGGTAGTGAAGGGCGCCTCGGCGTTGGTGATGTAGTTTTTATACATACCGTTCTGCGCACCGTAGGATGCGTACTTCTGGGCCCAGACGTTGCTCTTGGTCATGCCCACAGAGACGGAATAGCTGCTGGGGATGACGATGGCGTGGTCGAGCAGGAAAGCCTCAGCCTGGGCGTAAGCCTCATACCGGGCGTCCATGTCGTCAGTGATGGCGTCGGCGTCCTTGACCATCTTGGTGAACTCCTCCAAGGTGGCGATGAGCTCGGGATTATCGGTGGAGTTGTAGTGGGAGTAGTTGGCCTCGTAGTATGCGCCGTCCGTTTTGTAGCACTGCTGGCCCAGGAAGTTCTGGGGATCGGCGTAGTCCGCGCCCCAGCCGTAGCCGAAGGCCCAGGAGTGGAGTTGGGGATCGTAGACCTCGCGGTAGACGCTGGTGGTATAGGTCTCGATGTTCAACACGATGTAGTCAGAACCCAAGGCCTCCACGATCTCCTTGAGGACGGTAGCGCCGTCCAGAGCGGTCTGGCTAGCGCCGGAGATGTAGTGGTCAAGCTGGACGGGGAACTGCACCTTGCCGGCCAGCTCCTGCATGGCCTGCTCCTTGTACTCCTGCGCCTTGGCGGCGTCGTAACGGCCGTGGCCGTCGGGGTAGCCGATGAGCTCCCGGACGCGGTCGGCGTAGTCGGTGCCGTCAGAGAAGAAGCAGAGGTTGGGGGCGGTGTAGGCCACGTTCTCGCACTTCTCGGGGTGGATCTGGTTGGTCCGCCGCCACATGTTGGTCAGATCCAGACCGTAGTACAGGCTCTTGCGGAATGCCTCGTTGGCGATGGCGGTGTTCCAGTTGGTGTCCAGAGAGCCGTCTAGCAGCTTCTTCTCATAGTTGAAGTGGGCCTGGAAGGAGTACTTGGTGGGGCGGCGCTCAATGAGGTAGTTGTGCCACTCGTGGTTGGGGTCCTCCCAGATGGTCTTCAGGTTGGCCTCGTTGAGGTTGCAGGTGTCCACATCACCGGCCATAAACATGGTCTGGCCCACCAGGGAGTCGTCCAGCATGAGGATGGTCACGCTGTCAAAGAGGTAGCAGTCCTTGTCCCAGTAGGTGGGGTTAGGGGTGAAGACCTTGGTGTTGTCCATGATGAACTCGCTGATGACATAGGGCCCGTTGTACCACATGGTGGTGTTGTCCTGGCTCTTGACGCCCTCAATGCCCATCTCGTCGATCTGGGCCTGGCTCAGCGGCAGCAGGGCGGCGGAGACGGCAAGGGAGTCAAAATAGGGGGCAACCTTGGAGCAGTGGTAGACGATGGTGTACTCGTCGGGGGTCTCGATGCCCACGGTGCTGGTGAAGAGCTCGCCGGTGGCCTTCAGCTCCAGGGCCTCGGCCTCATCCATCGCTTTGGTGGCCTGGAAATACTCCTCAGCGCCGGCGATGAGCTCCCGGGGCATGGAGCTGTTCAGGGAGCCGTTCTTGTGGTAGTTGAGGACCCACTCCAGACTGGTCATCCAGTCGGCGGAGGTGGTCTTGGCCTTCTCGTTGCCGTTGACGTCCACCCAGACGATGTCGTCGCGGAGCTTGAAGGTCCAGGT
>CAJUOA010000072.1 GCA_910587785.1 uncultured Oscillospiraceae bacterium | reverse complement strand
GCGACCACCGAGATCTACACTCTTTCCCTACACGACGCTCTTCCGATCTTCCGTAGGGCGCGGGGAGGAGGCTGCTGACCACGATCACCGGCACCATCCGCAAAGCCGCCCGGGCGAACCGGTTGGCCACGGACCGGGCCATCCACATGCCGTAGATGTCCGTGGGCCGCAGGAGTTCATAGGACACGGTCCCGGTTTTCACCGATTCCAGAATCTCCATCTCCCAGTTCCACATGGCGAAGAGGGTCAAAAACGCCTGCTGGAGCCAGATGTAGCTGGAGAGGGCCTCCATGCCCATGGGGAAGCGCTCCGGGTGCTCCAGCCAAAAGGCCCGGTAGAGCAGAATTTCCATTGCTCCCCATACAAACTGCGTACTCATGCCCGCAAGGGCGGCGGCCCGATACTGGAGCCCCGCCATGAGGCGCATCTTGAAGAACGACCAGTATTTTCCCATACCGCGCCTCCTCAAATGCCAAAGCGGCGGTACAGGTCCGCCACCGACTCCTCGGTGGACAGGTTCTCCCCGGCCATGGCCCGAATCTGGGCGGTGTCGCCGTCCAGGAGGAGCTGCCCCTTGCCGATGAGGAGCACCCGGGAGCACAGGGCGTCGATGTCCTGCATGTCGTGGGTGGTGAGGAGGACGGTGGTGCCGCAGAGCTTGTTCTGCTCCAGGATGAACTCCCGGACCTTCAGCTTGCTCACCGCGTCCAGGCCGATGGTGGGCTCGTCCAGGAAGAGGACCTTGGGCCCGTGGAGGAGGGCGGCGGCGATTTCGCAGCGCATCCGCTGACCCAGAGAGAGCATCCGGGCCGGGGTCCGTACCAGGTCCTCCAGGTCCAGAAGCCCGGTCAAACGCTCCAGGTTCTCCCGGAAGCTCCCCTCCGGCACCCGGTAGATGTCCCGGAGGAGGAGGAAGGACTCCATCACCGGCACGTCCCACCAGAGCTGGCTGCGCTGTCCGAAGACCACCCCCAGCCGGGCTACGTGCTCCCTCCGGTCCTCCCAGGGCACCAGGCCGTCTACGGAGCACATGCCGCCGTCGGGCCGGAGGATGCCGCTGAGGATCTTGATGGTGGTGCTCTTCCCGGCGCCGTTGGGACCGATGTAGCCCACGATCTGTCCGTCGGGGATGGTGAAGGACATGCTCTTGAGGGCTGGAATCTCGGTGTACTCCCGGGAGAAGAGGCTTCGCACCGCATTGCCCAGTCCGGCCTCCCGCCGCCGGACCCGGTAGGTCTTGCTGATTCCTTTCATCTCGATCATAGATTTTTCTCCTTATGTGAAAGATGGTCCTGCGGCAGGTCAGACCAGCGGGCGGCGATCAGGCGCGCCGTCATAGCCTTAAAAGCGGCAGGAGGCGGCCTCGCCCGCAAGCTGGACGGGAGGTCACGAGCCTTCCCCGTCCAGGACGATGCCGCCCTCTTTCCAGAGCCGGGGCGGGAGCCCCGGAACAAAAAGGATATTTATTTTACACTGGTTTGCAGAAAATGTCAAGGAAGAGCGCGGGAGTTTTTTAAAAAAATTTATAGTCTCATGTGTCTGCTGGTGTTGACAAAGGTACGCCGGATAGGTATAATAAAACGAGAGAATACTGTTACGGCGGTCAACATGCTTTTGTGGTTCGGAAATACGCTGTAATAGTGCCTGTTTGACCGTCCTGGCTGGACGGTTTTTTTATACGATACCCACTCTGTTTTTCAAATCGAGGTGATTCTTGTGGAAAAACGGGAAATCAAAGAGGCCGCGGACCGCATCCTCCACACATACGGCCTGCTGGACCTCCTGCGCCCCTTGGGCACGCCCCACGTCATAGGCAGTTACCGCATGGACATGATGGCCTGGAACGACCTGGACATCGATATTGAAAACGAGGGCATGAGCCTTGCGAAGCTCCACCGGCTCACCGGGGACATCCTGGAGATTTTCCATCCCGCTTGGTATGAGGCCAAAGAGGAGGTGACGGCGGAGGGCAAGACCGTCTGGTTCCACGGCTTTGAGTCGGTGGTGGACGGCGCGCTATGGAATGTGGACCTCTGGTTTTTCGACCGGGAGACCATCGACGCGGCAGAGCGTTACTGCGATACCATCGCTCAAGCGGCCGGTCCCGTCCAGCGGGAGGAGATCGCCGCCATCAAGCGGGCGCTGATCGAAAGGGAGCTCTACGCCTTCGACAAATACGGCTCTATGGATGTCTATCGGGCGGTCCTGGAGGAGAAAATCAAAACCGTGGAGGAGTTTTTGGAGCGATATGGACGTGGAAGAAAGGATATATGAGTTCACCGCCGTCATCGAGCACGTCCCGGACCGGCACGGTGCGTTCGTCCGCTTCCCCTGGGACATTCGCCAGGAGTTCGGGAAGGGGCGGGTAAAGGTCCGGGCCGCCTTTGACGGCGTACCCTATGAGGGGAGCCTGGTCAACATGGGCGTAAAGAACCCGGACGGGTCGGTCTGTTATATCATCGGCGTCCGAAAGGACATCCAGGCGAAAATCGGGAAGGGCCCCGGCGATACGGTGTCGGTGGCCATCTGTGCCTGGAGGGATAGGAGGGAGCATACATGAGAAAGCTCTTGACGGACCTGACTCGGGAGCTGGAGGCAGGCCGCGCCGCGATGCTCTGCACTGTCACAGACAGCCGGGGATCGGTCCCCCGGGGGACGGGGGCGCGGATGCTGGTGCTGGAGGGAGGGGAGGCCCTGGGCACCATCGGCGGCGGCGCGGTGGAGCACCAGGCCGTCCAATTCGCCCGGGAACTGCTGGAGCAGGGCCGCTCAGCGGAGCGCACCTACGGCCTCGCCCCCGGCGGGGATGCGGATATGATCTGCGGCGGGGAGGTGGACGTGCGCTTTCGCTGCCTCGCCCCCTCGGACGTCCGGGAGCTGGAGGCCATTGCCCGGGAGTGGGCCCCCGCAGACCGCGTGCTCCTCTTCGGAGGGGGCCATGTGGCCCGGGCCTTGGCGAAGGTACTGTCCCTGGCGGATTACTCCGTGGAGGTCTGGGACCAGCGGCCGGAGGCCGTCACGCCCGCCCTCTTCCCGGACGCCGCCGCCCTCCGCTGCGGGGCCTGGGAGGCCGCGCTGGAGGCCCTGGCCCCCGTCGCGGCGGAGGACTACGTGGTGGTTATGACCCCCGGCCACCAGGGGGATTTCACGGTCCTCGCCCAGGTCCTCAAAACACCTGCCAAGTACATCGGCTGTATCGGGAGCCGGAGCAAGGCGGCGGCGGTGCGCTCACGCCTGCTGGAGGCTGGATTTTCTGAAGGGGAGGTGGACCGAGTCCGCTCGCCCATCGGCCTCCCCGTCGGCGGCAAGGCCCCCGGAGAGATCGCGGTGTCCGTGGCGGCGGAGATGATCGCCTGCCGGTACGGTTCCCCCATAGAAAGGAGCAGATATGCTTCAAATTGAGAACATCAAACTAAAGCTGGACGAGGACGAGGCTCTATTGAGGAAAAAAGCGGCGTCCGTTCTGCGTCTGCCGGAAACGGACATTTTGGAGCTCACCGTCCTCCGCAAGGCCGTCGACGCCCGGGAGGGGATCCGCTTTGTCTATACCCTGCGGGCAGTCCTCCGCGATGAGAAAAGGGCCCTCCGGCGGCATAACAAGCAGGTCACGCCCGTCCGGGAGGAGCCCTACCGCCTGCCCGCTCCGGTGGAGCCGCCGGACCTGCCGCCGGTGGTGGTGGGCGCGGGGCCGGGAGGGCTCTTCTGCGCTCTGGCCCTGGCCCGGTGCGGCGTGCCGCCCATCCTGCTGGAGCGGGGGCGGGACGTGGAGCACCGCCAAGCGGATGTGGAGCGCTTCTGGGAGACCGGGGCGCTGGACTTACAGTCCAACGTCCAGTTCGGCGAGGGCGGGGCCGGGGCCTTCTCCGACGGCAAGCTCAACACCGGAACCCGGGACATGCGCCACCGCTTCATCCTGGAGACGCTGGTCTCTCACGGCGCGCCGGAGAGCATCCTCACCGACGCCAAGCCCCATGTGGGCACCGACTATCTGCAAAAGGTTCTGGTGAGCCTCCGGCGGGAGCTGACGGACCTGGGCTGTGACATCCGCTTCGGCCACCGCCTCACGGGACTGGAGCGGGAAGGGGGCGCGGTGAAGGCCCTCCAGGTGGAGGGGCCGGAGGGACCATACACCTTGAAAACTGGACAAACTGTTCTTGCTCTTGGCAACAGCGCCCGGGACACGTTTGAAATGCTCCATGCCGCCGGAGTGCCCATGGAGCCCAAGCCCCTCGCCGTGGGCGTCCGCGTCGAGCACCGGCAGGCGGACATCGACATGGCCCAGTACAAGGCACAGGCGGGCCACCCCCGCCTCCCGGCGGCGAGTTATAAGCTCAGCTGTCACCTGGAGAACGGGCGGGGGGTGTTCAGCTTCTGCGTCTGCCCCGGCGGCGCCGTAGTAGCCGCCGCAAGCGAAATGGACCGGGCCGTCACCAACGGTATGAGTCTCTACACCAGAGATGGCAACAACTGTAATGGTGGATTACTTGTCAGCATTACGCCGGAGGATTTCCCCGGAAACGGCCCCCTGGACGGCATCGCCTTCCAGCGAACCCTGGAGGAGTGCGCTTTCGCCGCCGGAGGCGGAGCTTTCACCGCCCCCGCCCAGCGCCTGGAGGACTTCCTCCTCCGCCGCCCCTCCGCCGGACCGGGGCAGGTCCGGCCCACCTACCGCCCCGGCGTCCGCTGGTGCAATCTTTGGGACGTACTGCCGGAGTTCATCTGCGATTCTCTCGCCCAGGCCCTGCCTCTCCTGGACAAAAAGGTCAGAGGCTTTGCCCATCCCGACGCCGTCCTCACCGCCGTGGAGACCCGCTCCTCCTGCCCCCTCCGCATCCTCCGGGACGAGAGCGGGCAGTCTGCCCTCCGGGGCCTGTGGCCCTGCGGCGAGGGCGCGGGCTACGCCGGCGGCATCATGTCCGCCGCCGCTGACGGCCTGCGTGCTGCGGAACAGGTGTTGTCCTGCTTTTCTTCTATTTGAAAAAAGAAGGAAAGCAGGACTGCCTCACTCCGCCTCCAGTTTCGCGCGGAAGGCGATGCTCCGCGGGGTGCCCATGCCATCGAACTGGATGAGGTAGGCGCGCTGTTCCAGGCTGGCGGAGAGGACGGCGCCCGGGCCGAAGACGCTGTGGCGGACCCGCTGGCCGGGGGCGAAGCGGCAGTCCGCTGCCTCCTCCAGGCGGGCGGTGCGCTGGGAGATGGCGTCCTTGGCCTGCTCGGCGAGGCCGGGGCGGGGCTCCCGGACGAAGACCAGCAGGGCCGGATCGATCTCCAGCAGGAAGCGTGAGGGGTAGCGGGGGGAGCCGTCGAAGTTCCAGCCCTCCGCGCCGGAGAGGTACAGCCCCTCCCGGGCCCGGGTCATGGCGACGAAGGCCAGACGGCGCTCCTCCTCCATACCGGGGAGGGTGCTGGTGCGCTTGGAGGGGAAGATGCCCTCGTTCATGGCGCAGAGGAACACATAGGGGAACTCCAGCCCCTTGGCGGTGTGGATGGTCATGAGCTTCACCTTGTCCTGCTTGTCCTCCGCGTCGGCGTTGGTGAAGAGGGCCACATGGGCCAAGTAGTCCTCCAGAGTACACTCCTCCCCGCAGGAGATCTCGTAGTCGTGGACGGACTGCTTGAGCTCCGCGAGGTTGTCCAGCCGCTCCTGACTGCCCTCGGTGCGGAGCATCTTCTCATAGCCGCTTGCATTGAGCACGGCGGAGAGGACTTCCGAAACGGGCCTCTCCGCATAGTCAGAGGCGAAGCCCTCGATGAGGGAGAGGAACTTCTGGGCCTGGGTGCCCTTGAAGAGGCCGTCCCCCACGGACCTTGAGAGCGCTTCGTATAGGGAGCACTGGTTCTCAGCGGCATACTCCCGCAGAAACTCCATCCGCCGCCTGCCCAGGTTCCGCTTGGGCACGTTGGCGACGCGCAGGAAGGACAGATCGTCCTTATAGGCGATCATCCGCAGGTAGGAGAGGGCATCCTTGATCTCCATGCGGCAGAAGAACTGTACGCCGCTGTAGATGGTGTAGGGCAGCTTGGCCCGGAGGAAGACCTCCTCCAGGTTCCGCGTGACGTAGTGGGCGCGGTAGAGGACGGTCACGTCCCGGTAGGGGACGCCCCGCTGGTGGAGGGCCTCGATCTCCTGGACCATCCAGGCGGCCTCGGCCTCCGCCGTCTCCTGGTGGGAGCAGAACACCGGCGCGCCGTCGGGCAGGACCGGCGTCAGGTCCTTTTTGATCCGGTACTGGTTTTTGTCGATGAGGGAGTTTGCCGCCGCCAAGATCTGCGGCGTGGAGCGGTAGTTGGCCGTCATGAGGATGGTCCGGGTGCCGGGGAAATTCCGGTCGAACTCCAGAAGGAGCTTCACGTCCGCGCCCCGCCATGTGTAGATGGTCTGATCCGGGTCGCCCACGATGAAGAGGTTCTTGTGGTAGCCGCAGAGGACCTCCATGAGGTGATACTGGAGGCCGTCGATGTCCTGAAACTCGTCGACCATGATGTACTCCAGCCGTTTCTGCCACTTCAGGCGGATATCCGCGTCCTGCTGGAAGATGTAGAGGGTGAACTTGATGAGGTCGTTGTAGTCCAGGCCGAAGCACTTCTTCTCCTGGTAGAGGTAGCCGTAAAAGATGATGTCCGCCGCAGACACGGCGTTCTGGTATTTCTCCCGGAGGGTGTCCAGGGACATGTTGATGACATCCAGGTAGTACTCGGGCTCGTCCCGAATTTTCCGGATCTCGATCATATCCCGGGCGCTGGCGAAGGTCATGTTCCGCAGGGTGAGCCCCCGCTCCTCGTAGATGATGCGGAGCATGGCGTCGATGTCCGCGTTGTCCAGGACCAGAAAGCTCTTTGGGTACTGCACCGCGTGGCTGTCCTCCTGGAGCACCGAGACGCAGAAGCCGTGGAAGGTGGAGATAAAGCCGGTGTCGTTGTCCCCGGTGAGGCTGTGGATGCGCTGGCGCATCTCCGCGGCGGACTTGTTGGTGAAGGTCACGCACAGGATGTTCCCCGGCAGGATGCCCAGCTCGTTGACCAGGTAGGCGAAGCGCCGGGTCAGGGCCCGGGTCTTGCCGCTCCCCGCGCCGGCGATCACCCGCACAAAGCCCTCCGTGGCCGTCACCGCCTCCCGCTGTGCCGGGTTCAGGTCCTGCAATATGTCGTCCATAAGGTCACCTCCAGACCGTGGTCTTCGTGGATCAAGGGGAAAAATCAGCTTATCCGTACTATACCAAATGCGGAGCGGAAAATCAACCCCGGCCTGGGGAGCGCGGGCATCCCCAGCTCCAAAGCTCCCCCTGGGGCGCCCCGAAAATCCAGGCCTCGCTCCACAGACCACAAACATCTCAAGAAGGCCTTGTATTTTTTTCCGGGAACAAGTATAATACCCTATGAAAAACCTGCGCCGGCCGCAGAGGAAAAAGGAGAAAGACGAATGGCGTTTCAATTTTCCAGGGAGGCCTATGACCGCCGGATGTCCTGGTACACGGAGGCCCGCTTCGGCATGTTCATCCACTGGGGCCTCTATGCCATCCCCGCCCGGGGGGAGTGGGTCCGGAGCTACGAGTACATCCCCAACGAAGCGTATGACCCCTATATGGCAGAATTCGACCCCAGGGACTGCGACATGCGCCGCTGGATGGAGACCGCCAAAGCCGCCGGGATGCGCTACGTGGTCCTCACCGCCAAGCACCACGACGGCTTCTGCCTCTTCGACAGCGCTTACACCGATTTCAAATCCACCAACTCCCCCGCCCGCCGGGACTTTGTCCGCGAGTACCTGGACGCCGCCCGCGCCTGCGGCCTGAAGGCGGGACTCTATTTCTCCCTCATTGATTGGCGCCACCCGGATTTCCCACACTACGGCGACAAAAACCACCCCATGCGCAATGACCCCGCCTACAGCAATGAAAACCGCGATTTCGACCGCTACCTGGAGTATATGCACGCCCAGGTCCGGGAGCTCTGCACCAACTACGGCAAGCTGGACCTCCTCTGGTTCGACTTCTCCTACGATGATCTCCGCGGGGAGGCATGGAAGGCCACCGAGCTTATGGAGATGGTCCGCTCCCTCCAGCCGGACGTCATCATCGACAACCGCCTGGAGGTCAGCGGGGAGGGCTTCGGCTCCCTGGCCGCGTGCAAGCCCACCCCCTACCACGGTGATTTCGTCAGCCCCGAGCAGATCATCCCTCCGGACGGCCTCCGGGACGCCGGGGGACGCCCTCTCATCTGGGAGAGCTGCGTCACCATGAACAACCACTGGGGCTACTGCGCCACAGACCATTTCTACAAGAGCGCCCCCATGCTGGTCAAAAAGCTGGTGGAGTGCGTCAGCAAGGGGGGCAACCTCCTGCTCAACGTGGGCCCCGACGCCCAGGGCCGTTTCCCGGCGGAGTCCCAGGCGGCCCTGGAGGAGATCGGCCGCTGGATGCGCGCCAACAGCGGCAGCATCTACGGCTGCGGCCCTGCGGGGCTGGACAAGCCCGACTTCGGCCGCTTCACCCGCAGGGGGGACCGCCTCTACTGCCACGTCTTCGAGAACACCATCGGCCCGCTGCCCCTCTTCGGACTGAAAAAGGAGGACATCCTCTCCATCCGCCGCCTGGCCGACGGCAGTGAGGTGCCCCTCTCCACCAGTTGGGTCCACAGCGACTATCCCCACCTGGCCTTCGCGGACCTGGGCCCGGACCCGGTCCTGCCGGACGCCGTGGACACGGTCCTGGAAGTGCGCCTGCGTCCCGGCGCTCTGCCGCCGGAGGAGAAGTGATGGACCTGGGGATGCCGGCCCTCCTGGAGCTGGACGGGGCGGAGCCCTGCGCCTTCCTCTGCCGGGAGCTGGGGCTGCAATTTATAGAGCTGAACCTGAATCTGCCCGCGTATCAGCCCGGAGATGCAGACGTGCCCAGCCTGCGCTCCATTGCGGAGAAGTACGGCATCTACTACACCATCCACATGGATGAAAACCTCAACCCCTGGGACTTCAACCCGCGTGTGGCGGAGGCGTACCGGCAGGCGGCGGAGGAGGCCATCGGCCTTGCCAAGGCCCTGGAGGCCCCGGTGCTGACCATGCACCTGCCTGCGGGGGTCTATTTTACCCTGCCGGAGGGCCGGAGCTACCTCTTTGCGCGCTGCCGGGACCGGTACCTTCACGCAGCGGAGGCTTTCCGGGACCGCTGTACCGCAGCCTTAGCCGGGACGGGCACAGTGCTCTGCGTAGAGAACACCGGCGGCTTCCAGCCCTTCCAGCGGGAGGCCCTGGAGCTCCTGCTGGAGAGCCCCGCCTTTGGCCTGACCCTCGACGCGGGCCACAGCCACGCCGCAGGCGGTGTGGACGAGCCCCTGATGATATCGGACCGGCTCCGCCACATGCACCTCCACGACGCCCAGGGGCGGAGGGACCACCTCGCCCTGGGGACGGGGGAGGTGGACTGGCCGAAGTACCTGTCCTTAGCGGAGGAGCGCCACTGCCGTGTCGTGCTGGAGACCAAGACTGCCGCCGCCCTGCGGCAGTCCGCGGACGCCCTCCGGGCGGCGGGAGAATTGACGTAAAAAGAAACTGGGAAGTTTCAAAAACATATGGGAGGACTACGACTTATGATGAAACTGTGGAACCAGGAGGCCGCTCAGTGGCGGCTGGAGCTGAGCATGGACGGCGAGGCACTGTCTCTGCGCATGGGCGACGCCCCCCGTCAGATGACGGTGGCTCTGGGCAAGAGGGAGGACCTCAACTGTGAGATCCTCCGTCAGGCCGCCGCCAAGGCGGTCAAGAGCGTGCGGGACCTGGGCGGCGAGAGCGCCGTCCTGGACGCCGCCCCCGCCCTGGAGGCGCTGGGGGAGGAGGGTCTCGCGGCCCTGGCCCTGGGCGCTGAGCTGGCCGGGTACCGTCAGCCGGACTGGAAGCAGGCCCACAAGGAGCAAAAGCCCTTCACCCTCTACGTCGCCGGTGCGCCGGAGGGGGAGAAGGCCGTCCAGGAGGCCGCTGTTCTGGCCAAGGCCGTCTGCTTCGCCCGGGACCTGACCAACTGCCCCGCCAACCGCCTGACCCCTGAGATCATGGCCCAGCGGGTCACCGAGGCCGCGAAAGCCCTGGGCCTGGAGACCCAGATCGTGGACGAGAAGGAGGCCCGGGCTCTGGGGATGGAGGCGTTCCTGGCCGTGGGCGAGAGCTCCGGCAACCCGCCCCGGCTCATCATCGTCCGCTACAAGGGCGGTCAGGAGGGCGCGCGGCCCATCGTCCTGGTGGGCAAGGGCGTGACCTTCGACTCCGGCGGATACAGCCTCAAGCAGGCCGCCGGCATGAAGGGCATGAACAGCGACATGGCCGGCGGCGCGGCCGTCAGCGGCGCGATATTGGCCCTGGCGGAGAACAAGGTCCCTGTCAACGTCACCGCCGTCATCCCCGCGGTGGAGAACCGCATCTCCCCGGTCAGCTTCCTGCCCAGCGACGTCATCGGCTCCATGTCCGGCAAGACCATCCAGATCGGCAGTACCGACGCCGAGGGCCGTCTCATCCTGGCCGATGCCGTCACCTACGCCATCCAGAAGGAGAACGCCGCCAAGGTCGTCGACATCGCCACCCTCACCGGCGCTATGGCCCGGATGTTCGGCCATGTGACCACGGGCTACCTCTCCAACTGCGACGCCTTCAGCGCCCAGCTGGAGGCCGCCGCCGTGAAGAGCGGCGAGAAGTTCTGGCGTCTGCCCACCTTCCCGGAGTACCGGAAGATGATCGACAGCCCCGTGGCGGACCTCTACAACACCTCCGACGGCGCGGGGGCCATCGCGGCGGGCCTCTTCGTGGGCGCTTTCGCCGGGGACACCCCCTGGATCCACCTGGACATCGCCGGGACCTCCAGCACCTCCGCGCCCCACAAGGAGTACCAGGCCAAGGGCGCTACCGGCGTGGGCGTGACCACCCTCTACGAGCTCTGCAAGAGCATGGAGGGCTGATATGCGCAGGGAGTGGGAAGCACTGATTTCGGACCTCGCTCCGGACCGCCTCCGGGCGATGGAGTTCTTATACACCCATCTGCCTGAGAGCGATCTGGACTGCTATCCCCCCCAGCTCTTTTTGCGATTTGCGGACCAGGCCCTCTCCCTCCGGGGAGAGGCCCTCTGGTGCGCGGAGCTGGAGGAGGAGATCTTCTGTCACTACGTCCTGTTCCCCCGGGTGAACGACGAGGACCTGTCCTTCCACCGGGGCATCTTTTTTGAGGCCCTGTGGCCCCGTGTCCGGGACATCCCGGACGCCGGGGAGCGCGTCCTGGAGGTCAACCGCTGGTGCCACGAGCAGGCCAGCTACCAGCTCCAGGATGACCGGACCGCCTCGCCCCTCACGGTCTTCCGTGGAGGAAGCGGGCGGTGCGGGGAGGAGTCGGCGTTCCTTGTGAGCGCCCTGCGGAGCGTGGGCATCCCCGCCCGGCAGGTCTACGCCCCCCGCTGGGCCCACTGCGACGACAACCACGCCTGGGTGGAGGCGCTGTGCGGCGGACAGTGGCACTTCCTGGGAGCCTGCGAGCCGGAGCCCGTCCTGGACCGGGGCTGGTTCAACATCGCCGCCTCCCGGGCCATCCTGGTCCACAGCCGGACCTTCGGCGCTGGCGCTTCGCCCCTCCACGGGCCCCTTCTGGGGCAGGAGGGCGCTGTCTTCTGGCACAACCAGACCGCCCGCTATGCCCGGGTGCGCACGTATACCTTCCGGGCCCTGCGGGAGGGACAGCCCGCCCCGGGGACCCGGTTCCAGGTCCAGGTGCTCAACGAAGCCCGGTTCTACCCCATCGCCAACCTCACCGCCGGAGAGGACGGCTGTGCCCGGGTGGAGCTGGGGATGGGGGACTTCCGGGTATTGGCCGGCCTGGACGGCCTCTGGGCCCAGGCGGACTGCGCCGGGGAGGAGACCGTCCTCCGCCTCGCCCCTCTGGAGACGGGGGACACGCCCTGGCACGACTTCGACATGCGTCCGCCCCAGGACGCCCCGGTGAACCCGGCTCCGCTGGACGCCGCACAGCGGGACGCCCGGGCAAAGGTCCTCGCCCGCGGCACAGAGCTCCGCCTTGCGAAGCTGGCGGGCTTTTGTATCGCCGGGCAGGAGGCCCAGCAGGACCTGCTGGACGCCGCCCGAGGGAACGCCCCGGTGATCGCCGCCTTCCTGGAGCGGGGAGGGGAGAGCGAGGCGCTGCTGCGCACCCTCACGGACAAGGACCTGCGGGACGTGACGGAGGAGGTCCTTGCGGACCACCTGGAGCACACGGTCCCCGCCGGGGACATTCCCCGGGAAATCTACCTCTCCTATGTCCTCTGCCCCCGGGTGGAGCTGGAGAAGCTGACGCCCTGGCGGAGGGAGCTGCAAAGAGCCCTTACGCCGGAGGAGACGGCCACCTTCCGGCGGGACCCGGCGGACCTGTGGCTCTGGCTGGAGGACCGGGTGACAACCGGTGTGGAGCGCACCTATGAAAATCTGGTCTGGACCCCGGTGGAGGCGCTGAAGGCAGGCCGCTGTGACGAGCGGAGCTTCTGCATCCTGTACACGGCGATGCTGCGGGCCATCGGCGTCCCCGCCCGCCTGCGGGAGCGGGACGGCGAACCAGAGTTCTGGAGCGGCGGAGATTTCCATCTCCTGAAGATCATGGACAGTGTCCGTCTCCGCGTCAGCGCCGGAGAGACCGCGCCCCTCTACCGGCAGAACTGGTCCCTGGAGAGCTGGAACGGCCGCGGCTGGTCGCTGCTGCGCCTCAGGGACGGCGCCTGGCGGGACGGGGTGCTGGACCTCGCGCTTCCGGGGAGGCGCTACCGCCTGACCACCTCCGTGCGCCTGCCCAACGGCAGTCAGTTCGCCTCGGAGCGGGTGTTCGATCTGAAGAAGACATGGAACGCCGAGACCGCCCTGCGCTTTCGTCCCTACGCCCTGGCGGACATGCTGGGGTGTCAGGATATGCCGGTCATCGCCGCCGCGGCCCTGGACGGGGAGCGGGTGGAGGACGCCTGCCGGATGGACGCTCGGCCCAGCCTCCTCTTCTGGCTGGAGGAGGGCGGGGAGCCCACGGAGCATGTGCTCAACGAGCTCACGGAGAAACAGCGGGAGCTGGAGGCCCTGCCCGTGGGGCTGACGTTCCTCCTCCGGAGCCCGGAGAGCGTGAAACAGCCCACCCTGGCCCGGGTGCTGGAGAGCTGGCCCGGCATCCGTGTCCTCCTGGACGACTGGGCCTATGACCAGGAGAGCGTGGCCCGCCGCCTCTCCCAGGACCCGGACCAGACGCCCCTGGCCGTGGCCGTGGACCGCGCCGGACGGGCGGTCTACGCCGTCAGCGGCTACCATGTGGGGTCGGTCGATCTCCTGCGGCGCATCGCGGAGACCCTCTGTTAAAAGGATAGAAATTTCCCCGCCGTTTTTATAGAAACTGCCGGAATTTACATTTTTGTGAAAAAGTGCCGGGAGGACTTGAAAAACGGCGGGGATTCTGGTATAATCAGCCCATACTTACCGGCAAAATCAACGGGCCGCGGCCTGCCCCTGGGCGGTCCCGGACGAAGGACAGATGAAAATGACGGAGCTCGTCAAGCGGCTTGGCAGGCCCTGGACCCGGCGTCAGATCGCTGCTGTGGTCCTGTTTCTGCTCCTGGCCGCGCTCTTGGCAGTCCTCTTTTTTTCCCTCCGGACGGAGCGGCGGCTGGTCCCCGTGGAGGGGGCGCGCCTGCCCGGCGGGGAGGCCGCCGCCGTCCCGGAGCGCCTGGTGACGGCGGAACAGCTCCGGCGCATGGCCTACACCGACAGCGCCCTGGGGGACCTTGCCTGGGAGCTCAGCGAGGCGTCTGTGGAGGACCTCAACCGGGTGCTGGAGGTCTACGATATCCGCACGCCGGAGGCGATCAGCCAGTTCCTGGCCCAGGCGGCGGTGGAGACCGCCGCGGGGCGCTTCCTCACCGAGGAGGGGGACGAGGCATATTTTGAGCGCTACGGCTATACGGTAGGGACCAGGGGGGCCGGATTTTTCCAGCTGACCTTCGCCTACGGGCAGATGGCCTTTTCCACATGGATGATGAAGAAGTATGTCCCGGAACTGGCGGGTATCGAGTACCGCAACCCCACCTGCCACACGGAGGAGCAGATTGCCCAGGGCTACTACGCCGCCCTCCAGCAGGCGGCAAACCTGGGGCTGGATGTCTCCCAATACTCCCGCATCGTCTTTGACCCCCAGAGCCCGGTGGAGACCGGAGCGGACTATATCGCCCGCGCCTTCGCCTGGGAGAGCGCAGGATACTACTGGCACATCACCGGCATCGGGGACGCTCTGGGGGACCAGCCGGGGGTGGAGAATACCGACATCGTCTCCCGCCTGGTGGGCGGGAGCCACTGGCAGTCCCGCCGGGAGGCGTATCTGGCGTTTTACCCGGTGATGGCAAATCAAACTTGAAGGAGAGAATGACTATGGGCCTCTTTGGAAGCCGCGCGAAACCGGAACCTGAGATCGAACAGCAGATGCTCCCCTCCCAGGCGGAGCAGTACGAGGATATCCCCAGCCTGCCCACGCCCCGGACCAGTACGGTCATCGCCGAGGGCGTGACCATGGCGGGCAAGCTCTATGGCGAGGGGGTCATCCAGGTGGAGGGCGCCGTGGAGGGCGAGATCGACCTCAAGGGCGCGGTGATTGTGACCACCACGGGGTGCGTCCACGGACCCATCTCTGCGGATGTGATCCATGTGGCGGGCAGTGTGGAGGGCAATGTCGTCGCCCGGGACCACCTGCGCCTGGAGAAGAGCGGGACGCTGGAGGGGGACGCGGAGACGGTCTCCCTGGTGGTGGAGGACGGCGGGCGGCTCAACGGCCGCACCACCATGATGAAGCAGGACGGCACGCCCAAGCCCCGTCCGAAGGAGGACCTGCAGTTCGGCCGCAACTACAAGGCCGAAGAGGAGGAAGAGGGAGCGCAGTGACGCTCCGGCGAGTTGCGCAGGTTTGCGGAGGCCGCCACGGGTCGTGACGGCCTCTGTTTTGTTTAGAAAATCTATGAAGATTCCGCGGGGCCTCCCTGCGGAGGGACGGAGAAGCGATGTTGTTTGACAAATTGTTCGAGATGCCTGACGGCAGCGGAAGCGGCGAGGTGGTAAAGCTTGCCATGCCCCGCACCATCCACCTGGTGCCCATGGATACCATCAGCGGGTTTGACGTGCGGCCCGGGTTCTACGAGATCAATGGGGCCACGGCTATCCCCGGAGGAGTGAATTTCACGGTCTACTCCCACGGGGCCTATTCCATTGAACTGCTGCTCTTCAAGCGGCGGGCCCAGGAGCCCTTTGCGGTGCTCCCGTTCCCCCAGAGCTACCGGATCGGCAATGTGTACTCCATGATCGTGTTCAAGCTGGACATTGAGGAATTTGAGTACGCCTACCGGGTGGACGGCCCCTATGAGCCGGAGAAGGGGCTCATCTTTGACCGCACCAAGTACCTGCTGGACCCCTACGCCAAGGCTGTCACCGGGCAGAGCCGCTGGGGCGACACCACCCCCTGGGGGCAGCACTACAAGGCGCGGGTGGTAAAGGACGACTTCGACTGGGAGGACACCCATCTGCCCCTCATTCCCATGGAGGACCTCATTATCTACGAGCTCCATGTCCGGGGCTTTACGAAGGATGCCTCCTCCGGGGTGCTCCATCCGGGGACCTTTGCGGGGCTCCGGGAGAAGCTGCCCTACCTTAAGCGTCTGGGCGTGAACGCCGTGGAGCTGATGCCCATCTTCGAGTTTGACGAGATGCAGAACTATCGGGAAGTGGATGGCAACAAGCTCTATAACTACTGGGGTTATAACTCCGTCAGCTTTTTCGCTCCCAACACCAGCTACACTGCTACCACCGAGTATAACCGGGAGGGCAATGAGCTGAAAAATCTGATCCAGGACTTCCACCGGGAAGGGATCGAGGTCTTTTTGGATGTGGTCTTCAACCACACGGCGGAGGGCAACGAGCAGGGGCCGTTCTTTTCCTTCAAGGGATTTGACAATAACATCTACTATCTCCTTACACCGGATGGGAAGTACTACAATTTCAGCGGGTGCGGGAACACGCTCAACTGCAACCACCCGATCGTCCATCAGATGATCCTGGACTGCCTGCGCTATTGGGTGACCACGTACCGCATTGATGGGTTCCGGTTCGATCTCGCGTCCATTTTGGGGCGCAACGAGGACGGCTCGCCGATGAACAAGCCGCCTCTGCTCCAGGCCATGGCCTTTGACCCCATCCTGGGGGATGTGAAGCTGATTGCCGAGGCGTGGGATGCGGGAGGGCTTTATCAGGTGGGCTCCTTCCCGGCGTGGAACCGCTGGGCGGAGTGGAACGGGCGCTACCGGGATGATATCCGCCGCTATCTGAAGGGGGACGCGGGGATGGCTCAGGCGGCGGCGCAGCGGCTGGTGGGCTCCAGGGATATCTACGAGCCCCAGTCCCGCAAAAATGCGTCGGTGAACTTCATCACCTGCCACGACGGCTTTACCCTCTGGGATTTATACTCCTATAATGAGAAGCACAACGAGAAAAACGGCGAACACAACATGGACGGCGCCAACGATAACAACAGTTGGAACTGCGGCGCAGAGGGGGATACGAGGGACCCGGCTGTGAACGCCCTGCGCCGCCGCATGGTGCGCAACGCCTTTGCCCTCTTGATGTGCAGCCGGGGCATTCCCATGTTCCTGGCGGGGGATGAGTTCTGCAACACGCAGTTTGGCAATAATAACGCCTACTGTCAGGACAATATCACTTCGTGGCTGGATTGGAATCTGTTGGAGAAGAACCAGGAGATTTTCAATTTCTTCCAGCACATGATCCGATTCCGCATGGAGCACCGGATCTTGCGGACCAATCTGTCCGACGGGGTCAGCGGGTTTCCGGACATCAGTTTTCATGGGGTGACGCCGTGGCGTCAGGAGCCGTACAGCGACCACGACCGCTATGTGGGGGTCCTCTTTGCGGGCTGGGAGCGGGAGACGGGGCCTCAGGTGATCTATGTTGCCTCCAATGCCTATTGGGAGGAGTTGCAGGTAGAGCTGCCGCAGTTACCGGCGTCCATGTGCTGGGAGCTGGTGACGGACACGTTTGAGGAGGAGCTTCTGCCTGGGCGCAGGCTCTCGGGCACGGGGATTGCCATCCGGCCCAGGAGTGTTATGATTTTTGTGGGAAGATAAACGATAACGGGAGGAAGGACAACACCTTCCTCCCGCTTGGGGGGCGCAGTGGGATCAGTCGCCGGGACCGGGGTAGATGACCTTGCCCAGGTTCCAGCTTCGGGCGGCGCGGCGGGCCATCTCCTGGCGCTCCTCCTCGGAGCGGAAGGAGAGTTCTGCCGTGTGGCATCCGCAGTCCAGGCACTGGACGTACAGGCACCAGCCGCCTTCTTCTTCTAGGACGCCGGGGCCATGGCAGAAGGGGCAGTCCTGGAGTTCAATTGATTCCATACTCATTGGTTTTCTCCTCGTTTTTGGGATAGTATAGTAGGGATTATACCATATGAAGGTGGGTTGGGCAACTGGTTTTTGTCTTTTTCCTCCGAATAGATGCCTTCTCTGCTGAGGCCCGGGGCTCCTCGCCCCGGACCCCGGTAACTTTTTGTACGGACAAAAAG
>CAJUOA010000071.1 GCA_910587785.1 uncultured Oscillospiraceae bacterium | reverse complement strand
GAAAAACAGCCGGACTATCGCAGTCCGACTGTCCAGTTACATATTAAAACTTGCCCGGCCAGGAAAAATCAAGATGCCCATTGACAAACCCTCTTTTTCCGGCTATACTACCCCTTGTCAACGCGATGACGGGAAAGAGTAGCGCCGTTTGTCCTGCCAAGAGAGCCCCCGGCCGGTGGAAGGGGGAGAGGGCGGCGGCGTGAATACCTCCCCGAGCAGTGGACCGAACGCTTTGGGCAAGTAGGCTCCACCGGGTGCGCCCGATACAGCGCCGGGGTCCTGGTCGGGACTCCACGAGGCCGCTCCCGCGAGGGTGCGGCGAACCAGAGGTGGTACCGCGTCATTTCGCCCTCTGTCCCTGCCGGGATGGAGGGCTTTGTTCTGCCCGGCGGAGGCTTTGCAAAAGGAGGAACCTGTATGCTGGAAAACAAGATCCGTTCAGAGGAAGAGAGCGAGCGCTATCTGGCGGAGCTGAAGATTTGGATGGCCGGGGAGGAGGACAGACCGGCGGAGGAGATGGCGGCCTTCTTCGCCAAGCGCCTGGAGACCTACGAGGACGTACACTTTGGGAACTGGGGGGAGCTGTACGCGCACATCGCGGACTTCCTCAGCGAGGGCCTGCGGACCCTGCTGGACATCGGGTGCGGCACCGGCCTGGAGCTGGAGGCGGTGTTCCGCAGGTTCCCGGAGGCGGAGGTCACGGGGATTGACCTCTCCCGGGATATGCTGGAGAAGGCCCGGGAGAAGTTCGCCGGGAGGCGCTTCCAGGGGATCGAGGCGGATTATTTTGAATACCCGTTCCCCGCCGGGCACTTCGACGCGGCCCTCTCTTTTGAGACGCTCCACCATTTTCCCTGCGAGAAAAAGGGAGCAATCTACGAAAAGCTGTTTCAGACGCTGAAAAACGGCGGATATTATATCGAGTGCGACTATGTGGCCTGCTGTCAGGAGGAAGAGGACCTGTGCCGGGAGCGGCTTCGCCGGGCGCGGGCGAAGAGCGCCCTGCCGGAGGACGTGTACCTCCACATCGACACGCCCCTCACCCTGGAGCACCAGACGGAGCTGATGGAGCGCGCCGGGTTTCAGGTGAAGGTCCTGTATCAAAACTGCGGGACCGTGGTCTTCCGGGCAGAGAAACAGTAGGGAGGGGTGGAAAAATGGAGCGGGAGCGTTGCATCCGCTGCGGCGGACGCATGGGGCATATCAGGCAGGAGAAGCTGCAATTGGGGCAGTACGGGTGGTTTGCCGGACATCTGGACCAGCTTTTTGCCGGGGCGCTGGCCGTGGATATTTACTGCTGCCGGGACTGTAAGAAGCTGGAGTTTTATACCGCAGGTGCTTCGGAGGAGGATGCGGGCGAGGCGGGCAGCATCCCGCAGGTCCCCTGTCCCCGCTGCGGACAGCTCCACGAGATGGACGACCCGAAGTGTCCCTATTGCGGGCAGCGGCTGATGGACTGACCCTGCTTCTTGAAGGGACCAGAGAAAGCAAAACGAAGTTTTGCGCAAAAAGTTTTTCTTTTGATTCTTTTCTTTGTTCACAAAGAAAAGAATGAACACCGAAAAAGGAGTCATAAAAGATGCAAGTATACGAAGAATTAGTAGCCCGGGGCCTCATCGCCCAGGTGACGGACGAGGACGAGATCCGGGAGATGGTGAACGCGGGCAAGGCCACGTTCTACATTGGCTTCGACTGCACGGCGGACAGCCTCACCGCCGGGCACTTCATGGCGCTGACCCTGATGAAGCGCCTGCAAATGGCGGGCAACAAGCCCATCGCCCTCATCGGCGGGGGCACCACCATGATCGGCGACCCCTCGGGCCGCACGGATATGCGCAAGATGCTCACCCGGGAGGACATCGACCACAACGCCGCCTGCTTCAAGCGGCAGATGGAGCGGTTCATCGAGTTCGGCGAGGGCAAGGCCCAGATGGTCAACAACGCCGACTGGCTCCTGGAGCTCAACTACGTGGACCTCCTGCGGGAGGTGGGGGCCTGCTTCTCGGTGAACAACATGCTCCGGGCGGAGTGCTATAAACAGCGCATGGAAAAGGGCCTCAGCTTCCTGGAGTTCAACTACATGATCATGCAGTCCTACGACTTCTACCACCTCTTCCAGCACTACGACTGCAATATGCAGTTCGGCGGCAACGACCAGTGGTCCAACATGCTGGGGGGCACAGAGCTCATCCGCAGGAAGCTGGGCAAGGACGCCCACTGCCTGACCATCCAGCTCCTCACCGACTCCCAGGGCAACAAGATGGGCAAGACGGCGGGCAACGCCGTGTGGCTGGACCCGGAGAAGACCAGCCCCTATGACTTCTACCAGTACTGGCGGAACGTAGAGGATTCGGAGGTCCTCAAGTGCATCCGGATGCTGACCTTCCTGCCTCTGGAGCAGATTGAGGAGATGGCCTCCTGGGAGGGCAGTCAGCTCAACCAGGCCAAGGAGATCCTCGCCTGGGAGCTGACGAACATGGTCCACGGCAGGGAGGAGGCCGACAAGGCCCGGGATGCGGCCAAGGCCCTCTTCGGCGGCGGCGGGGACAAGAGCGAGATGCCCACCACGGAGCTGACCGCCGGGCAGTTCACCGATGGACAGATCGGCGTCATGGACCTGCTGGTGGCCTGCGGCCTCGCGGCCTCCAAGGGGGAGGCCCGGCGGCTGGTCCAGCAGGGGGGCGTGTCGGTGAACGACGAGAAGGTGCCGGACATCGACAAGAAGTTTGCCTGTGAGCTCTTCACCGGGGAGGGCGTCATCATCAAGAAGGGGAAGAAGGTCTTCCACCGGGCGGTGATGGCCTGAGTCCCCGTTTCCCGGGGAATATCAGTTGTGGAGGGCAAAGTTGATGCGCACCATGTGGACGTGGTCCTCCCAGACGCCGTTGATGTTGAGGTAGTACCTGGAAAGGCCCTCGTTTATGTACCCGTTTTTCTCCAGGACCCGGAGGGAGGCCCGGTTCCGGGGCATGACGTTGGCCTCGATGCGGTGGAGGCGGAGCCGGGTAAAGGCGAAGTCCGTCACCGCGGCTACGGCCTCGGTCATATAGCCCTGCCCGGTGAGCTCCCCGTCCAGCTTGTAGCCCAGGAAGCAGGAGCAGAACGCCCCCCAGACGATGTTGTTGAGCCCCACCATCCCGACGATGCGGTCCGGCTGGTCCGGGAGCTGGAGGTAGAAGCGGCGGCTGGTGTTCTGCTCCGCCGCCTCCGCCTCCTGGACCAGGAGGGCGCGCTGGCGGGCGGCGGTGAAGAAGTCCTCCTCCCGGGGCGGCTCGAAGGAGCGGAGGAAGTCCCGGTTCCGGCGGTAGTATTCCGCAAGCCGGGGGGCAAGGTCCTCCTTGGCGGGGAGCAGGAGGAGGCGTTCGGTCTTCAGCATGGGATGCACCTTCTTTCTTTTGATTTGCGGGGATACGAAAAGCGGCCGGCGCTGGCCGGCCGCTTTCTCCATGATACACGGTTCCTTCATTGGACGCAAGGGCTTTTTCAGCCCTTGACCTCGCTGAACGTATACCGATGCTTCCGGTTCCCCTCCAGCAGGGCCTCGATGACGGCGCTGCCGTCCCGCTCGGTGGCAAGGTACTCCACGGACCGCTCTCTCATATACTGCTCCTGCACATAGCGGGCCGGGTCCTCCAGACGCATCTCCGTGATCTCGCAGCCGTCCGGAGCCTGCTTGCCGGTGCAGGGCTGGAACACCTCTTTGATGACTTCGTAAGTCTTCATGGTTTTTCTCCTCTCTTCCGCCCAATGGGACGGTTTGCCTTATTCTGCGCCAAAAATCCGGCGTTTATACCGCAGTCTGTAACAAAACTGTAACTGGACATCCGGCCAAAACATGGTATACTGAAACCAAATCATTGGGAAGGGTGAAAAAATGCGTATCTGATCTGATTTTCGTGTCACAGGAGAGCTTCGGAGACGCCGCGTTTCGCGGGCGTCTGGTTCCTGTTGCCGAAAGTCAGAGGAGGACCGCTTCGCGGCCCCGTCAGCGCGCACGCCCTTTCGGCAAATAGGGAGGGACCCTCCCCGATTTTGGTGCGCCCTGCGTCCTCAACTGCTTTCGGCATGTCCGGAAGCAGTTTTTTTGCTGTCTGCGGACGGCGGAAAGGGAGGATGTTTTATGCTTCAAATCAAGAATCTGACTTTGACCCACCGGCGGGACCTGCGGACGCTGGTGGAGAGATTTTCCTTTGTCCTCAATGACGGAGACAAGGCCGTCCTCATCGGGGAGGAGGGCAACGGCAAGTCCACCCTCCTCAAGTGGGTCTATGACCCGGCCCTGGTGGAGCCCTACTGCCAGTGGACGGGGGAGCGTGCCGGTGAGGCGGGCCCCATGGGCTACCTTGCCCAGGACCTGACGGAGGAGGAGAAGGCGGGGAGCGTGTACGAGTTCTGCGCCGCCTGCCCGGCCTTCCACGACCTCACCCCCCGGGAGCTGGGGGACATCGTCCGGCAGCTCCGCTTCCCGGCGGAGGAGTTCTACAGCGACCGGGCCGTAGGCACCCTCTCCGGCGGGGAGCGCATCAAGCTCCAGCTGGGGCGGCTCCTCTTCCAGCGCCCGGCGGTGCTGCTGCTGGACGAGCCCTCCAGCGACCTGGACCTGGAGACCCTGCAGTGGCTGGAGGGCTTTTTGCGGGACTTTCCCGGGACGGTGCTCTATATCTCCCACGACGAGGCCCTCATCGAGAACACCGCCACCGTGGTCCTCCACATCGAGCACCCCCGGGAGGGCAAGCCGCCCCGGTGTACCGCCCACCGCCTGGACTACCGCGCCTATGTCCAGCGCCGGGAGGCGGGCATCGCCTATCAGACCCAGCAGGCCCGGAAGGAGAAGGAGGAGTACGACAAGAAGATGGACAAGTACCGCCGCATCCAGCAGAGCGTGGAGCACGCCCAGAACGCCGTCTCCCGTCAGGACCCCGGCGGCGGGCGGCTCCTGAAAAAGAAGATGCACGCGGTGCAGTCCATGGGCCGCAGGTTTGAGCGGGAGGCGGCGGAGATGACGAAGCTCCCGGAGGTGGAGGAGGCCATTTTCCTCCGCTTCCCGGAGGGGACGGCCCTACCGGCGGGGAAGGCGGTGCTGGACCTGCGCCTGGAGGAACTGCGGGCCGGAGACCGGCTCCTCGCAAAGGACATCCGCCTGCGGGTCATGGGCGGGGAGAAGGTGGGCATCCTGGGCCCTAACGGGGCGGGGAAGTCCACCCTCCTGCGGGAGGTCGCGGCGGCGCTGCTGTCCCGGCGGGACCTCAAGGCCGCCTATATGTCCCAGGACTACGCCGAGACCCTGCCCCTGGAGGAGACGCCCATCGACTTCCTTGCCCCCGGCGGGGACGCCGCCTCCCAGACCCGGGCCCGGACGTACCTGGGCAGTATCCGCTATGCCCGGGAGGAGATGGTCCACCCCATCGCCGCCCTCTCCGGCGGGCAGAAGGCCAAGCTGCTGATGACGAAGATGGTCCTGGACGGGGTGAACGTACTCATCCTGGACGAGCCCACCCGGAATTTCTCCCCCATCTCCGGCCCCCGGGTCCGGCAGGCCCTGGGGGACTACGGCGGGACCATCATCAGCGTCTCCCACGACCGGAAGTATTTGGCGGAGGTGTGCGGCACGCTGTACCGGTTTACGGAGAAGGGCCTGGTGCCGGTGGGACCGGGGGAGCTCTGAGAGGAGGGGAAGGATGCAGATCACATATCGGGAGCCTAGTCTCGCTCACAGCATAGACAGTATCCTGCTGTTCCAAACAGAGGGGACCGGAGGCTGGTGGATGGACGCCCTCTACCAGTTTTATCCCCAGCTGGACCGGGGACGGATGGAGCGCGGCAGCAGGCTGGAGCGGGCGGCCTATCTGCGGGAGTCCCTGTCCGAGACATATGAACAGCTCGTCCCGGAACTAAAAGAAAAGGTAAGGGATTACCAGGGCCACTGGGACAAAAACCGCCGGGCGGTCGAGGAAGCTTTGGGAGACATCTTCCAAATACCCCTGGAGGGTAGATACCAGGACATCCGGGCTGATATCACGCTGAACCCCATCTGCCCGCGATTTCTGAAAGAGCGGAGATTTGATGTCTTTTACCGCAACAGTCCTTCGGGAGCGCTGGGGATGGCCCTCCACGAGATCGTCCATTTTCTCTGGTTTGACCGCTGGAACGCTTTGTTCCATGACGACCCGGCTGAGTACGAGACGCCCCATTTGAAGTGGATTTTCAGCGAGATGTGCGTCAGGCCGATCCTGGGAGAGCCCCGGTTGGCGGAGAGGAATCCCTACTATCCGGGAGAGTGTGTCTACGAGTATTTTTACACCATGACAGTGGGCGGACGGCCTGTTCTGGAGACGATGGAGGAGCTCTTTGCCCAAAGGAGCATGGATCAGTTTATGGTGGACGGATACCGGTACTGTCAAGAGCACGAGGCGGAGATCCTCCGCCAAATGAGATAAAAGAAAGGGAAGGGAGCGCTATGAAAAAAGCCGCAGTGATGCTCTACCCGCTGTTCTCCATGCAGGAGATCAGCTGTACCACAGAACTGTTCAAATTCTACGGCAAGGAGATTGTCACCTTCTCCGCCGGGCGGGAGCCGGTGCAGAGCGAGGACAGCTTCACCATCCTGCCGGACCGGCCCTTTGAGGCGTTTTGCCGGGAGGACTTCGACTGCCTGCTCCTTCCGGGGATCTGGGAGCCGCTGCCGGTGTTGCTGGACCAGCGGAACATCCGCTTTCTGGAGCAGTTCCGGGGCGGCGGCAGCCTTATCATCGCCGCGATCTCCTCCGCGCCCCTGCTGCTGGGGAAGGCGGGATTGCTGGAAGGTAGGCGGTTTACCCACGGCGTGTTCGAGGAGTTCCTAGACGCCTTCCCCGTGATGCCCCGGGCGGGCATGGTCCGCACCTATCTGGTGGAGGACGGGAATCTGATCACCGCCTACAGCGGCGCGTTCCGGGAGTTCGCCGCGGCAGTGGGCCGCAGAGTGGGCCTTGACTGTCCGGATGCCATTTTTTCAGATATGTCCGGAAAAACCTGGACAGAGGAGGACTTCATCTTCCACCTTCCGCCGGAACTGCTGGAGGAGGCGCGGGCCTTCTGGGACAGCTGCATAGAGGCGGAGAAGAGCAGCTAACAGGAAAGGAGCGATTCGGTTTGCTTAGACCTATCCAGTTTGCATAGCGCGGCTATTGCAAATCTATGAAAAAGTGAATCCTGTGATAGCCGCCGTATCGAAGTCACAAAGGAGATACGATGCGCTATACAAACCAAGAATACCAGATCATCCACAGATGCGGCCGATGCGGCAAAAAGGCCATCTTTGTCAGCACCCGGCGCTTCCGGGTGAACGCCAACAAAAACAAGCTGGACGTGTGGCTGATCTACCAGTGTAAAAAGTGCAGGCATACGCTGAACATCCCGATTTTTGAGCGGGTACCGCCCCAGAAGATCCCACGGGAGCTGTACGAGAAGTTCCTGGAGAACGACGGGGAGCTTGCCGCTCAGTACGCCTCGGATGCCGCCTTCCTCAAGAACAGGCATTTTGTTATCGAAGGCATGTAGAGGAGGACGGCCCGGAGATCATTGACAAAATTCTCCCGGCTGTGATACACTGAGGGCGAAGTCTCAAAAGCGCCATATATCAAAAGCGGGAGGAACCATCTATGGACTTGGCTGAAAAACTCGCAAAGGTTCTGAAAGTAGCAAACCTGCCGGAGGAAGCGGTCCTCTTCCTTGTCGAAAAGGGCTGTGCTCTGGTGGAGGAGGAGAAGGCGGACCGCAGGGCCTTCGCGGAGGAGCTGGAGCGCATGACGGACGATGAACTGCGCCGCTTCGTGCCGGACGTATACCAGAAGAACATCTACAAGATCGACTACCGGAAGCTGAAGGAGCGGGGCATCCGGCTCATCTCCTTTGATATCGACGACACCATCAACGATGTCCTCTTCAACAACCTCCAGGCCCGGATCCCCGGCGGGAAGCTCACCATGTCCGCCGATGCAAGGGACCTCTTCCGGGAGCTGAAGGAGATGGGCTTCACGGTCACTCTGCTGACCAACGCCCACACGAAGATCGCTCAGGACACCTGCGAGGACCTCCAGGCCGACGGATACATCGCCCGTGCGGACAAGCCGGATACCCGGAATTTCCTGCGGACGATGGAGCGGTACGGCGCAGAGCCCTCCCAGACGGCCCATGTGGGCAACAGTATGCGGCAGGATATCGCCGGAGGCAATCTCGCCGGTGTCACCACCTGCCTGGTCCGGCGGGCGGGGGTGTCCATGAAGGCGGGGAAGTTCTTCCTGAAGACCGCGGGCCTGAAGACCAAGGGCCATCTGGTGCGAAAGCGGCTCCTGGAGCGGGGCCTGTGGCGCAAGCACCATAATTGCAGTAAGGGCGACCAATACTATCAGCTGGGGGAGATGCCGGACTATCGGGCAAATGCCTGACAAAAGACCGTCAGGACACCACGTCCTGACGGTCTTACTTGTTTTTGACTTTTGCTACACGATACCGATCTGCTGGGGACAGACCCCGCCGTGGGCGATGGGCTTCCACTTCTTGGTGTCCTTGAAGAGGGAGATGACCTGGAGGGGGAGCCAGGAGGCCATGAACACCGGGAAAATCAGGATCGTGCGCCCCATGCCCCACAGGCCGTACCCGCCGACGAGGCAGAGGGCCGCGCCCAGCGCCATGCCGCCCGCAAGGTAGAGGGCAAAGCTGCCCGCCATGACCAGAAGTCCCAGCGTATCGCCCTGGGCAAAGCTGGTGAGGACGCCCAGCAGGAGCAGGATCGCGCTGACAGCCTGGGAGAAGGGGGCGGCGAGGAACATGGTCATGTCCCAGCGGCGCAGCGGCGCGGGGCTCTCCCCCTGCCAAAGGGCAGGGAGGGTGCGGCGGGCCACCTGCATCAGGCCGGAGCACCAGCGCTTGCGCTGATGCAGGGACACCCGGAAGCTGGTGGGCTCCTCGTCGTAGTTGACCGCCTCGGGCACCCAGGCGACCTGGTAGCCCGCCCGGGCGAGCTGACTTGCAAACTCCGCGTCCTCGGCAATGGTGCTGGTGTTCCAGCCGCCCAGGTCCTCCAGGACGCTGCGGTGGACGGCAAAGCCGGTGCCGATGAGCTTGGCGGAGAGGCCGCAGGCGCTGCGGGGCCGGTTCCAGATGAGATCGAAGCAGGCGTTGTAGAGGCCGTAGCACCCCGCCACGCCGCTTGCGCGGGGGTTGGAGGCCTTGGTGCGGCTCTTGCAGACCTTGGCCCCGGCGAGGAGGGCGTCGTTCATCCGGGCGAGGTAGTCGGGAGCGAGGGTGTTGTCCGCGTCGAAGACCACAAAGGCGTCGTAGTCCTGGTGCAGGAGCTTCTCAAAGGCCTGGTGGAGGGCGTCGCCCTTGCCGGAGACGGGGCCAACGCAGCGGATGATCTTTGCCCCCGCACTGAGGGCGGCGGCTTCGGTGCCGTCGGTGCAGTTGTTGGGCACCACATAGACATCCCTCAGCTCCGGCGGATAGTCCTGGGCAAGGACGCTCTGCACCAGTCCGCCGATGACAGCCTCCTCATTCCGGGCGGCGACGACCACCGCAAAACGGGTCTGGGGCTTCGCCCTCCGGGGCCGGACCCGTTTTTTCAGCATGAAGAGCGCCACAACGGCAAAATAGATGGTAAAGACCTTCAGTCCCAAGGAAAGGCCGAAAAAAATCATGTCCAACTGCTCCATAGCGTATGTCCTCCGTTTCGTAGATTTGGTCTTCTTGGAAGTGTCTTTATCCTATCAGAAAAATTTTAAGCTGCAAGGGGGACAATGTTTAAGGATTGCTTAAGCCCCCATGTTTTTGTCCTTGCAAATCTCTCCCATATATGGTAGACTGCTGGAGGAAAATTATACAAAAAGAGGGGAACTCATGGAACTTATCCAACAATACCAGCGTCTGGGGCTCAGCGAGGCCCTTTTTTCCCGTGGAGAGGCGGTCTTGGCCGCTCTGGAGGACCGCTTCAAGGCCATCGACCAGGTGGCGGAGGCCAACCAGCTGAAGGTCCTCCTTGCGATGCAGGAGGCGAAACTGGGGGCGAACCACTTCGCCGCCACCACGGGCTACGGCTACGACGACGACGGCCGGGAGCGCCTGGAGGAGATCTACGCCAAGGTCTTCCACGCGGAGGCGGCCCTCGTGCGGCCCCAGATCACCTGCGGCACCCACGCCCTGACCGTGGCCCTCAGCGCCAACCTCCTGCCCGGGGACGAACTGCTCTCCCCGGTGGGCCTGCCCTACGATACTTTGCAGGAGGTCATCGGCATCCGGCCCAGCCCCTGCTCCCTGGCGGAGTACGGCGTGAGCTACCGGCAGGTGGACCTCCTGCCGGACGGCGGCTTTGACTACGAGGGCATCCGCGCCGCCATCAACGAGCGCACGAAGCTCATCACCATCCAGCGCAGCAAGGGCTACGCCACCCGGCCCTCCTTTACGGTCCGGCAGATCGGGGAACTGATCGATTTCTGCAAATCCTGCAAACCCGGCGTGAAGGTGATGGTGGACAACTGCTACGGCGAGTTCGTGGACGTCATCGAGCCCACAGACGTGGGCGCAGACATGGCGGTGGGGAGCCTCATCAAGAACCCCGGCGGCGGCCTCGCCCCCATCGGCGGCTATATCTGCGGCACGAAGGAGTGTGTGGACCGGTGCGCCTACCGGCTCTCCGCGCCGGGGCTGGGGCAGGAGGTAGGGGCCAATCTGGGGCTTCTGCCCGCCCTGTTCCAGGGGTTCTTCCTCGCCCCCACGGTGACGGCCTCGGCGCTGAAGGGGGCCGTGTTCGCCTCAAACCTCTTCGAGGGACTGGGCTTCCGCTGTGTCCCATCCGCCGGGGAGGCGCGCAGCGACATCATCCAGGCCGTGGAGCTCCGCTCCGCGGAAGGCATGGAGGCCTTCTGCTCCGGCATCCAGTCCGCCGCCCCGGTGGACAGCTTTGCCACGCCGGTGCCCGGGGACATGCCCGGCTATGACAGTCAGGTCATCATGGCCGCCGGGACCTTCGTCCAGGGGAGCAGTATCGAGCTGAGCGCCGACGGCCCCATTCGCCCCCCCTACGCCGTGTACTTCCAGGGGGGCCTCACCTGGCAGCACGCCAAGAGCGGCATCCTCCTCGCCGCACAGAGGCTTCTGGACAAGGGACTCTGCACTCTATGACCCATATCCACCCCAACCGATACTACCGGAAAAGGCCGCCTCCGGCTTGTTTGACCCCATCCCCAACCATCAAACAAGAAAAGGAGAGACCGACCCATGTGGTTTTGGCTTGCACTCATCACCCTCCTGTGCTGGAGCGGCAGTGATCTGTTCTCAAAGATTGGCTGCCGGGACCCCAAGGACAAATACAGCCATCTGAAGATGGTCATCGCCGTAGGCGTGGTCATGGGGCTCCACGCGGCCTACGAGGTCTTTGTGAGCGGCACGGAGATCAGTTTGTCCATCATCCTCATCTACCTCCCGGTGTCCCTGCTCTACATTTTCTCCATGGCCCTGGGCTACATCGGCCTGCGGTACATCGAGCTGAGCATCTCCTCGCCCATCTGCAACTCCTCCGGCGCGCTGGTGGCGCTCTTGTGCCTTGCCACCGACGGCATCGGCAGTGTCCATCCCGCCCAGCTGGCGGCGGTGGCCCTGGTATGCGCGGGCGTCATCGGCCTGGGCGTGGTGGAGGCGCGGGAGGACGAGGACCTTCGCGCCGCCCGGCAGGAGGCCTCCAACTACAAATATTCCAAGAGCTTTCTTGCCCTGGCCCTGCCGGTGGCCTACTGCCTGCTGGACGCCCTGGGCACCTTCGCCGACAGCCGGGTACTCGAGCGCCTGGACGAGGACAGCGCCAACGTGGCCTATGAGCTGACGTTCCTGTGCGCGGCGGTGTTCTGCCTCATCTACGTGCTCATCGTCAAGAAGGACCGCCTGCTCCCCAGAGCGGAGCTCCCCAAGTACACCGGCGCCATCTTCGAGACGGCGGGGCAGTTCGCCTACATCTACGCCATCGCGGACCAGGCCCATGTGGCCCTGGCGGCGCCCATCATCTCCGCCTACTGCGCGGCCTCCGTGCTCTGGAGCCGCGTCTTCCTGAAGGAGAAGCTCTCCTGGAAGCACTACACCATGGTGCTCCTGGTGGTCATCGGCATCGTGATCCTGGGCGTGTTCGACGCCTGATCTCCCTATAGTACGCAAGGCGGCGCAGTCGAAACTGCGCCGCCTTTTTGTATCCCTCTCCGCCCCGGCGGGGCGGAGTCTATCCCTCGTTGATCTCCCGGATGGCCGCAAAATCGAATTTTGGCCTCCGGTCAAAGGTCAGAAGCCCGTTCTGCTCCTGCTGGACATCGGTCAGCTGGGTGTAGCAAAATCCCTGCACCAGCTCCGACGACAGCAGGGAGGCGACCACCTGCCGGTAGGTCTCCAGAAACTCCTCCGGCGTTTTGGTGTCGGTGTACCCCCAGGCGCCGCCCTGGGACCGGAAGGAGATGCCCCCGCACTCCGTGACCATCACCGGCTGTCCCGCGTAGCGGCACCCGGGCGCAAAGACCGCCCGATCCGCAGGCCGGAAGGCCAGGATGCTCTCCAGAGAGGCGTACCGCTGCCGCAGAACATCCGCCTTTGCCTCATAGTCGTGGATGCCCAGCACATCCGGGATGGTCTGCTCCCAGCCGTCGTTGCTCATCACCAGCCGGGTGGCGTCCAGGCTCTTGGTCAGCTCCACCAGGGCCTTGCAGTGGTGGAGCTGCCGGGGGTCGCTGCTGATCTCATTGACGCCCCAGGATTCGTTGAGGGGCGTCCAGGCCACGATGCAGGGGTGGTTGTAGTCCCGCTCCAGGACCTCCATCCACTCCGCCGTGAACCGCCGCACGTACCGGCCGGAGAACACATATGCGTTGGCCATCTCGCCCCAGACCAGCAGTCCCAGCCGGTCCGCGTGGTAGAGGAAACGGGGGTCCTCCACCTTCTGGTGCTTGCGCACGCCGTTGAAGCCCATGGCTTTGCAGGCCTCGATGTCCGTGACGAAGGCCGCATCCGTTGGCGCGGTGAGCAGGCCGTCGGGCCAATAGCCCTGGTCCAGGAGCAGCTTTTGATAGTACGGCCTGCCGTTGAGGAGGATTTTTCCGTCCGCAACGGCAATGCTCCGCAGGCCGAAATACCCGCTGACGCGGTCCGTCACCTCCGCCTCAGCCCGGACCTCGTAGACGGTCCGAAAAAGCGCCGGGTGCTCCGGGCTCCAGGCGTATTGGTCCGCAAAGGCGCCGCCGTCCAGCCCATCCCGGTCCAGGGAGAGGACCAGCCGGCCCCGGCCTCCCCGTCCGACCGGGCGGAGACGGCCGCTCCATCCGGGCACGCCGCCGCCGCTGTCAGCACCAGGCCGGGACGGCTCAGCTCATAGTCGAAAAACACCTGCCGTCCGGCAAGGTCCGGCGTCACCCGCACGCTGAGGAGCCGGTCCTCCGAGACGGGCTCCAGCCAGACCGTCTGCCAGATGCCGCTGGTGGGGGTGTAGAAGATGCTCCTGGGCTTCTCGCCCCAGTACTGCTTGCCCCGGGGCATCTCCCGGTCGGCGTGGTCGTCCTCCGCCAGGACGGTGAGGACGTTTTCGCCGGGCCGGAGGGCCTCGGTGACATCCAGGGAGAACCCGGCGTGTCCGCCGGTGTGGCCTCCCGCAAGCGCGCCGTTGACCCACACCTTGCAGGTGTAGTCCACCGCGCCGAAGTGGAGCAGGACCCGTTTTCCCGCCCAGTCCTCCGGCAGGGCGAAGGCGCGGCGGTACCATACCCGGTCGTGCCGCTCGTCCGTGCCGATGCCGGAGAGCGCCGCCTGATAGGCGAAGGGCACCGTAATGGTCCGGTCGAAGCCGGGCTCGTCAAAGGAGAAATCCCACGGGCCGTTGAGGTTCAGCCAAGCCTCCCGCACGAACTGGGGGCGTGGGTATTCCGGCCTCGGGACGCTCATGGACGCACCTCTTCCAATACGAAGAGCTTGCCGTGGAAGTCGCCCATCATCCGCGGCAGGAGCAGTCCGCCGTACATCCACGCCGCGCCGGAGCGCTCCTCGCCGGTCTCCGTAAAGCGGTAGCGCCTGCCCTCATCCAGCCCGCGCAGGTGGAGGACCGGCGGCTTGCGGGGCACACGGGAGAGGACCTGGACATAGTTCACCACCGCGAGGCCCTTGTCCTTTGTCACGGACATGAAGGCGTCGTACTCACCGTTCTCGCGGTAGGAGGCGAGGCGGTAATAGTCCCCGTCGTGGAACACGGGGCCGTATTTTTTGTAATCCTCCAGCTGTCCGGGGATCATGGACAGCTCCTCCTCCGTCAGCTTCGTCAGGTCCAGCTCATAGCCAAAGCATCCCGGCAGAGCAACCTGCCCCCTTGTCTCGAAGGGCGTGGTGCGTCCGTTGGTGTGGCTGGGGCAGGCGGGGACGTGGGCGCTGATGGTGGAGAGGGGGTAGACCATGGCCGTGCCCTCCTGGATGCGCAGGCGCTCCACCACATCCATATTGTCGCTGGTCCAGATCTGGGGGCTGTAGTAGAGCATCCCCGGGTCAAAGCGGCTCCCGCCGCTGGCGCAGTTCTCCAGCAGCAGACCGGGGAAATCCCGCAGCAGCCGCTCTTGCAGCTCGTAGACGCCCAGCACATAGCGGTGGCGAAGCTCCCCCTGCCGTCCGGCGGGGAGGGCGCTGGACCAGACATCGCTCAGCTCCCGGTTCATGTCCCACTTGACGTACTCGATGTTGGCGGAGGAGAGGACCTTGTGGAGCTGGTCATAGACACAGTCCCGGACCTCCTTGCGGGAGAAGTCCAGCACCAGCTGCCAGCGGCTCAAAATAGGGTCCCGGCTCGGGATCTGCAGGGCATAATCCGGGTGGGCGCGGTAGAGGTCCGAATCCGGCGAGACCATCTCCGGCTCCATCCACAGCCCCAGCTTCATCCCCAGGGCGTTCACCTCATCGGCCAGGCGCTTGAGGCTCCCGGGGAGCTTCTCCTCGTTCACCACCCAGTCGCCGAGGCTGGAGTGGTCGTCCTTCCGGCCGCCGAACCAGCCGTCGTCCAGCACCAGCATCTCTACGCCGCTCTTCGCGGCAGTGCGGGCGATGTCCAGGAGCTTTTCCGTGTCAAAGTCAAAATAGGTGGCCTCCCAGTTGTTGACCAGGCTGGGGCGGGGCCTGTCCCGCCACGGCCCCCGGACCAGATGCTTCCGGTAGAGGTCGTGGAAGGTCCGGGTCATGGCCCCCAGGCCCTCATGGGAGTAGACCAGCACCGCCTCCGGCGTCTGGAACGCCCCGCCGGGGGAGAGGTACCAGCGGAATTCCTCCGGCGCGATGCCCATCACCGCCCGGAGCTGTCCCTCGTGGCTGGATTCCACCTGGGCGAGGAAGTTGCCGGAGTAGACGAAGTTCATGGCGTACACCTGTCCCTGGTCCTGGGTGGCGGTATGCTGGGCTAGGGCGATGAACGGGTTCTCCTGGTGGGACGAGATGCCCCGCGTGGAGCGGACGCCCTGCTCCCCCCAGCGGAGCGCCTCCCGGCAGAGCATCCGCTCGCACCCCCAGCCGCCGTGGAGGGTGATGAGGTCGAACCCCTGGTCCTCCATGTCCAGGCAGGCCGAGAGTGCGGCGGTGAGGGAGAGGCCGCTGGTCCCGGCGTTCTCGATGCGGGCGGAGCGGGTGATGGCGTCCAGCCTTGTAAAAGCTGTGTAGAGCAGGGTCACATGCAGGCCCAGGGCCTTGTCCTCACAGAGGAGCTCCAACGTCTCGCAGTCCTCCGCCCCGCCGCAGGTGGCGGGCAGACCCTCCAGCGGGGGCTTGCCGCCGTAGATCTTGTGGGAGACGTAGGTCAGGTTCGCCGTCCGGTATCCCTCATCCGTCTCCACTGCGAGACACGCCTCTCGGAAGTCCCCCGTCCCCCGGCAGGGGTACTCCATGGGGAGATTGTTCAGGTAGTCCAGCTGACGCCCCATCTCCCGGAACGGCTGGTCCGAGAGGGAGCGTGTCAGATACTGCATGTTGTCGTCCGGGATGCTCCGGCCGTAGTAGGCGTGGGCCAAAAAGCCCGCCTCGTCGATGAGCGCGATGAGATACGCGGAGCCGGGGGTCTCCAGCCGGAACACCCGCTCCTGTGCGTTGAATGAAATGCCCATAAGATCGTCCTCCATTTTTTCTGCATACAGCCCTTTTCCTTCCGGGAAAAGGGACCAAAAGAGAATTTTTGCGCAAACCTTGCCCGCCTGTGAGGCGGCGGTTTTGTGGAACTTGACGGGAATTGAAACCGCATCCATTATACCCCGCGCCGGAGAATGGCGCAATGGGGTAAGGAAAATTTTTCTTGGATCATAACGAAAGGACATCGGAGAATCTCCGGTGTCCTTTTGCCTCGATAAACTGAGATTTTGCGGAAAACAGCTACGTTTCGGCTGATTTGTTGCTGTTATCATCCGATAACTGGCTCACCTGCTCCCGAATCTTGCAGACAATGGGTATTCAAGCCGAGAAACTCGATGCCATGCCGGTAGTCCGTTTCAGAGCACTGCCTGCTCCACATCACGATGCCAACCACCGGACGAAGGCCGCTGTCGATAAGATCCTGCGGAATAAACGCGAGCGGCTGGCCTCTCTCATAGCAGGCAGAACACTGGATACATGCGCCCGCCTCACTGATATCTACAATCAAGCAGTCCTTCAGATTGACTGGAGAGATATTCTCATCAAAACTGCATATCCACGCATGTTCATTTATAGCAGCCCTGCAAAGCCTCCTGCGCTCTCCCATCGCTCTTGCATCTCCCCTCTGGTATAATAGTGCGATTATACCAGGATAGATAGCAAAATGTCAACTGAATCCCCATAAAAATGGTTTCGTTCATCCTTGAAAAATTGATTTCCGTGCGTAAAATTGGATGTTGATCGGGGTGTGCCGGTCTGTTTCGGATGTGCCTGGAATCCCATGCAACGAACTTTAGATACTATGTTGAAATTTCCAGCGCCATGTGCTATAATAAAATGCTATATCGTGCCCCTGCCGTGGCAGGGAGGGGCGCTGAAAACAGAGCAGTCCACGGCGGGCTGTCACGACAGGCAGGTGGGCACATGTACCTCAAAGCATTGGAGATCCATTTCACCCCTTTGCAAGCAACAAAACCCCCAGTGTTTTCAATGGGATCACATCATAATGGAGCAATCGGAATTTTGTGAATTACACCACTTTTACACCACTTGAAAAGACTCTGACATAGCCTGATTTTGTACTTAAAACCAACCATTTGGATGAATAGTTGAACTCGATTATACCCCATGCCCAAGAAGCCAAGGTTTGACTTGTGGGCATGGGGTACTTACTATTTTAAGATAGGAGCATCAAATATGAGAGAAGGCATTTTAATTCCCGATATACAAAGCGGCCGCGCCGATATCCGTTTCAACAGCGATGACTGCTATGGCGGTTTTCATTGCGGTACCACAATGGATATTTGGCAGAACGAGCAATGGGTACCCACCCGCATTGAGATGGACAGCCGCGGCTGGTTTCTGGTCGGCGTTCAGATCGAGACACTGTGGGGACAGAGGGTGCGCATCCGCTGGTGATCAGACGGCAGCACCCTCCAAGGCTGGTTGCAGAGCCGTCAATTTTGCCGAGGCCATTCCAGTATCATAGAGCCAAGGTGTTACTTCATCATCCGTCAGCAGGACCGGCATCCGGTCATGGACATTGATGATGGTATCATTGGAGGCGGTGGTTAAGACCACGAACCGCTCCTCACCCTGGAAAGTATTCCATAACCCGGCAGATCGGAAGAGCGTCGTGTAGGGAAAGAGTGTAGATCTCGGTGGTC
>CAJUOA010000070.1 GCA_910587785.1 uncultured Oscillospiraceae bacterium | reverse complement strand
GAGGTAGTCCCGCGCCATGTCGATGCCGTCCTTATGCTCCTGGGGGACCGCATCCTGGAGGAATCGGGCGGTGAGCAGGATGGGACAGATGGGGGAATAGCCAGCCTCGTACACCTGACGGCAGTACCGGGCGGCGTTCTCTGCATTTTCGTACTCGTTGCCGCTCCAGGCGGCGGTGATGTAAGCAAGGGGTCGCTTCATGGGAAGCTCCTTTCTCCCGTGTTCGGGTCAAGAAAAAGACGGCTATCCGCCGCCGTAGAGGTCGTGGTTGACCAGCATCGTGTAGTGGTTGTCCGTGGTGGCTGGGGCGTTGAACAGCGCAGCCAGCAGATAGGCCCTGGTGTTCCAGACGCGGGTGGTGTTTTCCCGGATGCCGTCCAGCACCTTCTCGATGTGGCTGCTGTCGATAAGCTCAAACCGCTGCCGGACCAAAGCTGTGGGGTACTCCGCGCCCCGCCCGATCTTCATGGTGGGCGCTCGGCTCAAAGCAACCTCCAGCATGATCTCCACCAGCTCATTGATCTGCTCCCGGTTGGCTCTGTCGGCAATCAGGTCATACTCGATCTGCTCCCGAATTTCATCCCGCTTCTCATACACTTCCGTCATTCCTTCCGCCGCAGGCGCGGACCCTGGCCCCGGAGGGGGCTGGGGACAGAATGAATGAGTATTTGCTTGATAAGTATTTTGTTTTTTACGGGAATTAGTTTTCTTAGTATTTAATTGCGCCGGGTTTTCCGTATCCGGCGCAACCGTATCCGGCGCAACCGTATCCGGGAAACCCGTACACGGTGAAGCCGTACCCGGTAAACCCGTGTCCGGGGGTGGCGTGTCCGGTTCGGAGGGGGCCGGGGGCGGTATCTGGGGCTTTTCATAGATGGTGTACTCCACATTGCCCACGCGCCCATTCCCGTCCCGCAGCTGGCGGCGCACCACATAGCCCGCCCGCTCCAACTCTTTCAGCGTGTTTCCGATGGCCTCCACGCCCTCTTTGCAGATGGCGGCGAGGCCCCGCGTGGAATAATTCCAGTCGTCCGGGAGGGACAGCATGATCGCCAGCAGCCCCTTTGCTTTCAGCGACAGGCCGGGGTCCTTCAAGTGATGGTTCGACATCACTGTGTAATCCCGCGTCCGTTCTACACGATAGACGGCCATTCTTCACTCACTTCCTCATTAGATTTTGACTTATGCGGTGTCCGCCGCATCCTCGCGGGCAAAGCGTTCCTCCAGCCGCGCCACGCTCCAGTTCTTTTTGAACTGTCCCAGCGGACCGGGGCCGAACATGGCCCGCGCCCGGTTGTCCATATCCAGCAGCTGTGCCCATAGCTCCGGGTGGTGGCGGCGGAGCTTCCGAAGCTCGTCTATACGTTGAAAAGGACAGCACCAGCACGAAGCGCGATGGTATATTTCATACAGTCCGCCCCAATCGTAGCCCCGGTCATAGCAGACCTGGAGGGCCTGGGCCTCGGTGATGCCCCACTCCACCAGGGGATAGCGGTTGTGGGTGTCCGCCTTACAGCGGTGGGCTTCATCAGCGGCGATGCCGATAAAATGTAATGCGTCTTTTTCTTTTTTCAGATGGTTGACCGTTTTATTGATAAGATGGGTTTTCAGCTGGCCGGTACACCAGCGTACCTTGATCCCCGGCCAGCCGTTCCCGTACGGCGGTATTCCCAATCGGGCGCGGCGTTCCAGGCAGCTCGGCTTTTGCTTTGGCTCCTCAAACATCATCCACTCAAAGCCGTGGGGGTGTTGCAGGGTGGTGATATGGATGCCGCGCTCCTGATAGAGAAAATCATCCAGCTTGGCGATGTGGGCCTCCATCTGCGGGAACTCCATGCCGGTGTTGGCGTAGAGTACGCTGTCAATGGGCAGGCCCTTCTCGATCATCAGCAGCAAAAGACACGAACTGTCTTTTCCGCCGGAGAGGGAGACCGCCGAAAAGGTTTCGCTGTTATTTACAGCTCCCATGTTGGGAGAACTGCCTTTTTACGCTCCTTTCCCTCCGTTTACAGCTCGTAAACGGGAATCTCATGTTCATGGACGGGCCAGCACAGCTTATCCAGCCGGTCCGTCAGCTCCTCCAGGTCCAGGCACATGCCGCTGGTCCAGGGGTCGCCCAGGCCCTCCCGGTACTCGGCCACATACGCGCCGCCCTCACAGACCACGGACACGCTGGCAACGGCGGTGATTGTCATATCCTCCAGCAGCCACAGCTCCACGCTGCGGGTGGTCAGGACGGCCTCGGCGGTACTCTGGTCGAAATCGTCATACAGCAGCGTGGCCCGCTGGCCGAACAGCTCCGCCCCCCGGTAGTTGAACGACTTGGGGTGATTGCCCTGGGTGGCGAAAGCAAAGGCGGTCTCGGCGTGGTGCCGGACAGCCTGGAGCAGCGCATGGAAGTCGATGCCGTCCAGAAGCTCCTCCACCTCGTCAGCGGACAGGCCGCTGTTGTCTCCAATGCCGGAGCGGTACAGCTCCCGGATGGCATACTCCAAAGAATCCAAAGAATACATGTGATCTACCTCCTGTCAGTTTTTGCGCCGTTTCCTCGGCTTGTCGGGAAGGATGTGGCCCTCGATGATGCTGGCGTGTCTGCGGATTTGGATGCCGCCCTGCCGCACATGGGCAAGGGCCTCCTGGTAGCCGCCCTCGGTGAGAAAGCGCCGGATGTACTGGCCCTCTTTTCCCAGGGGGCAGTCGGCCAGCACCAGAAACTCGATCATGTGGCGGGTGCCGTCCTGGAACCGCTCCACCGCCAACAGGTCATGCCCGGTGATGGGCAGATGCAGCGGCTTCATTTGCGGCTCCTTTCCTTGATCTCCAGCACGGCGGGGCCGTACCGGGCCACCAGAAGGGCGTTGACGATCAGGCTGAAAGCCAGGGTGTCCACCACCTCGCTGTTGGCAAGGTCGGTCAGGGCCACGCCGGACCCCTCCGCATAGATGTCCCGCGCCGCAGAGAACAGGGTGTAGCAATGGGGAGAGATGTCTTTCAGCGTCCCATAGTCAAACTCAATGCCGTGCCTGCAAAAGCAGTTGGCAGACCGGAGAAAGAGGTCATCATTGGCGGTGAGCAGATACATGGCGGCGAAGTAGGCCGGGGTGTCCCGCTTCCGGCGGAAGCCTTCCCGCGCTTTCAGCCGCTCCATGCGGCCCTGGTGGGCGGGGGAGAGGAACAGGGACCCGGTAAAGCGCCGGATGGCCGTATGCAGGCGGGCGTCCAGGTGGGCATTGCGGGGGAACGTCTCCATAACGGCCTCCTCATATCCCACCACACCGGCCTCGATCCGTTCCGCCAGCCAGGGACAGCCCTGGGCGGTGCAGCCCTTCTTTTTACCGGCGTACTCGGTGCAGAGCCTGCAATCCACATGCTCCGGCTTATATTGGAATGTGTTGATATACAACGTGCTTCTCCTTTCCCGGACACGAAAAAACCGGGCAGAGAGCTTCCCTGTCCGGCGTATCTGTCCTATATTCAGTTAGCGTTCCTGACTGCGCTGGCGCTTCTTCTGCCACGCCTCCAACAGCTTGATGATGGTCTCCTCCATCTTCCGGGGCGTATAGGAGCGGGGGAAGTATTTGCGGAGGGTATCGGCGGTCAGCACGATTTTGTCCACCTCCGGCTTCTTCTCCGCCGACAGGATGGAGAGCATGGTGTCCTCGTTCAGCTCCCCGGACTGGCTCAATTTTTTCATGTGCTGGGCCTGGGAGACGGAGGGGGTGGCCTGTTCGCTTTCGATGGTCTCCACCAAAAGCGCCTGTTCCTCCGGCTTCAAGGCGGCGATCTGGTAGGCAGGGGACAGCGCGATCTTCTTATCATCCACCATCTGCTGAAGCTCCGGGACCAGCTGGGTAAGGGAAATGTAATTGCGGACGGTATCGCCGCTCACGCCCATTGCCGCGCCGATTTCATCATCGCTGCGGAAATTCGCCGAAATTTTCGGCGAATTATTTTCGGCCTCTTTGGTGGGCCTCCCGGCGCGGCGCTTGATGGCTTCCAGCTTCATTTTATATGCCTGCGCCCTCTCGCTGGGCAGGATGTTCTCCCGCTGGATGTTGCTGTCCACCATCAGAATAGTGGCGGTATCATCGTCCAGACTGCGGACCAGGGCTGGCAGCGCGGACAGCCCCGCCAGTTCACAGGCGTGCTTGCGGCGGTGGCCCGCTATGATCTCATAGCCGCCTCCCTCGCGGGGGCGGACGATGGCCGGGGTCAGCACACCATTTTCTTTCACGCTTGCGGTGGTCTCTTTCATAGCTTCATCATCCCTCACTTTGAACGGGTGGTTGGGAAACGGGTGCAGCTCCGCCAGGGGAATGGGGACCACCATCTCGCCCTGGGGCTGCGGCGCGGGGGCGGGGGCCTCCCGTACCTTGGGCGGTCTGCCCCGCCGCTTGGGAGGGGATGTGTTAGGACTGCTCAAAATATCTCACCTCCAGAGAATGAAAAAACGGGCATCTTCCGATGTCCGTTTTCTGGTCGTGTATGAAGTTGAAGGGCCGATACAGGGTGCAAGTTTGCTGGCTGGTCACATCACGACAGCCCACGCTTGCCATATCCTTGACGCTCCAAAATCCTGCATCTTCCCTTGATTTTTCCCTTGCCAGCTCCCGTAAAGCCCTTAACAGAGGGTGGGACCGGATAACAGGGAACAGGGTGTTGACTTGCTTAAACCCTTGTGTTTCCAGGCGTTTCAGAGGATTTAATAACATCCTATAAAAGCTCCTGATGGCTGGTAATTTCTTTTGGTTCAAATTAAAATTTATGCAATAGGTTACAAAAAAGTGACTGAGTAATAAAAAGGTGCGTACTTGTTTTAACACGGAAGCCACGCTAAGATAAGTCTGCGAACGGAAAATGTTCGACAAACATAATCGGAGGTAAACATCATGGCGCTTTCCAATCTGTCCGGCTGGGCTGGTTCTTCCTGCGGTGCGTCCGATAAACCCGCCGCCTGCGGTGCATCTGACAAGCCGGCTGAGACTCCCGCCGCTTGCGGCGCGTCCGGCAAACCGGAGGAAAAGCCCGCTGCTTGCGGTTCTTCCTGCGGCGCTGGCGACAAGTAACTCTGCGCTGTCCCCCGGCAAGGCCAGACCTTTGCCGGGGGATTTCCCAAACACAATCGGCTTTGGCCGTTTTTCATATGAGGGGAACATGATATGAAACAGTATTTTTCTTTCCAATGGCACATTACGGACGAGTGCGACCAGCGGTGTAAGCATTGCTATATCTTCTCGGAGGACAACTGCAAAAAGCTGGACGCCATGACCTGGAAACAGATGCAGGACGTTGTGGACAACTGCTGCGATATGTGCGAGATGTACGACCCTCTGCCCTATTTCTACATCACCGGCGGCGATCCTATCCTGCACCCGGATTTCTGGCGTCTGCTGGAATTACTGAAGGAGCGGGACATTCCCTTTACCATCATGGGCAATCCGTTCCATCTGAATGACGAGGTATGCAGGCGGCTGAAATCATGCGGCTGTCAGAAGTATCAGCTTTCCCTGGACGGAATGCGGGAAACCCACGACTGGTTCCGCAAGCCCGGTTCCTTTGACTGCACCCTCGAAAAAATCTCCTGCATCAAAAACGCTGGCATCCGCAGCGTGATTATGACCACTGTATCGGGAACGAACATCAAAGATGTTCCCCAAATCATTGATACTGTGGTAAAATACGGCGTGGATGTATTCGCTTTCGCCCGGTACTGCCCCACCAGCGAGGAAAAGGACACCGGCATCACGCCGGAGGAATACCGGGAACTGCTGGCCGTCTGCGATGCAAAATTCAAGGCATACGAGGCAGCGGGCTGTCAGACCTACTTCAACAAAAAAGACCACCTCTGGACGCTGTACGAATATGAAACCGGGGCGTTCAAAATCCCGGAGGACGCCCAGGAGGGCATGATCTACGGTGGCTGCAACTGCGGCAACTGTCACCTGACCATCCTTCCCACCGGCGACCTTTACGCCTGCCGCCGTGTCCAGAACAGCAAGGTGGGCAATGTCTTTGAGGACAGGATCGCGGATGTGTGGGTCTGCGAGATGGAAACCTATCGGGATTATCAGAAATTCAAGAAATGCGCGAGATGTGAGCTGCTGGCATGGTGCCGGGGATGCCCTGCCGTGGCCAGCGGCGCGCACGGGGATTTCTATGACGCTGACCCCCAATGCTGGAAAGAGGTGGAGTAATGGAACTGTTGGAATTGATGAAACACCGCCGCTCTATCCGCAAATACCAGGACAGGCAGATTTCAAAGGCTGACCTGGAAACGATCATTGAGGCCGGGACATACGCCCCCAACGCCGGAGGCGGTCAGCGGAGTATGATTGTGGGCATTCATAACGCCGCTCTTGCCGGGAAGATCGGAAGAATGAACGTGGCACGTTTTGACCGGAGCAAGCTGTCAGGCTCCTATGTTTCTCAGGAACAGCCCAGCATTATTGATGACCCCAGCATGAAAAGCGGCTTTTACGGCGCTCCCACGGTCTGCATTGTCTTTGCGCAGAAGAACTTTCTTTACAGTATTCCCGACGCCTTTTGCTGTGCGGAAAACATGGTGTTGATGGCAACGGAGTTGGGGATTTCCTCCTGCATCGTGGCACGGGGAGAGGAAACCTTTGACAGTGAAATGGGGACAGCACTGCTCCGGGAATGGAACATACCCGAAAACTATATCGCCCGCTGTTTTGTGCTACTGGGTTATGTGAGCGGTGAATATCCGGGAGAAAAGCCTCGTAAAGCAGGCCACAGTAAAATCGTGGAGGGATAACATGGACGCAAAAACTTGTTTGCAAAAGCTGCAATATGTGGGTGTTCTGGCTTTTGCCACGGTAGATAAGAATGGCGGGCCGCAAATCCGCAACATCAGCGCCATCCACTATGAACCGGAAACTATGTACTTTTTCACGGCCAAGGGCAAGGACTTCTGCCGTCAGCTGTTGTCTGACGGGCGTGTGCAAATTCTCGGCTACACCAAGTATAAAGAGATGATCCGGCTGTCCGCCAAGGCACGACCTGTCAGCGAGGTGGAACAGGGGAAGTGGATTGACGCCATCTTTGCCGAGCAGCCCTATCTCTCTAACGTGTACCCTGGTGATACCCGGAAACTGGCTGGAATTGTATTTGAGATCGTGGATGCGGAAATTGAATACTTCAATCTGGGTGTCAATCCAATCTTCCGGGAGAGCTACACCGTTGGCAAGGGAACTGTCACGGGGAAAGGGTATCAAATCACAGACATCTGTATCGGCTGCGGCACCTGCGCCGAGCATTGTCCCCAGCGGTGCATCGAGGCAGGGACGCCCTATCAAATTCAACAGGAACACTGCCTGCACTGCGGCAACTGCCATACGGTTTGTCCCGTCCAGGCAGTAGAAAAGCGAGGATAACATGACCCAGACAGAACGGCGGATTTATCTGATAAAAGAATTGCTTTCAGAACAACCCAAGTATCGGAACCTGCCTGTTCCGGCAGATGCCGCAGAGCAAAAAAGGCTTTTGCGTTCCCTGATGAACGTCCGCTTTCCCCAGGCGGCCAGCGAAAACTTTCTCACGGCACAGGACGAATATCTCCGGGAGGAACTGGCTCAAAAGGGCGTGACTGAATTGAGTAGCCTGACTCCCGTATCAGAGGGTATCTATCTCTGGCAGGGGGACATCACCACCCTGCGCTGTGATGCCATCGTCAACGCCGCCAACAGTGGTATGACCGGGTGCTATGTCCCCTGCCACGGCTGCATTGATAACTGCATCCACACCTATGCCGGCGTCCAACTGCGGCAGGAGTGCGCGGCAATTATGCAGGAGCAGGGCCGGGAGGAAGAAACGGGAAAGGCGAAGATCACCAGGGCCTATAACCTCCCCTGTAAATATGTTCTGCATACCGTTGGCCCCATCATCACCGGGCCGCTGACCGGGCGGGATGAAACGCTGTTGGCTTCCTGCTATCGCTCCTGCCTGGAATTGGCAGAACAGGTTGGCATCAAGAGCATCGCTTTCTGCTGTATCTCTACGGGGGAATTTCACTTTCCCAACGACAGGGCGGCGGAGATTGCGGTTCGGACAGTCAGGGAATACCGCATAGAAAATAACAGCGTCATAAAGGTGATCTTCAATGTTTTCAAAGATGTCGATTATGAAATCTACCGAAATTTACTCACAGCAAATTAAGCGGCTGAAAGCGGCGCTGGATACCGCTGACACGGTTGTAATCGGTGCGGGGGCGACAGTGCCCCTGACGGGCTTTGGCTCTAACTTAGCCAAGGGCGTGGCCAAGGGCGTGGCCAAGGGCGTGGCCAAGGAGGTAACGGAAAAGGGGTGGCTGGGGGTGCTCACCGGCGGGCTCACCGCCACGGCGGGGGGCATTACGGCGGCGGTGCTCTTCGGGTTTCTCGCGGCGCTGGTGTTCAAGCCGGGGGAGAAGCGGTAGCGCAAACGGGAAGGAGCGGGCAGAACGCCCGCTCCTTCCAATTGTCTTAAATAATCGTTATGTGTTTTGCTTCACAACAGAGGCTTGAATAACTACTCCCATTCCCTCTAAAAAGCCTGTGCAAATCAACGGAAAATGGTTGACAGTTTGTTTTTTTAAAAGTATTATACAAACATCAATTAACAACCGAAGGCCTGTTATATCTCTTGTTGAAGGAAGTGGTTCAGGACATTTTTATGTTATAAAAGGATTCTACAAAGACGCATATTCAGAAAATTTTTATATTATTAATCCTGGCGATGGTCGTACATATACTGCTAGTTATATGGATTTTCAACATGGAAATACGTCCAACGGATGGATTGACTCCAGAGATCGTACTGGAGATGTTCTGTTCAAGGACTGGGAGGGATAGAGAATGGCTATGATGAAAAAATTATGGACCCTTAGCTTGGTTTTTTTTCTAATCGTTTCCAGGCAGACTGTTGCATATTCATACGATTTTCGCGAAGACGCAATGAACGATGCGGAACGCGAAATCGCTGAAACAATGGAGGGGAATATCCTCTTCCATTCCTACAATTGCACGGGAGAGCCCTCTGCCCGACCGTATTCTGAAGAGCTGGACTGGGATTTGGCAAAACGGGTATATCTATTTACGTCGTACGAGTTTACTAGTGCGCTCAAATGTGGAACATTGGAGGACGCGATTGCTTCCGCCCCGTCGATTTGGAAAGTTCCTGTTTATTACGGCGACAGCGGTTATGCCTATGCTAACGTGGGAATATCGGGCAGCAGTCCTGGATATACTACTGTGTACGGAAACGCTGATACAGGGAATGACGCTCCATATCTTTTTGAACCAGAAATTGTCCCGGCGGGAATGTTTGGCCGGGAGGGATCGACTTATATTGTGGCGGTATCGGACTATGGATTTGGTATGAATTTTGTTATCACGCTTACTGAAGAGGAGGTCCGGCTGGTGCCCTATTCCACCCGCCCGGACTTTCTCAAGCTGGAGAACGGGATGATTTATTCTTCCGGTGAGGTGGTTACCGCGCTCTCGGAACTTAGCGGTTCTATGGCGTGGACAGGTTTCGGCGGCGGGGGAGGCGGGCTGGCTTCGAATGGAGCCCCTGCGATAATCGTAATCACATTATTAAGTGCTGTTTTGCTGATTCTTTGGGTGAAGCGTAGAGGCGCCCCCAAGAACAAGGCTTAAACAGATTTTTCCAACTAATAAAAATATAATTTACAAAATGGACATACTTAACAACAACAACACTATGCTTCGGCATGGTGTTGTTGCTATCTTCTCACAGCCTCCCATGTCGTAAAGCGCGCGTCAAAATTTTTTCAAAAAACTTCTTGACAAATACCCCACCCGGGTATATGATAAATCCGCAAAGCCCAAATACCCCCGGGAGGTATCACTATGGACGACAGCTGCACCTGCGGAAAGAGCCGGGTGCGCAGCGAGGAGGAGATGCGCCGCCTCTGCAACCGCCTCAGCCGCATCGAGGGACAGGTGCGGGGCCTGCGGGAGATGCTGCAAAAGGACGTCTACTGCACCGACATCCTCACCCAGGTCTCCGCCGTCAACGCCGCCCTCAACAGCTTCAGCAAGGAGCTCCTCAGCGAGCATCTGCGCACCTGCGTGGCCGAGAACCTCCGTGAGGGCAACGACGGGGTCGTCGACGAGCTGGTGGCGGTCTTGCAGAAGCTGATGAAGTAAGGAAGGAGGCCGGGGAATATGGTGATCGCCATTTTCGGCGAGAGCTGTACAGGAAAATCCACCCTGGCCCAGGCGCTGAAGGAGCGGCTGGGCGGGGAGGTCTATACGGGGAAGGACTACCTGCGGATGGCAAAAGACGAGGCGTCGGCAGAGAAGCTCTTCCGGGAGAAGCTGGCCTCGGCCCTGACGGGAGACCCGGCCATCTACGTAATCGCCGAGCCGGAACACCTGTCCCTGGTGCCCGCGGGGGCGGTCCGGGTGCTGGTAACGGCGGAGCTGGAGACCATCCAGGAGCGCTTCGCCCAGCGGATGCACGGGAAGCTCCCTCCACCGGTGGCGGCCATGCTGGAGCGGAAGCACGGGTGCTTCGACAACGAGGCCCACGACTACCATTACATCTCCGGGGAGACGGACCTGGGAGAGCTGTGCGGACAGATCGAGACAAAACGATAGAAAGACAGGTGGCTCTAACATGAAACAGACCTTCCAAGTGACCGGCATGACCTGCTCGGCCTGCTCCGCCCATGTGGAGAAGGCCGTGGCAAAGGTGGAGGGGGTGAACGGCGTGAACGTGAACCTCCTGGCCAACAACATGCAGGTGAACTACGACGAGAGCGCCGTCACCCCGGATGTCATCATCCGGGCGGTGGTGGACTCCGGCTACGGGGCCTCCCTGCCGGGCAAGCGGCTGGCCCCGGAGGCCAAGACCGACGTCATGGGCGAGGAGCTCAAGGGGATGAAGCACCGCCTCATCTGGTCCTTTGTCTTTTTGCTCCCGCTCTTCTACATCTCCATGGGCCATATGATGGGCGCGCCCCTGCCGGGGTTCCTCACGGGGATGGAGAACGCCATGAGCTTCGCCTTCGTCCAGTTTCTGCTGACGCTGCCCATCATGTACCTCAACGACAAGTACTACAAGGTGGGCTTCAAGACCCTCTTCCACGGCGCGCCCAATATGGATTCCCTCATTGCCGTGGGCTCTATCGCCGCGGTGATCTACGGGGTCTTCGCCATCTTCCAGATCGGCTGGGGCCTGGGCCACGGGGACATGGAACTGGTGGCGCGCTACCACATGGACCTGTATTTTGAGTCCGCAGGCATGATCCTGACCCTCATCACCCTGGGCAAGTTCCTGGAAACCCGCTCCAAGGGCAAGACCAGCGAAGCCATCACCCGCCTCATGGACCTGGCCCCCAAGACCGCGAGCGTGATCCGAAACGGCGTGGAGGCAGAGCTCCCCGTGGAGGAAGTGGTGGTGGGAGACCGGATCGTGGTCCGGCCCGGGCAGTCCATCCCCGTGGACGGGGTGATTGTGGAGGGGGCCTCCGCCGTGGATGAGAGCGCCCTGACCGGAGAGAGCCTGCCGGTGGATAAGACGGTGGGCGACAAGGTGGCCGCCGCGTCCATCAACAAGTCGGGCTCCTTCGTCTTCGAGGCCCTGCGGGTGGGCGAGGACACCACCCTCGCCCAGATGATCCGCCTGGTGGAGGAGGCGTCCTCCTCCAAGGCCCCCATCGCCAAGCTTGCCGACAAGGTGTCCGGGATCTTCGTGCCTGTGGTCATGGTCATCGCGCTGGTGACGGCTGTGGTGTGGCTCCTCGCCACCGGGAGCGTCACGAGGGCCCTTACGGGGGGCGTGGCGGTGCTGGTGATCTCCTGCCCCTGCGCCCTTGGCCTGGCCACGCCGGTGGCTATTATGGTGGGTACCGGCAAAGGCGCGGAGAACGGCATCCTGGTCAAGTCCGCCGAGGCCCTGGAGACCCTGCATACCATCAATACCGTGGTCCTGGATAAGACCGGCACCTTGACCCAGGGCAAGCCCCAGGTGACGGATATCCTCCCGGCGGAGGGACTGGCGGAGAACGCCCTGCTGGGGCTTGCCGCCTGCCTGGAGGCCCCCTCGGAGCACCCCCTGGGCGCGGCCATTGTGGAGGAGGCGTCAGAGCGCAAGCTGCCCCAGCAGCCGGTGGAGGGCTTCGAGGCCGTCCACGGGCGGGGCGTGCGGGCGGTGCTGGGGGGGCACACCTGCCTCGCCGGAAGCCGGGCCATGATGGAGGAGGCGGGCATCGATCTCATCGACTGGCTGGACCGCACCGAGGCTCTGGCCGCGCAGGGGAAGACGCCTCTGTTCTTCGCCAAGGACACGTCCCTGCTGGGCGTCATCGCCGTGGCCGACACCCCCAAGCCCACCAGCCGGGACGCGGTGGCGGCGTTCAAGAGCCTGGGCATCGACGTCATCATGCTCACCGGCGACAACTACCGCACCGCCGAGGCCATCGGACAGCAGCTGGGCGTTACGGAGGTCATGGCGGAGGTCCTGCCCCAGGACAAGGAGCGGAAGATCGCGAGCCTCCAGCAGGAGGGCAAGAAGGTTGCCATGGTGGGCGACGGCATCAACGATGCCCCGGCTCTGGCCCGGGCGGACGTGGGGATGGCCATCGGCGCGGGAACAGACGTGGCCATTGAGAGCGCGGACATCGTGCTCATGAAGAGCGACCTGCTGGACGCCGCCGCCGCCGTGGAGCTCAGCCGCGCCACGATCCGGAACATCAAGCAGAACCTCTTCTGGGCGTTCTTCTACAACTCCCTGGGCATCCCCCTGGCGGCGGGGGTGTTCTATGCGGCGCTCCACTGGCAGCTCAACCCCATGTTCGCCGCCGCGGCCATGAGCCTGAGCAGCGTGACGGTGGTATCCAACGCCCTGCGCCTGCGGTTCTTCAAGAGCCGCTTCCGCTCCGAGGCCGCGGCACGGCGGAGCGCCGTTGCCGCCGCCGCGACAGCCGCGCCCAGCGGGCTCGACGGGGAGGCCGTCCAGTCCGGCGACATAGATTTGGGCGAGATCGAATTGCCTGAAATCCCTGAGATCCAAGAAATCATCGAAGGAGGAACCAGCAGTATGGAAAAGACCATGAAAATCGAGGGTATGATGTGCGGACACTGCTCCGGACGGGTGGAGAAGGCCCTCAACGACTTGCCCGGCGTCACCGCCAAGGTGAACCTGGAGGCCGGTACCGCCACCGTCACCGGCGAGGCCAGCGACGAGGCCCTCACCAAGGCCGTCACCGACGCCGGTTACACGGTGGTCAGCATCAACTAAAGACGAAAGAGGCCCGGAACTGACGTTCCGGGCCTCTGCCTTAAATGGTACGAAAAATCCATATTCCGAGGGCGATCTGCGCCGCCAGGATCAGAGGCATCCCCCAAACGAAGTACCAGTGCTTCGTCTTGTGGCGGAAGGTCCACATGCCAAGGAGGGCGCCGGGGCTTCCGCCTAAGAGCGCGGAGAGGAACAGCGTCCGTTCCCGGATGCGGCGGGCACCTTTGCGCTTGGCACGGCGTTTGTCAACGCCCATGAGGGCGAAGGCCCAGAGGTTTACCGCCGCCAAGTAACCGGCGAGCAGGGGAAGGGGGGAGCCGGTCAGGACGAACAGGGTGTCGTTTTGGACCTCCGGAAGAAACGTGTACTTCATTCCTGGGCCTCCGTTTCCGCAGAGGATCAACCGGAGCGGACGGGTGGTTTTCTTCATAGCAGATCAGCCTCCTTTCTCGTTGTATATACAGTATACCACGGAGGGGAGGAATTGGAAAAAACCAGACTATCAGGTCGCAGCGCAAACCAATAACCCCCGTAATCAAGGAAGATTCTCAAGAAACTACGCTTCTTGAGCGGTTTTTTGGGGTACTTTTTGTCCGAACAAAAAGTACCTGAGGGCAGCATTTAGCAGGCAGTGGGAGATTATTTGGCCAGCTCTACCGCCGTCTGGGCGGCCAGACGGGCATTGTTGAACACCAGCTGGATATTACTTGCCAGGCTGTCGCCGCCGGTGAGGTCCTTCACCCGGGCCAGGAGGAAGGGCGTGGTGGCCTTGCCGTGGATGCCCTGCTCCCGGCTCTCGGCGATGGCCTGATCAATGGCGGCATCAATGACGGAGCGCTCCATGGCGTACTCCTCGGGGATGGGGTTCGTGACCAGCATCCCGCCCTTGAGGCCCATGTCCCGCTGGGCCCGGAAAGCCGCCGCCAGCTCGGCGGGGGTGTCCAGGCGGTAGTCCACGCCGAAGCCGGAGGAACGGGTGTAGAAGGCGGGGAGCTCCTCGGTGCCGTAGCCGATGACGGGCACGCCCTTGGTCTCCAGGTACTCCAGGGTGAGGCCCAGGTCCAGGATGGACTTGGCCCCGGCGCAGATGACCATCACCGGCGTCTGGGCGAGCTCCTCCAGGTCCGCGGAGATGTCCATGGTGGTCTCCGCTCCCCGGTGGACGCCGCCGATGCCTCCTGTGGCAAAGACGCCGATGCCCGCCATGTGGGCGATCATCATGGTAGTGGTCACGGTGCAGGCGCCGTCCTGGCCCTTAGCGATGAGCACCGGCAGGTCCCGGCGGCTGGCCTTGGCGATGGCCGCACCTTTCTTGCCGAAGTACTCGATCTCCTCCGGGGAGAGGCCCGCCTTCAGCCGCCCGCCGATGATGGCAATGGTGGCGGGCACGGCCCCGTTCTCCCGAACCAGCTTCTCCACCGCCAGGGCCGTCTCCACGTTCTGGGGGTAGGGCATCCCGTGGGAGATGATGGTGGATTCCAGGGCCACCACGGGCTTGCCGGCGGCGAGGGCTTCGGCGACCTCGGGGGCTACGTCAAGATACTTGTTCATGCTGATATCCTCCTTGTGATGTTGACATTCTTGTTTCGTATTTGCGGGGGCCTCCAGCCAGTAGGCGCTGCCGTCCCGCCTGCGGTCGAGATAGTGGTTCTGAAAGAGCTCCCGGCGCAGGGTCTCCGGGTCCCGGAAGGTGTGCCACTGGTTGAGCAGGCCGTTGACCTCCCCCTCAGTGTAGATTCTGCCGGGCTCGAACTTCTCCGCAAGGTAGCTGACGGCACAGAGCTGTAATTTTCGCTTGGACGGGAAGGCTTTCAGCCGGTTTTCCTCGTCCAGGAAGTTTTTTAGAAGGGTCAAATATTCCAAGATTGTGTCCTCCGCCGGTTTATTCATAGCCGCTTCAAGAGCAGTTGGAAGCCCGTGTGGGCCTCGGGCTTCATGTTTTCATCCATTGAGCAGGGGTCAAAGACGCAGTCCTTCACCGGTTCCGTGAACCCCATGCGGTGATAGAGGCGGATGTTGGCCTCCTCGGAGTACTCCACGCCGATGGTGAGTTCGGTGAAGCCCTCCCGGGCGGCCTGGGCGATGACGTGCTCCATGAGGGCCGTTCCGAGGCCCTGCCCCCGGAGGTTCTTCCGGATGCGGAGGGCGCAGAAGTAGGCCCGCTTTTTCCCGTCGGCGAAGTCCGGGTCAGACAGGGAGCGGAAGAGATACAGTTCCCCCACCAGCACCCCGCTCCGGTCCCAGACGAAGAGGGTGGCGCTGCCGCTTTCGATGTTCTCACAGTTGAACCGGGCGGTGGGAGACGGATGGTCCGGATTCTCGCCCCAGAGGGCAAGCATCTCCGCCGCAGAGGCAGTCCTGATGTGCATGATAGTCCTCCTTTCACAGAAGCGAAACGAAGTTTCGCGGCAAAAAGTTTTGCTTCTTTCGCTTCCTTTCTTCTTTGTTCACAAAGAAGAAAGGAAGGACCGCACCGCGGCGGCGCTCATGGCCGGATTGATGGTCTCGGCGCTCCCCATAGCGATGGCGGAGGCGGCGAGGCCCAGGCGGGCGGTGGCCTCCAGGTCCGTGCCCTCCAGGTAGGCCCAGGCGATGGCGGCCATGAAGGCGTCGCCGCAGCCGGTGGTGTTGACCATCTCCGCCGGGGGGCAGGGGAGGTGGAGGGCGCTGTTGTGGTCGGCGGCGAGGACGCCGCCAGCCCCCAGGCTGAGGAACACCCGGCGCAGGCCCGTGTCCAGGAGGGCCTGGGCGGCCCGCCGGGCGCTGGAGATGTCCGTAATGGCCACGCCGGAGAGGAGCTCCGCCTCCAGGCGGTTGGGCTTGAGGGTGTGGAGTTTGCCCAGGATGGGCCGCAATTTTTCTGCCTTGGCGGTGGAGACCGGGTCGGCGAAGAGGGGGACCCGGCAGTTCTCCGCCAGCCATTGCAGGGACGCCTCGGGGATGTTGGTGTCCGTGACCACCAGCTGGGCGTTGGAGAGAAGGGCGGACCGGGACTGGAGAAAGGCGGGGGTCAGGTGGTCGTAGATCTCCATGTCCGAGACGGCCAGCTCCATGTCCCCGTCGGGCCCGGCCAGGTACAGGTAGGTGGAGGTGGCCCCGTTGGGGACCTGCAGGGCCTGACTGATGTCGATGCCCAGCTCGCCGCAGGAGGCGGCAAGCTTCTGGGCGGACACGTCGTCCCCGAATGCGGTGAGAAGCCGGACCTCCACGCCCAAGAGGGCCAGGTTGTGGGCGATGTTCCGGCCCACGCCTCCCAGGCTCATACGCACCTGGCCGGGGTTGGAGTCCCGGGGGACCAGGGGGCCCATGGACCGTCCGCCGATGTCCATGTTGGCTCCCCCCACCACCACCGCGTAGGGCGCGGTGCGCAGGATGTAGCCCCGCCCGGCGATATGCCCCTTCTTCATCAGATTCGACACATGGACCGCCGCCGAGGACCGGGTGATGCCCGCCCGCTCCGCCAGCTCCTGCTGGGTGATCATGGGGTCCTCCTCGATCCAGCGCAGGATCTGCCGCTCCCGCTGGGTCATTGACACCGCCTCCTAAAACTAAGCTTATAAAATAATCAATTGCTTATATTATGCCGCAGAGACCGGCGGCTTGTCAAGAGATTTTTGGCGGGAGAGCGGAAATTTGGTGGAAATGCCGGGAGGTCTTTCCGGGGAAAGCGCGAAAAGCCCTTGTAAAATATGGTTCCCGGAGGTATAATACCTCTATTCGGGAGGAACCCGAAAAACTTCTATAATTGCAGGTGAAATGATATGGAAAAAACCAAGATCGCGTCCCTCTTCGCCGACGCCGGGACCCTGGACGGCCAGACCGTCACCGTGTGCGGCTGGGCCCGGACCATCCGGGACATGAAGACCTTCGGCTTTGTGGAGCTCAACGACGGCTCCTGCTTCCGGAATCTCCAGGTGGTGATGGATGCCAATGCCCTGGACAACTACAAGGAGGTGGCCGGGCAGAACGTGGGCGCGGCCCTCATTGTCACCGGCAAGCTGGTCCTCACCCCCGAGGCCAAGCAGCCTCTGGAGGTCAAGGCGGAGCGCATCGAGATCGAGGGCGTCTCCTCCCCGGAGTACCCCCTCCAGAAGAAGCGGCACAGCGTGGAGTACCTGCGCACCATCGCCCACCTGCGGCCGAGGACGAACCTCTTCTCCGCCGTGTTCCGGGTGCGGTCTGTCGCTGCCCACGCCATCCACTGCTTTTTCCAGGACCGGGGCTTCGTCTACGTCCACACCCCCATCATCACTGCCAGCGACTGCGAGGGCGCGGGGGAGATGTTCCAGGTGACCACCCTGGATGTGAACGACCCGCCCCGGACCCCGGACGGACAGATCGACTACAGCCAGGACTTCTTCGGCAAGCGGGCCAACCTCACCGTGTCCGGTCAGCTCAACGGGGAGAACTTCGCCATGGCCTTCGGCGACATCTACACCTTTGGCCCCACCTTCCGGGCGGAGAACTCCAACACCCAGCGCCATGCCGCCGAGTTCTGGATGATCGAGCCGGAGATGGCCTTCTGCGACCTGGCGGGGGACATGGATGTGGCCGAGGATATGATCAAGTACATCATCCGCACGGTGATGGAAAAATGCCCCCAGGAGATGGCCTTCTTCAACAGCTTCGTGGACAAGGGCCTTCTTTCGCGGCTGGAGCATGTGGCCTCCTCCGACTTCGGCCGGGTGAGCTACACCGAGGCCGTGGAGATCCTCAAAAAGAACAACGACAACTTCGACTACAAGGTGGACTGGGGCTGTGATCTCCAGACCGAGCACGAGCGCTACCTCACCGAGCAGGTCTACAAGCGCCCGGTCTTCGTCACCGACTATCCCAAGGACATCAAGGCGTTCTATATGCGCCTCAACGACGACGGGAAGACCGTCGCCGCCGCCGACTGCCTGGTGCCCGGCATCGGGGAGATCATCGGCGGAAGCCAGCGGGAGGAGCGCATCGACATCCTGGAGGCCCGGATCAAGGAGCTGGGCATGGACCCGAAGGACTACTGGTGGTACTGCGACCTGCGGCGCTACGGCTCCTGCCGCCACGCCGGGTTCGGCCTGGGCTTCGAGCGGATGGTCATGTACCTCACCGGCGTCAGCAACATCCGCGACGTCCTGCCCCATCCCAGGACCGTGGGGACGGCGGATTTCTAATCGAATCCAGCTCCGGAGGGCCAGAAGTCAAGAATAAATTGCAGTAAATTGGAATAATCAGCACAGCGCA
>CAJUOA010000069.1 GCA_910587785.1 uncultured Oscillospiraceae bacterium | reverse complement strand
ACGTAGTTTCTTAAGCGGCTTTTTGGTGACTTTTTGTCCGAACAAAAAGTCACCGGGGGTCCGGGGGCGCGAAGCTCCCGGGGCAATCAGGTCAGATGAATCTGCCCTGAGAAGCAAAAGGGCCCGGGGGCAGAGGCCCCCAGGCCGCAGAGGAGATCAGAGGAGATCAGATGCCCATCTCCGCCTTGACTTCCTTGAAGCACTGGACAGCGAAGTCCAGGTCCTCCTTGGTGTGACCGGCGGACACCTGGGTGCGGATACGGGCCTTGCCCTGGGGCACCACGGGGTAGCTGAAGCCCACCACATAGACGCCCTTCTCCAGCATCCGGGCGGCGAACTCGGCGGCGACTTTGGCGTCGTAGAGCATGACGGCCACGATGGGGTGGCTGCCCTCCAGGACGTCGAAGCCCAGCGCGCTGAGCTTGCTGCGGAAGTAGGCGGTGTTCTCGTGGACCCGGTCGCGCAGCTCGGTAGAGGCGCTGAGGAGGTCAATGGTCTTGATGCTGGCCGCGCAGATGGCGGGGGCCAGGGTGTTGGAGAAGAGGTAGGGACGGCTGCGCTGGCGGAGGAGGTCGACGATCTCCTGCCGGGCGGCGGTGTAGCCGCCGGAGGCACCGCCCAGGGCCTTGCCGAGGGTGCCGGTGATGATGTCCACACGGTCCTGGACGCCGCAGAACTCCGGGGTGCCCCGGCCGGTGTCGCCCATGAAGCCCACGGCATGGCTGTCGTCCACCATGACGAGGGCGTCGTACTCGTCGGCCAGGTCGCAGATGCCCTGGAGGTTGGCGATGTAGCCGTCCATGGAGAAGACACCGTCAGTGGCGATAAGCTTCACCTGACAGCCGGCGGCCTTGGCGGCCTCCAGCTGGGCGCGGAGGTCCTCCATGTTGTTGTTCTTGTAGCGGAAGCGCTTGGCCTTGCAGAGGCGCACGCCGTCGATGATGGAGGCGTGGTTGAGCTCGTCGGAGATGACGGCGTCCTCGGGCCCCAGCAGGGTCTCGAAGAGACCGCCGTTGGCGTCGAAGCAGGAGGAGTAGAGGATGACGTCATCCATGCTGAGGAACTTGGCCAGCTTCTGCTCCAGCTCCTTGTGGACGCCCTGGGTGCCGCAGATGAAGCGGACAGAGCTCAGGCCGAAGCCCCACTTGTCGTAGCTGGCCTTGGCCGCCTCGATGAGCTCCGGGCGGTTGGAGAGGCCCAGGTAGTTGTTGGCGCACATGTTGACCACCTGCTTGGCCTCGGTGGTGTCGATCCGGGACTTCTGGGGGGTGGTGATGACCCGCTCACCCTTCCAGGTGCCCGCTTCCCTGATGGCTTCCAGTTCCTTGCGGTATTTTTCCAGTGCCTGTTTCATGGTAAATCGTTCCTCCTCAAAATCCGTTATAGGAAATCATCTGTTCAATGGGTTTGCGCTCCAAGTGGCCGGGGTAGGGCGCGGTGCCGGGGGCCGGGTACCCCATGACCAGCAGGGCCGTAGGTTCCAGGTTCTCCGGGAGGCTGAACTCCTCCCGCACTGCCTCGGGGATGAAGTGCATCACCCAGGTGGTCCCCACGCCCAGAGCCCACGCGGCCAGCATCATGTGGGTGGTGACGATGGCGGCGTCGATATCGCCGCTGGAAGCGCCGTCATAACTGCGCTTCCAGCACTCCTCCTTGTCGTGGCAGACCAGAAGCGCGGCGGGAGCGTTGAAGTGGCACTCGGTACACCTGCGGAGCTTCTCCAGCCCCTCGGGACTCGTGATGACCGCGATGCGCTGGGGCTGGCGGTTGCAGGCGGTGGGGGAGAGCTGTCCGGCGCGGAGGATCTTTTCAATGATCTCCGCCTCCAGGGCCCTGCCGTCGAACTTCCGGACCGAATAGCGCTCCGAAGCCAGACGCATGAATTCTTCGTACATGGCGGGTCCCTCCATTATGATTTGGTCCATTCCTGCCGCAGCAGCCGGTACTCAACCCGGGTTTTCAGCTTCCCGCCGTGCCAGGTCCAGTCCGGCTTTTCCGCCTCCTTGATGAGGCCGCATTTCTGCATGACCCGCTCCGAGCCCCGGTTCTCCGTGAGACACCCGGTGGAGAAGCGGTAGACCCCGTCCTCCTCAAAGGCAAAAGCGAGCAGCCGCCGGAGGGCCTCGGTCATGCACCCCTGCCCCCAGAACTTCCGGTAGGAGAAGTACCCCGCGTCCACCAGCTTCCCCGAGAGCGCGGCCTCCCGGACGGTGTAGCCGATGCTGCCCACCTGCTCCCCGGTGTCCTTCCATTCCATGTGCAGGAAGTAGAACCGCCGGTCCGGCGATACGGCGTCGGCGAGGACCTCCGCGAACTCCCGCTCCGCCTCCTCCCGGGAGGAGAGCCGGATGTCCTGGAGATAGTACATGGTCTCTTCGTCCGTTTTCAGCCGGAAGTAGGCGTCCAGGTCCTCCGGGACATAGTCCCGGAGGATCAGGCGCGCCGTCTCAAGACAGACGGACATGGGCCGCTCTTACTTCTTGGCCCAGTCCAGGATGACCTTGCCGGACTTTCCGCTGTTCATGGCGGCGAAGCCCTCCTCGAACTGGGTGTAGTGGAAACGGTGGGTGATGACGGGGGTGAGGTCCAGGCCGCCCTGGACCATGTAGCTCATCTGATGCCAGTTGTCCATCTTGCGGCCATAGATGCCCTGCATGGTCAGGCCCTTGGTGATGACGGTGTTCATGTCCATGGGCACGGGGGTGTTGGAGATGCCCAGGAGGCTGATCTTGCCGCCGTTGCGCATGACGGAGATCATCTGCTGGAGCCCGGCGCCGTTGCCGCTCATCTCCAGGCCGATGTCAAAGCCCTCCACCAGGCCCTGCTTGCCCATGACCTCCGCAAGGTCCTCCCGGGTGATGTTGACGGCGGCGTCCGCGCCCATCTTCCTGGCGAGGTCGAGGCGGTAGTCGTTCACGTCCGTGATGACCACCCGGCGTGCGCCGGCGTACTTGCACACGCCCACGGCGATGATGCCGATGGGGCCCGCGCCGGTGATGAGCACGTCCTCGCCGACAAGGTTCCACATGAGGGCGGTGTGGGTGGCGTTGCCGAAGGCGTCGAAGAAAGCCACCACGTCCTCGGGCAGGCTCTCGTCGATGATGATGACGTTGCTCTGGGGGATGCAGACATACTCGGCAAACGCGCCGTCCCGGTCCACGCCCACGCCCACGGTGTCCTTGCACCACTGGATGTTGCCGGTGTGGCAGTTGCGGCAGTGTCCGCAGGTGATGTGGCCCTCGCCGCTGACCCGCTGGCCGACGTGGAGGCCGGTGACGCCCGCGCCCAGCTCCGCGATCTCGCCCACATACTCATGGCCGATGACCATGGGGGGCTTGATGTGCAGCCGGGCCCAGGGGTCCCAGTTGTAGATATGTACGTCCGTACCGCAGATGGCGGTCTTGTGGACCTTGATGAGCACCTCGCCCGGACCGGGGGTGGGTACGGGGACCTGGCGCAGTTCCAGGCCGGGTCCTTCCACGGGTTTTACCAGCGCGTCCATAAGTTGCATAACAGACGTCCTCCTTAAAAATACAAATTACGCGTTTTTCGTTTGCTTGCTGTGGACATTATACGCCATACCGCTGGAATAGTCAATAGGGAATTGCGGCAGCGAGGGGAATTTTGGTGGATTTGCTAGGTACGATGGAATGTTGGGCTTCGCCCAAGCCCACCAGGGCTTTGCCCTGGACCCACCAGAGGCTTTGCCTCTGGACTCCACCAGGGGCTGAGCCCCTGGACCCGCAAATCGCGCAGAGCCTCAGCAGTCCCCCCGCTGGGTCATGATCTCCAGGATGGTCTTGTCGGTCTGCTGCATCCCCTCCCGGGCCAGGACGCCGATGTTGGCAATGGTGGCGTCCACGTCGCCGGCCAGGATGCCGTCGCCGCCCTTGAAGGTCTGTCCGCCCTTGTACATCTGGTAGCCCAGGATGCCCGCCTCCACGCTGGAGGCGATCTTGGCGGCGCAGGAGGGCTTGGCCCCGTCGCAGATGGTGCCGCTGATGATGGCCAGGGCGTTGATGATGGTGTGGGCGACGGCCTCATAGCTGCCGTCCACCAGGTAAGCGATGGCGGCCCCGGAGCCCACGCCGGCGCTCACCGCGCCGCAGTAGGCGGAGAGGCGTCCGATGCCGCTCTTCTGGTGGACGGTCACCAGGTCGCTGACCAGGAGGGCCCGGTAGAGCTTGTCCTTGTCCACGCCCAGGTGCTTGGCGTAGCGGATGACGGGCAGGGAGGCGGTCATGCCCTGGTTGCCGGAGCCGGAGAGGATCACCACCGGCATCTCGCAGCCGCTCATGCGGGCGTCGCTTCCGGCGGCGGCGTAGGCCCGGGCCTCCAGGCGGATGTCCTCGGGGTAGTTGTTGAGGAGGGTGGAGCCGATGTTGGCCCCCCAGTCCCCCCGCAGGCCCTCCTCGGCGATGGCGCTGTTGCAGTCGATCTGCCGGTCCAGCAGGGGGGTGACGAGGCTGAGGTCCACGGTGTTGGCGAACTCCAGGATGTCCTTGACGTTCAGAACGCTCTTGTCGGTGAGGTTGTCCTCGGCGGAGTCGGAGACAGGCTTCTCCAGCAGGACCTCGCCGTCGTGCTCCTCCCGGACGATGTTGCTGTGGCTGTTGGCGATGTGGACGAGGGCGGAGTGCCCCCCGGCGTATCCGGTGAGCTGGATGTCCAGCAGGCGGGTGGTCTGGGCGCAGATGACCTCGATGGGGGTGTTCTGGGCGTAGGCGGCGATAGCGGGGTGGTCGGAGGCGGGGACGGCGGAGATGACCTGTAAGATCTTCTCCGCCTTGCCGGAGACCACTCCGGCGGCGATGGCCGCCTGGATGCCCTTGCGTCCGCCGGTGTTGGGGACGACGACGCTCTTGACGTTCTTGATGATGTTGCCCGACACCTCCGCCACGATCCGCTCCGGAGCCGCACCCAGGATGGCCCGCATCCGGGCCGCGGCGTAGGCGAGGGCGATGGGCTCCGTACACCCGGTGGCGGGTACGAGCTCCTCTTTCAGGATAGAGATATAGGCGTTCTGGACTTCAGGGTTGAGCATGGCATGTTCCTCCTTCGTGTAATCCGTCAAAACTTGAGCGCTGTTCAGGTACCGGGGATGGGGTCGTCCTCCTCGATCCACCGGCGCACATCCACCACGGTGTAGTCCGCGGGGCTGACGCGGATGACCACCTTCTCCAGCCCTGCATTGATGATGAGGCGGCGGCACATGGCGCAGGAGGTGGCGTCGGAGAGGATCTCCCCGGTGACGGCGTCCTTCCCGGCGAGGTAGAGGGTGCCGCCCACCATGTCCCGCCGGGCGGCGGAGATGATGGCGTTGGCCTCGGCGTGGACGCTGCGGCAGAGCTCGTAGCGCTCCCCCCGGGGCACGTTCATGGCGTCCCGGGCGCAGCGGCCCAGGTCCACGCAGTTTTTTCGGCCTCTTGGCGCGCCGTTGTAGCCGGTGGAGATGATCTCATCGTTTTTGACGATGATAGCTCCGTAGCACCTGCGCAGGCAGGTGGCCCGGCCGATGACGGTCTCCGCAATATCCAGGTAGTAGTTTTCCTTACTGATGCGGCCCATGATGCACCTCCTCTTCGTGCTTCTTTCAGTATGCACGATGGAAGGAAAAAAAGCAAGAAAAAAGAGAGCCAAAGGCGAAAAAAATCCGCAATAAAAAGCCCGGAGGCATACGCCTCCGGACAGGGGACGGGAGCAATTCCCGCAAAAGCCGGGCATTTCCAGGGAAAGCGGAGAGGCAAAACGGCGCTTTTCCGCAAAAAATTTTCTTCTTTCGCCCCCTTCTTCTTTGTACACAAAGAAGAAGGGGGGACTGCCGTCAGATTCGCGCCTCGATGCGCTCCCATTCCCGGGCGGCGGCTTTGCTGACGCCGTCGAAGTCCACGTGGGGGTGGTAGAGGGCCTCCAGGGCGTCGTGGGCGCTCTTGGCCTCCCGGAGGGCCTCCAGCCCCTCCTCCCGGAGGGCCTGGGCCACCCGGCGGATGAAGCGCAGGCGGGACTTGCACCGCTTGAGGTGGTCGGGGACGAGCATCGTCTCCATGCGGACCCGGCGGCAGGCCCCGCCGGGGTAGGCCATGCCGTCCCGGCTGGTGACGAAGGCCAGGCCCAGCTCCGGCAGGAGCAGGTGCTGGGTGCGGTCGGGGTGTTCCGGGTCCGGGCAGACGACGGCGGCGAAGCCCCGGGCCTTGGCGGCGGCGCGGATGCGCTCCAGCATAGGCCAGGCGAGGCCATAGGGGTCCTGGAGCTCGTAGACCCTGGGACAGAGGGCGTCCACCGTGTCGAAGCGCCAAATGGGCCCCTTGCAGGTGAGACTGCCCAAAAACCGGAAGCGCTCCTCCCCGCCGGAACCCTTGCCCCGGATCTCCCGGCCGATGATGCCGCCGGTGCGGCGCAGGAGCTTGGCGGGGTCCAGGCCCTCGGCGGCCAGGGCGCTTGCGCTCTCCTCCATCTGCCGGGCGGCGGCCAGGGCCCGGTAGGCCCGGCGGTAGGCGGCGGAGCCCTCCTCCGTGCGGCGGACGATGTCCTCCCGGGCGGTCTTGGCTGCGGCGATGTCGTAGAACTCCCCCAGGTTCACGTACCGGTCCGCGGCGGCGGGGTACTTGGGCTCTACCACATGGGGGGCGGTGCCGTCCACGACGGCGGTGCGCAGGCGGGGGATATGTACCCCGTCCAGGGAGTCCGGGTCGCCGGAGCAGTAGAGGTACTCCACCTGCTCCCCCCGTTTCTCGGCGGCCTCGCCGATGCGGCGCATCATGGTGGATTTGCCCGCCCCGGGGCCCCCCTTGAGGACGATGAGGTCATAGAAGTCCTCCGGCGCACAGAACTTGCCGAAGAGGTTCTGAAATCCCAGGCCGCTGTTGGCCCCCAGGAAAAAGTGTGTGGCGCTGTTCATGAGTTCTCCTCCCGTTTCTTGGATTCTCAACCCAGAATATGCGGGAAGAGGGCCTGGTGACAATAGAGAAGGGGCTGTTCTCACAGCCCCGCAGCAGGATCTTTCCGTCCCTATGGATTTTTCCGATGGACTCCTCCGGCGAATGCTGCCAGTTTCTCAATAGGCCCCTCATAGAGCCAGCTGCTGCCGCTTTTGTTCTCTCCCACGGCCTTCATCCCCAGCTTTCCGGCAATGGTCTGGGAGTTTCGGTTGTTCTTGTTGATATACGCCCGGACCCGGGAGACGCCCTCCGGCAGACGCCCGGCGGCAAATCTGCAAAAGCGGTAAAACAGCAGCGTCCGCTGGTACGCGGGAGAAATCTCGATCTCATCCACGCACAGCGCGTCCCCCTCCACGCCGTACTGGAAGTACCCCGCCAAGTCCTCCCCGGCGTACAGCAGGAGGACCCGCCGCGCCGCCCCCTGCTCCGAGGCCATGTAGGCGAGCCAGGTCTCCCGGTCCTCCTCATTGCTGCGGCCCGTGGGGGCGATGGCGCTCATGTTGCCGGAGAGGATGTCAAACATCCGGGGCAGCACTTCCTCCGCCTGGGAGGGGTCATAGGGGACAAAGGTGAATGGTTTCATGGGCTCCTCCTTTATCATTCAAAATTGCTGCCACCAGCTTTGCAGGGGCGGATATCGTGCGGGCAGATACTATCCGCCCCTGCAAGATGGCACATCTTTATCCGCCTATGCGCTTTTGCAGCTCCGAGAGCGTCACGGCATATGCCTCCCTCTGGTGGGGGAGGGGGAGAAGCTCCTCCGGCAGGTCCCAGCCCCTGCACTCGAAGAGCCGCCGGGTGAGGAAGTCCAAAAACGCCGGGTTCTTCACCAGCACCGGGCCGGTGATGTGGGTGGCGAAGACGTTCCCGGAGACATAGCCCTCGGCCCCGTACTCCGCCTCGTTGCCGAAGCCCAGGGTCAGCCGGGAGAAGAGAGGCGCGGCGATGCCCCGTGTGGTGCTGCACTTGTTCATGAACCCCACCGCCGGGGCGTCCCAGAGCACCGGAACAGCCACCACGTCGCCGGGACTGCGTTTGTCCGTCTCCACGGTGGTGAAATCCGCCAGGCCCAGCCCCTGCCAGACCTTGCCGGAGGCGTCGGTAACGGAGGCCCCCAGGGCCTCCATGGCGTTCCCGGTGAAGAGGACCGCCGCGCCCCGCTCCACAGCGGCCTTGAGGGCGTCCGCGTGGGGGAGCAGGGCGGTGAGGGCGTACTTCTGCCGCCGCTCGGTGCCCGCGCCCATGTAGATGAGGTCCGCGGAGGCGAAGTCCGGCGCGTCCTCCGGCGCACAGCCCGTTACGGTCACGGACACCCCCAGCGCCTCCAGGCGGCGGCGGAGGACGGCGAGGTTGGCGTACTCGCCGTAGAGGTCCATCATATCGGGGTACAGATGCAGGATGGTCAGCTCCATGTCAGGTCTCCTCCTTCTGGACCAAATTGAGCAGTTTATCGCGGTCGGAGAAGCAGGTGACCACATACAGCGGCTCCTTGCCGCCGTCCTCCGACAGGGCCCCGGCGGCCTGGGCCACGGTGTCATAGCAGACGACCTTCTCCGCCGGGATGCCGGTGTAATCAAACCGCATGGCCAGGTCGTGGACGTACTTCCCGCAGAGGATGACCTTTTGCACCGCCCCGCAGTCCAGACGGCCGAAGTCGATGTCCCAGAGCCAGCTGGTCTCGCCGGTGAAGTACTTGCGGCTGATGGCGTCGACGATGATGAGCACCGAGCAGGGCTCCCCGGCGGCGCGGATATAGGAGAGATTGGTGTTGTAGGCCACCGAATTCTCGTGCTTGCTGGTGAGAAGCGTGCCGCGGTGCCCGCCCAGCGTGAAGCGGACCATGCGGCCGTTTTTCAGGATATAGTTGTTGATGACCCGGGCCATCACCTGCTTGTCCGCCCCGGCCAGGGAGCAGACCGACCACGCGGCCAGGATATTGTAGACGTTGTAGATGCTTTTGAAGGCCAGGGAGATGTCTGTCCCGCCGTCGATGGTCAGCTTCCCGGCGGCAAGGTCCAGGGCCGTGACGGCGAAGTCCGGCGCGTGGCGGCTGTGGCCGCAGGCGGGGCAGTGGTAGTGGCCGATGTGCTCGTAGTGGTAGCAGCCGTACTCCATCGGCCCCCCGCAGACCGGACAGCGGGCCCCGTCGTGATAGACGCCCTGGTGCTCCGCCGTGCTGATGGAGCACTTCTCCAGGCCGAACCACTTCACCTTCCCGTGCCCCCGGGCGAAGCAGGAGACCAGGGGGTCGTCGGCGTTGAGGACCAGGGTGGTGTCCGGGTGGACGGCGGGGAGGATGGCGTCATAGACCCACTCCGGGTGGCCGTTGCGGGTGAGCTGGTCCCGGTAGAGGTTGGTGATGACGAAGTGGGTGGGGTGGAACCACTTGAAGGACAGGCGGGCATAGCGCTCGTCGCTCTCCAGCAGCAGCACGTCCCCCCGCATTTTCCCGGTGAAGGTGCTGCTGCAGAGAATCAGGGTCGTGACGCCCTCGATCTGGTTGGAGCCCTCGGCGTTGTAGACCACCTCTTGCCCGCTCTCCCGCAGGATGGCGGCGATCATCTCCACGGTGGAGGTCTTGCCGTTGCTCCCGGTGACGGCGATGATGTGCTCCGGGAGCTTCACCCGCCGCAATACATCCGGGCAGATCTTCAGCGCGTATTCCCCCGGCAGGCTGCTCCCCTTGCCCACCAGCTTGCCGATGAAGCGCAGGAGCTTGCAGACCAAAATGGCCAGGAACATTCTCATTTGAAATCACTCCTCTGTTTCTCCAGAAAATCCGCCGCAGCCCGGTTGAAGGCGCCGGGGTTTTTCGAGGCGATAAAGTGGTCCCCGGGGATGACCTCCAATTGGCCCAAGGGCAGGGACTCCGCGATGAGCAGGGTGTGCTCGTCCCGGATCATGTCCCGGGTGCCCGCGATGACCAGGGCGGGGACGCGGAGGCTTTTCAGCCGGGCGGGGTCGATATGGGGCTCGTTGACCATGAGGCTCAGGAGCTCGGCGTGTCGCTTGGCCTCCGCGCTTTTCTTCGCAAAGAGGGAGGCGAACTTGTACCCCAGCACGATGGGGAGCTGAACGGAGGGCTTCACCCCGGAGGGGTCCAGGTTGGCCCCGTTGAGGATCAGCCGCCGGACCCGCTCCGGGTGGTCCAGGGCGAAGGTCAGGGCAGTATTCCCGCCGTCGCTGAAGCCCAGGAGGTCCGCCCGGTCCAGGGCGTGGGCGTCCATGAAGTCCAGCAGGTCGAGGGCAAACTGGGCGATGGTGAAGGGTGCATCGCCCCTGGGGGACTGCCCGTGGCCCCGGGTGTCAATGGCGTAGACGGTCCGTGTGGAGGAGAAAAAGTCTATCTGATGGGCGAAATAGCTCCCGTCCTCCCCGTTGCCGTGGAGGAGCAGGAGGGGCGGTCCCGCCCCCTGCGCGGTGTAATGCAGAGAAATATCAGCCATGCCGCTCCCTCCAAGGCGAAACAACGTTTCGCCGCAAAAAGTTTTTCTTTTTCGCTTCCTTTTTCTTTGTACACAAAGAAAAAGGAAGATCACTTCCCGTACCGCTCACGGCACCACCGGGCCACATCCTTCACCAGCTCCTCGGGGAAGGGGCGGTCACAAGGGAGGCGGATGGTGCCCCGGCTGGCATCCCAGCCCTCCTGCTGGAGGCGCCCGGCGAAGGCCTGGACCGCCTCCTTGCCGGGGTAGAAGCCCAGGTGCTTCTTGGAGGCGGAGAACTGGAGCAGGTTCCTGCCCCGCCAATAGGTGGGCATACTCCAGGAAATGCGCTCCACGGCGTCGGGGACGGCCTCCCGGATGGCGGCGCGCATGGTCTGGAGGGCCGGGCGCACCTCCTCCCGCTGGAGGGCGATATACTCGTCCACATCCCGGACCTTGCAGCAGTAATGCTCCTGCTCCTGATGGGCGAACTCCCGCCCGCATTTGGGACAGATCCACATAGCCGGTTCCTCCAATATTTTGAGATCATCCCCCGCCCGCTCCAGCCAGATCATCAGCGCGGCCGCGTCCGCCGGGGACACGCCGGAGATGCGCCCCGCCTGCCCCAGGCTCCTGGGCCGGACGGCGGCAAGCTTCTCCCGTGCCTCCAGGCGCAGGCCCTCGATGGCGGCGTAGTCAATGTTTGCAGGGAGGAGGCGGTCTTCCATACGGCGCAGCTCCTCCACATCCTGGAGCTGGCGCTGGATGTAGCCCTCGTACTTGACGCTGATCTCCACCTGTTCCGCCACGCCGGGGGGAAGGTCCGGCATGTCGGGGTCGAACTGCCGCAGGTCGGCATAGCGGACCTGGGGGCGGCGGAGGAGGGCGATGAGGGGCGCGCCGTCGGAGACAGGGGCAGTGCCCCGGGCCTCCAGGAAGGCGTTGAGGGCCTGGGAGGGCGGCACGCCGTGGGAGGTGAGACGTTTGACCTCCCGGGCGGCGGCGGCGTATTTGGCCTCCACCCGGGCCAGGCGCTCGTCCGAGACCAGGCCGATCCGGTGCCCGATGGGGCAGAGCCGCTGGTCGGCGTTGTCCTGCCGGAGGAGGAGGCGGTATTCGCTCCGGCTGGTCATCATGCGGTAGGGCTCGTCGGTGCCCTTGGTGACCAGGTCGTCGATGAGGGCACCGGCGTAGCTCTCGCCCCGGGAGAGGATCAAAGGCCCCTCCCCCCGCTGGGCCAGGGCGGCGTTGACCCCCGCCACAAACCCCTGGACCGCCGCCTCCTCGTACCCGGAGGACCCGCAGAACTGCCCCGCGCCGTAGAGCCCGGGGATCTTTTTGCACTCCAGGGTGGGCCGGAGGACCAGAGGGTCGACACAGTCGTACTCGATGGCGTAGGCGGGGCGCATGATCTCCGCGTGCTCCAGCCCGGCGATGGTGCGGACCATCTCCTGCTGGACCTCCTCCGGCAACGCGGAGGAGAGGCCCTGGATGTAGAGTTCCTCCGTGTTCAGGCCCATGGGCTCGATGAAGAGCTGGTGCCGGGGCTTGTCCGCGAAACGGGTGATCTTGGCCTCGATAGAGGGGCAGTACCGGGGTCCCACCCCCTCGATGACCCCGCTGTGCATGGGCGAGCGGTCCAGGTTCTCCCGGATGATGCGGTGGGTCTCCTCGTTGGTGTAGGTGAGGTAGCACACCGCCTGGTTCACCGGGGCCTCCCTGGTCTCGAAGGAGAAGGGCAGGGTCTCCCGGTCCCCCTCCTGGAGCTCCATTTTCGAGAAATCCACACTGCGGGCGTTGATCCTCGGCGGCGTGCCGGTCTTGAAGCGCCGCAGGGGAAGGCCCAGCTTTACAAGGCACTTGGTGAGGGCCCCGGCGGCGAACATGCCGTCCGGCCCGCCCTCCCGGACGCACTCGCCCACGATGGTCCGTCCGTTGAGGTACGTCCCGGAGCAGATGATGGCGGCTTTCACCGCGAACACCGCCCCGGTGTGCAAAACGACATGGCTTACCGCGCCCCCCGTGAGGCGGATCTCCGTGACCTCTCCCTGACGGAGGGCCAGATTTTCCTGCTGTTCCAGGGCGTACTTCATGACCTCCTGATAGCGCCGCCGGTCCGCCTGGGCCCGGAGACTGTGGACCGCGGGGCCCTTGCCCCGGTTGAGCAGGCGGTACTGGATGCAGGCCGCGTCCGCCGCCCGGGCCATCTCGCCCCCCAGGGCGTCCAGCTCCCGGACCAGGTGGCCCTTGCCGGACCCGCCAATGGCCGGGTTGCAGGGCATGTTGCCCACCGCGTCCAGGTTGATGGTGAAGCAGATGGTCCGGCGGCCCAGGCGCGCCGCAGCAAGGGCGGCCTCGATCCCCGCGTGGCCAGCGCCGATTACCGCGATATCATATTGTCCGGCTGAAAATTCTTTCATAGTCGTTACGATCGGATGTTGGGCTTCGCCCAAACCCAGCAGGGCTCTGCCCTGCACCCGGCAGGGGCCCTGCCCCTGCACCCCGCCAGGGGCTGAGCCCCTGGACCCGCAATTTGCGCTTCGCGCGCGTCTAACCCTCTCGCTTCAGCGTCAGGACCGCCACCTGCGGCCGGTTGAAGAGCCGGAACGTCCGTCCCGAGTTTCCCAGCCCCCGGGAGACGAAGAGGTCCGCCCCGCCCGCCTGGTAGAACCCGGCGGTGTAGGAGGGGAAAAAGGTCCGCTCTACGCTGACCAGCCCGTCGGTGAAGGGCAGGCGCACCAGCCCGCCGTGGCCGTGGCCGCTGATGACCAGGTCCGCCCCCAGACGGCAGTACGCGTCCTCAAAGTAGTTGTTCCGGTGGGCCAGGAGTATCCAGAAGGGGGCGTCGAAGGCGGCGCGGACCTCCTCCGCCACCTCCTCCGGGGTCTTCTGGTCGGCGTAGCCGTTGGGGTCGTCGATGCCCGCCAGGACGGCGTTGTCCCCGTCCCGGGCCAGGACCGCATATTCATTGGTGAGGACCTGCACCCCCGCCTCCTCCAGCTTCCGCTTGAGCCCCGGCACGTCCGGCAGGGCCCACTCGTGGTTGCCGGTGACGAAGTAGGTGGGGGCGATGTCCGCCAGGGCCCCGCCCAGGGACACGGCGTAGCTGTGGGGCGTGGCCCGGTACTGGTCCAGCAGGTCTCCGGTGAGGAAAATGTAGTCCGGCCGGTTCTTCGCCACCACCTTCAGCAGGTCCCGGTTGTCCTCCCCGAAGAGGGCGCCGTGGAGGTCGCTGAGCTGGACGATCACGCACCCGTCGAACCCCGCCGGGAGCCGCGGGGAGGTGAAGGTGAAGCGCTGGACTTGCAGGGAGTGGTTGCTCCAGTGGAAAAATCCAACGCAGAACAAGATGAAGATCAAAAACAGGAGGACGCGGCGGAGGGGGTGGCCGCGATGTCGTCTTGCCATAGGGATGCTTCCTTTTCTTGGGTTTTCCGGGGTTACGGCTTAGTATACCACGTTTTTTCCTGAAAGCCAAGGGGGACATGCGGAAAACGCGGAAAACGATCTTTGAGGGCAGGGAGCGGCCTGCAAAAGAGGCCCCCGCCGCGTTGGCAGGGGCCTCTTTTCTGCGATTTACGGGGCCTTGCGGCCCGCTGCGCCGTCCTCGGCGGAGCTTACATACTGGTCAGGATATACTTCAGGACGAACAGCGCCGCGATGATATACACCAGCACGGGGACCTCCTTGGCCTTGCCCCGGGCCACCTTGATGATGCTGTAGCTGATGAAGCCGAAGCCGATGCCGTCGGAGATGGAGTAGGCGAAGGGCATCATGGAGATGGTGAGGAAGGCGGGGATGGCGCACTCCAGATCGTTCCAGTCGATGCTCGCCGCGCCCTTGAGCATCAGCACGCCCACGATGATGAGGGCCGGAGCCGTGGCGGCGGAGGGGACGATCCCCGTCACCGGGGCCAGGAGGCAGGATACCAGGAACAGCACGCCCACCACGATAGAGCTCAGCCCTGTGCGGGCGCCCTCGGCGATGCCGGTGGAGGACTCCACGAAGGTGGTGACGGTGGAGGTGCCCAGGCACGCGCCGCAGCAGGTGGCCACGGCGTCGGCGATGAGGGCCCGGTCGCCGCCGGGGAGGTTCCCGCGGCGGTCGGTGAGACCGGCGTTGGTGGCGGTGCCGATGAGGGTGCCCACGGTGTCAAAGCAGTCCACCAGGGTGAAGCTGATGACCGCCGTGACGAGGGGCACCAGCCCCTTGGCCATGATGCCGCCGAAGTCCATCTTGAAGAGCACCGGGGCCAGGGATACCCCCTCCATGGTGATGGCGCTGGGGATGTGGGTCTCGCCAAGGGGGACGCCGATGATGGCGGTGACGAGGATGCCGATGACGATGGCCCCCTTCACCTTGTAGCACATGAGGATGGCGGTGATGAGAAGGCCGATGATGCAGAGGATCCCGGCGGTGTTGACCACCGTAGCCCCGGTGCCGGAGCCGTCGTCCACCAGGAACTGGAGGGCAGGCACGCCGCTGCCGAAGCCCACCAGCTTCACGTTCAGCAATCCGATGAAGGCGATGAAGAGGCCGATGCCGGCGGAGATGGCGCTCTTGAGGAACGCGGGGATGGACGAGATGATCTTACTGCGCAGGGGGCTGACGGCGATGACGAGGAACAGCACGCCGCTCAGGAGCACGATGGCCAGGGCCTCCTGCCAGGTGTACCCCATGCCGAAGCACACGGTGAAGGTGAAAAAGGCGTTGAGCCCCATGCCGGGGGCCTGGGCGAAGGGCGCGTTGGCCAGCAGGGCCGTGAGCAGGCACCCGATGGCCGCGCTGATGCAGGTGGCCAGCATGACGCCGTTGGCGTCCATACCGGTCTGGGAGAGCATCTGGGGGTTGACGAAGATGATGTAGGCCATGGCGAAGAAGGTGGTCACGCCGCCTACGATCTCCGACCGCACAGAGCTCCCGCGTTCGGTGATCTTAAAGAACTTATCCATGTTTTCTCCTCCTTGCATAAAAACTTCTTGAGGGGCCGCCGGCCCCTCTCTTACACGCCCCCATTGTACACGATATCCAACGAAAAGAAAAGTCCTATGAGAAAAACTATAAAATCTTTGTGAGACCTAACAAAATTTTTGGTTCTGCCTTGTCCATATTTTCCCATTTGCCCCGGCGGCGGTTCTGTAAGAAAAACCTCTTTCCAATCCGGGTAAAATATGGTATCCTGTCCAGGAGCCGCCGGGGCCTCCGGCGGGAGCGGGAAAGGAGCTGCATATTATGATCGTTTTTGACACAGCGGACATCGTGGTCCCCCAGGAGCCCGGGGAGGCGGTCTCCATCTTCCACGAGATCCTCCGGGCCGGGTGGGGGTCCATGACCGTGGAGAAGGCGGTGTCCTCCCTGATCCTTTTGGCGGTGTGCCTGGCGGCGGTGAAGGGGACCACGGCCCTGGTGAGGCGCCTGCTGGGCCGCACGTCCATGGACCAGCGGGGACAGCGTCTGGCGGTGCGGGGCGTGCGGACGCTCTTATATGTGGTAGCGGCCCTCGTCGTCCTGGGGAGCCTGGGCATCGACGTGACCAGCCTCATCGCCCTGGTGAGCGTGTTCAGCCTGGCGGTGTCCCTGGCGGTCCAGGACACGCTGTCCAATGTGGCCGGCGGGATGGTGCTGCTGTTTTCGAAGCCCTTCAGCCTGGGGGACTACGTGGCCACTGATGACGGCGAGGGGGAGGTCTCCGAGATCACCATGACCCACACCAAGCTGGACACCTTCGCCGGACAGCGGGTGATGCTCCCCAACAGCAAGCTGGTGGCCGGGAAGATCGTCAACTACACAGTCCGGGGGATGCGCCGGGCGGACCTGACGGTCTGCGCGTCCTACGGCGACAGCCCGGAGAAGGTCCGCGCCGCCTGCCTGAAGGCGGTGGCCCGGCGGGAGGACGTCCTGCCCGACCCGGCCCCCCAGGTGGTGCTGACGGCCTACGGGGAGAGCGCCATCGAGTACCATGTCCGCTTCTGGGCGAAGCCGGAGCACTTCTGGGACGCCAACAACGCCGTGCTGGAGGACCTGCGCCGGGCCTTTGCCGAGGAGGGGGTCACCATGACCTACAACCACCTTAATGTCCACCTTGTAAACTGAGGGGACGGGCAGTCCAGGCCCACCCTCCAAATTTTTCTTGGAAAATTGAAATTAGTTCTTGACAGGAGGGGAAGTCTCGGGTATAATAACCCATGTCGCTTGGCAAGAAGCCCTTCGGGAGCATAGCTCAGCTGGTTAGAGCACCTGCCTTACAAGCAGGGGGTCACTGGTTCGAGTCCAGTTGTTCCCACCACCTTCCCAAGCATGGATTTGGCCCAGTAGTTCAGTTGGTTAGAACGCCAGCCTGTCACGCTGGAGGTCGACGGTTCGAGCCCGTTCTGGGTCGCCATTTTTCCATGGGTACTGCGGGTACCCATATGCCTCTGTAGCTCAGTTGGTAGAGCAGCGGACTGAAAATCCGCGTGTCGTTGGTTCAATTCCGACCGGAGGCACCATTTCGCGGGCGTAGCTCATCTGGTAGAGCGCCACCTTGCCAAGGTGGAGGTAGCGGGTTCGAGCCCCGTCGCCCGCTCCACAAAAGAGGACGGGAGCAAATAGCCTTTGCTCCTGTTCTCCATACGGTGACATAGCCAAGTGGTAAGGCAAGGGTCTGCAAAACCCTCATTCCCCGGTTCAAATCCGGGTGTCACCTCCAGAATATCAGAACACTATAGATGCCGTAGGCTGAACGCCTACGGCATCAACCGTTTCCGGGTTTTTTATGCCCTGAAATTTGAGGTATGAGACAACGGATGCCAAACGGCTTTTCCAGCAAATGGGACGGATTCGAACCACCTTTCCCCCGCTGTTTGGACGGAGAGATCCCGCAGGCAGAGGGATCCAAGGGCATTTTGGCGGGATGTTGGCGGTAGAAAAACGGTAGAAATTTTGACCTCGGAATTGTTCTTTCTGCACAAGTTTTTTCCGAGGTAGTATTTGTTGAACCCCCAGCGCCCATTTTGAAAATGCTCCAAAATAAAAAGGGCGCTGGCAGTTTCGATTGAAAAAGTTATAAGCTCGATAGATCGATCCGGACGGACAGAGAGGCGGTTTGTTGGTCGTGTGACTAAAACAAGCCGCCTCTTTTTTGTTTCCGGAGATTTCAGGAAGGAATCGTCTCGGCGCAGCAGGAACTGTGAGTGTAGCGATAAAAGCCTGGTGCCCGTTTTGAAAATACACCAAAACAAAAAGGGCACCGGCAGTTTGAACCAAAAAAAGTTACAAAAGAGGACGGAGAGGCGGCTTGCTGGTCACGCGACCAAAATAAGCCGCCTCTTTTTATTTCCAGCGGAAAAAGAAGAAATGGAGGGAACCCATGCACGAGCAAAATACAGGGCAGAAAAATCATTACTTCTAAGAACTCAACATGGAACCGGAACACAGCATGGAGCAAACCTTTAATTGAATACGCACAACGAGGGGCCTGTAATTGCCGCACAGACGCGGTGAAAACAGGCCCCTCTTTTTATTTTTGGGAAAGGAGATCGAGATGAGCAAATATTTTGTACGGGACACCTCTCTGGCGGAGCTGGAACGCATGATGATGGAAGTTCCCAACTTCGCGCCCCGGCGCTCCAGCAGAACAGTCCTCTGCCGGTACCACCCCCAGGAGGCAGACATGGACTGCCACAGCTGCCACCACTACCGCCGCAACGGGTCTGGGAACCTGGCCTGTCTCCACCTCACCGAACGGCTGCAGGCAGGGATGGTCACCATGGATGAGCTGACCGCTGGAATGGTCCGGCCCTGGAAGCATTCCAGACTGAAAAAACGGGCTATGGAGATCGCCCGCCGGACCGGCGGCTTCCACTTCAAAGAGCAGCTCCACATCGCCCGGATGCTGAAGATGACGGAGGGCGAGGCGAGCGTCAACAGCCGGTGGCTGGCGGCGGTATATCTGCTGTCCGCCCATGCCGGACTTTGGCAACAGACGCTTGCGGCGGTCACGCCGGGAAAAATCGATTTTAGTAGCGTCAGACTGCGGAACAGTACCGTTCCCGAGTACATCCTCTACCGGGCGGCGAAGGGCATCTACTCCGGGACGCTTGGCGCGGCCTCCGAGGAACTGGCTGATCCAAAGCTGGTGGAGGACGAACCCCTGCTGCTGATTCTCTGTGCCGCCCTCATCGCCCGGTACGGGCCGGAGGTCATGAATGTGGGGAGGAACAGAAAATGATTATGAGCCTATCCGTAAATAGGAAAATGTGATAAAATAACCACCAAGGAAGGTGGAGA
>CAJUOA010000068.1 GCA_910587785.1 uncultured Oscillospiraceae bacterium | reverse complement strand
CTTTTTGTCCGAACAAAAAGTCACCGAGGGTCCGGGGGCGCGGAGCCCCCGGGACCAACGGCCAGAACCATTTTAGTGGTGGAACAGCCTCATTCCGGTAAAAGCCATGACCATGTCATAATCATTGCACTTGGAAATGACAAGGTCATCCCGGATAGACCCGCCGGGTTCGGCGACATAGCGGACGCCGCTGCGGCGTGCACGCTCGATGTTGTCGGGGAAGGGGAAGAAGGCATCACTGCCCAGGACAACATTTTTGAGGTTGTCCAGCCACGCGCGGGCCTCCTGGGGGGTCAAGGGCTCGGGCCGGCAGATGAAGTACTTCTGCCACACGCCGTCCTGGCAGATATCCTCCTCGTTGCCGTTGATATAGCTGTCAATGGCGTTGTCCCGGTCGGGACGGCCCAGCATGGGCAGGAAGGGCAGAGCCAGAACCTTGGGGTGCTGGCGCAGATGCCAGGTGTCCGCCTTGCCGCCGGCCAGGCGGGTGCAGTGGATACGGCTCTGCTGGCCCGCCCCTACGCCGATAGCCTGACCGTCCACCGCGTAGCAGACAGAGTTGGACTGGGTGTATTTGAGGGTGATGAGAGAGACAATCAAGTCCCGCTTGGCGCTCTCAGGGAGCTCCCGGTTGGCAGTGACCACATTCTCCAGCAGGTGGGGCCCGATCTTGAACTCGTTGCGGCCCTGCTCAAAGGTGATCCCGAAGACCTCCTTCGTCTCCTGGGGCGCGGGTACATAGTCCGGGTCAATCTGGACGATGTTATAGTTACCATTGCGCTTGCCCTTGAGAATGTCCAGAGCCTCCTTGGTGTAGCCGGGGGCGATGATGCCGTCGGAGACCTCGTGCTCCACCAGCTTCGCGGTGGTCACGTCGCACACGTCGCTGAGCGCCGCCCAGTCGCCGAAGGAGCACAGCCGGTCCGTGCCCCGGGCCCGGGCGTAGGCGCAGGCGAGAGGACTGTCGTCCAGACCAGGCATATCGTCGACAAAGCACGCCTTCTTCAGATTCGCGCTCAAGGGCAGGCCCACGGCGGCGGAGGTGGGGGAGACATGCTTGAAGGATGTGGCCGCGGCCATGCCCGTGGCCTCCTTGAGCTCCTTGACCAGCTGCCACGCGTTGAGGGCGTCCAGAAGGTTGATATAGCCCGGACGGCCGTTGAGCGCCGTGATGGGCAGCTCACCGCCGTCCCGCATGAAGATGCGGGCAGGCTTCTGGTTGGGGTTACAGCCATATTTGAGTTCCAGTTCGTTCATGGATAGCTCCTTTTCTTTCATAGATCCCAAGGCATTCCGCCTTTTTCCAACAATAAGTCTCGCGTCAGCCGGTAGAAATGATACAACTCCTCCCGGCTGTCATGCAGGTCCTGGTACAGCCTCGTGCCGGTGCGCAGGAACCCCGCCTTCTCCAGCACCCTGCCGGAGGCCGGATTTTCCGCCCGCACCGTGGCGCAGAGCGCTTCCAGCGGATACGTCCGCAAAAGGTGCGCCGCAAAGGCCCGAAGCGCCTCCGTCATATAGCCCCGGCCCCGGCAGGCCGCGCCAATGAAGTAGGTAACGCCTACCTGTCCGGCGTCCTCATAGTACGTGCTCCCGACAGAGCCAATCACTGCGTGGTCCTCCCTGGTCTCCACCGCATAGGCCAGATAGTCCCGGAAGGGGTCGCCGGCCTCGCAGAGCGCCCGGGCCTCCCTGATCCATCCGCCCATCCATTGGCGGCAGTTCCGGCAGTCTCCGAAAATATCAGTCAGGCTCCCGTCGGAGGCCATGCCGATGAAGGCCTCTTCATCCTCCGGCTTCAGCTCGCGGATCAGCAGACGGTCCGTTATGATCTCCATTTTTATACGTTCAGCTCCGCCTGGAGCGTTTCATCCGGATAACGGGCAAGAATGACGGCGACCTCGTTGGCGAGGAACTCCGTCACCTGTCCGGGTGCCCGGCCCACGTACTTCTCCGGGGCCATCTGAGCCTCGATCTCCTCCCGTGTCAGGGGGAAGAGAGGATCGTCCACGATGCGGTCAAGGAGATCGTTCTGTCCGCCCTCCAGCTTGATCTTCCGGGCGGTGGCGTGGGAGTGCTCCCGCAGAGCCTCGTGGAGCTCCTGCCGGTTGCCGCCCCGCTTCACGGCCTCCATCATGATGTTCTCCGTGGCCATGAAGGGCAGCTTCTCCATCACCCGGCGGCGGACCACCCGGTCGTAGACCACAAGACCGCTGGTAACGTTGATATAGATCTCCAGAATGGCGTCCACCGCCAGAAATGCCTCGCTGACGGCAATGCGCTTGTTGGCGCTGTCGTCCAAGGTCCGCTCGAACCACTGGGTGGCGGCGGTCATGCCGGGATTCACCGCGTCCTGGATCACACAGCGGGCCAGAGCGCAGATGCGCTCGGAGCGCATGGGGTTGCGCTTGTAGGGCATGGCGGAGGAGCCGATCTGGTTCTTCTCAAAGGGCTCCTCCATCTCCTCAAAGGACTGCAAAATGCGAAGGTCGTTTGCAAACTTGCACGCCGACTGGGCCACCCCGGAGAGGGCCCCCAGCACGTAGGCGTCAATTTTCCGGGAGTAGGTCTGCCCGGACACGGGGACGCTCTTCTCAAAGCCCATCTGCTCCGCAATGCGCTTTTCCAGAGCCTTGACCTTCCCCTCGTCCCCCTGGAAGAGCTCCATGAAGCTGGCCTGGGTGCCGGTGGTGCCCTTGGCCCCCCGGAGGGCAAGCTGGCTGAGCTGGAACTCCAGATTCTCCATGTCCATAAGGAGCTCGTTCATCCACAGCGTCGCCCGCTTGCCCACAGTGGTCAGCTGGGCGGGCTGGAGGTGGGTGTAGGCAAGACAGGGCAGATCCTTGTACTTCTCCGCGAAGGCGGAGAGGTTTCGCAAAACCTGGGCGCACTTGCGAAGGACCAGCTCCATGGCGTCCCGGAGGATAAGGATGTCCGTATTGTCCCCCACATAGCAGCTGGTGGCCCCCAGGTGGATGATGCCCGCCGCCTTGGGACACTGGAGGCCGTAGGCGTAGACGTGGCTCATGACATCATGGCGGACCAGCTTCTCCCGGGCCTCGGCCTCGTCGTAGTTGATATCCTCCGCGTGGGCGGTCAGCTCGTCGATCTGTTCCTGGGAGATATCCAGCCCCAGCTCCCGCTCCGCCGTGGCCAGGGCGATCCAGAGCCGCCGCCAGGTGCGGAACTTGTTGTTCTCGGAGAAGAGATACTGCATCGCCTTACTCGCGTAGCGGGTGGAGAGGGGGGAGACGTAGCCGTTGCGGTCGCGTTCCATCACTTGCCCTCCCCGTGTTTGTTGACGATGACGGACTCGCTGGTCCCGGCGGCGAGGTCGATGTACCGCACAAAGAGGGAGACCTTGTTGTCCGCGTTCAGGCTCTCCCAGAGCCGGTCCGCAAGGGTCCGGGCGTCAGGGGCGTCCACGTTCACCATCACCGGCTCCCCCTGGAAGGAGGGCAGGGGACTGCCGTCGCCCTGGTAGGTGCTGATGAAGTGGCCGGTCCCGGCCTTGGGGGCGTCATATTCAAAGAAGTAGCGGCAGCAGCAGCTCTCGTCCCCATCCAGGCTCTTGAGGATGGAGAGGTTGTAGCTCCCGCCGGGCTTGACCACGCCGGAAATACGGGGGGTCCAGTTGGGCCCGTCAGGCTCAAAGGTCCGGGTGTTGAGGGCGTGGCGGTAGCAGCGGCCTTCCGCCATCATGTCCCGAATGGTATCGGTCTGGTCGCCGTTGGTGACGATGGTCAGACCGCTCTCCAGGACCCGGACCGGGTGGTAGATGATGAGGGAGGGGTCCGTCATTTTGCTCTCGTCAAAGGCCCTGGTGCGGATGCCGTCTTCGGTCTCCTCGAAGACCCGGTTGCGGCTGTTCTCACTGCGGCCCATGATAAAGTAGGCTATGACCGCCTTCTTTCCATCGGCGCTCCGGCCCAGCAGGATGCCCCGGCCGGGATAGCTGTTGCCCCGCAGGAGGGCGCAGAGGTCCTGTTTCATACGTTTACTCCTTTTCTCGCACAATCCGTGCGGCAACCAGTTCCGCCGCCTGGGGCAGGATGACCCACTCGGCCTGTTCCATCACTCTTTTTTGCAGAATCTCCGGCGTGTCGCCGGGGAGGACGTCCACCGCCTTTTGCAGGATGATCTCTCCGCCGTCCACGACCTCGCTGGCATAGTGGACCGTGGCCCCGGTGACCTTGACGCCGTAGTCCAGCGCCGCCTGGTGGACCCGCAGGCCGTAGAACCCCTTCCCGCAGAAGGAGGGGATGAGGGCGGGATGGATGTTGATGATGGGCCCGCTGAAGCGGCGGATGAAGTCTGCCGAGAAGATGCCCAGAAAGCCCGCCAGCACCGCCATGTCGATGCCGTGCTCCCGGAAAGCGGAGAGGACCCCCTCCTCAAAGCCCGCCTCTTTCCGTACGATGGTCACGCAGGGGATGCCGGCCTTCTCCGCCCGGGCGATGGCCCCGATCCCGGCCCGGTCGGCCACCACCAGGGCGATGGAGCCGCTTTGGAGCACCCCCCGGCCCTGGGCGTCGATGAGGGCCTGCAAATTGGTCCCGCCGCCGGAGACCACGACGGCGATCCTGGCGGTCAGCATAGGGCCACCTTCTCCTCCCCGGAGACGATCTCGCCGATGATCTTGGCCGCCTGTCCCTGGGCTTTCAGGGTCTCCAGGGCCTTGTCCGCGTCCTCCCTAGCGGCGATGACCACCATGCCGGTGCCCATGTTGAAGGTGTTGAACATATCCCGCTCCGGGATGTTTCCCAGGCGCTGGAGCATCCGGAAAATGGGGGGGATGTCCAGAGCGGCCTTCTCGATCTTGGCGCAGAGCCCGTCGGGGACGCACCGGGGGACGTTCTCATAGAACCCGCCGCCGGTGATGTGGCTGACGCCCCGGACCTTTGCGGCCCGGATGGCGGCGAGGACGGGCTTGACATAGATTTTGGTTGGTGTAAGAAGCTCCTCCCCCAGGGAGCGGCCCAGCTCGTCCACAGGGGCGTTCAAGTCCGCATGTTCGATGTCCAGGACCTTCCGCACCAGGGAAAAGCCGTTGGAGTGGAGGCCGCTGGAGGCCAGGGCGATGACCGCGTCGCCGGGGCGCATGGTCTTCTGGTCCAGGACCTTCTCCTTGTCCACGAGCCCTACGGAGAAGCCCGCCACATCGTAGTCGTCCGGGGCCATGACGCCGGGGTGCTCGGCGGTCTCGCCTCCAATGAGGGCACAGCCCGCCTGGACACAGCCCTCCGCCACGCCGGAGACGATGGAGGCTACCTTCTCCGGCTCGTTCTTCCCGATGGCGATGTAGTCCAGGAAGAACAGGGGCTTCGCTCCGCAGCAGACGATGTCGTTGACGCACATGGCCACGCAGTCGATGCCGATGGTGTCGTGCTGATCAAGAAGCTGGGCCACCCGGAGCTTGGTGCCCACGCCGTCGGTGCCGGAGACCAGCACCGGCTCCTTCATCCCCGCGAGGTCCGGCGCGAAGAGGCCCCCGAAGCCCCCCAGGTCCGAGACCACGCCGGGGATCATGGTCCGGGCCACATGCCGCTTCATCAGCTGTACGCCCTTGTATCCGGCTTCGATGTCCACGCCCGCGGCGGCGTAGGAGGCGGAATAGCTTTCACTCATAGGTTTCCCCTTCCTTTCCCATTACTCTTTCCCGGTCCAGCAGTAGGTGCAGATCTTCCTGCGGTCGATGCCGATGGCCTCCAGGAGCCCGTCCAGGGACTGGTAGCCCAGGGAGCTGAAGCCCATGCTCTCACAGATGGTGCGCAGGAGGCATTTGCCCCGCTCTGTGGTGCCGTCGGCGTACTCGTCCAGGTGCTTCTGCCCCTCGTCCCCCTCCAGCTCCTGGACGGTCTTGCGGGCGATGAGCTCCATGGCGGAGTTGCTCCGGGAGAAGTTCAGATACTTGCACCCGTACATGATGGGCGGGCAGGCGGAGCGCATGTGGACCTCCTTGGCCCCGCAGCCGTAGAGGAACTCGATGGTCTCCCGCAGCTGGGTGCCCCGGACGATGGAATCGTCCACAAAGAGGAGCTTCCTGCCCTCGATGAGCTCGGTGACGGGGATCTGCTTCATCTTGGCCACCTGGTTGCGCACGTCCTGGTTGGCGGGCATGAAGGACCGGGGCCAGGTGGGGGTGTACTTGATGAAGGGCCGGGCGAAGGGCCTGCCGCTCCGGTTGGCGTAGCCGATGGCGTGGGGCACGCCGGAATCCGGCACCCCCGCCACGCAGTCCACATCCGGCAGAGTGCCCCGCTCCAGCTCGTCCCGGGCCATGATCTCCCCGTTGCGGGTGCGCATGACCTCCACGTTGACCCCCTCGTAGTTGGAGTTGGGGTAGCCGTAGTAGGTCCAGAGGAAGGCGCAGATGCGCATGTCCTCCCCCGGAGGGGCCAGGGTCTCCCAGCCCTCCGCCGTCACCCGCACGATCTCCCCGGGCCCCAGCTCGTAGGCGTTGGCATAGCCCAGCTTCTGGTAGGCAAAGGACTCGAAGGACACACAGCACCCCTCGTCATTGCGCCCGATGAGCACCGGGAGCCGCCCCAGCTTGTCCCGGGCGGCGATGATGCCGTCCTCGGTGAGCAGGAGGATGGTGGAGGAGCCCTCGATGGACTCCTGGGCGTAGCGGATGCCCTCTACCAGGGAGCCCTTCTGGTTGATGAGGGCGGCGGTGAGCTCGGTGGAGTTGACCGCGCCGGAGCTCATGGCCATGAACTGGTGGCCGTAGTCGGAGAAGTAGCGCTCCACCAGCTCCTCGGCGTTGTTGATGATGCCCACGGTGGTGATGGCGTACAGCCCCAGGTGGGAGCGCACCAGCAGGGGCTGGGGGTCCGTGTCGCTGATGCAGCCGATGCCGCTGCGGCCGTGGAACTTGGTGATGTCCTTTTCAAACTTGGTCCGGAAGGGGGTGTTCTCGATGTTGTGGATCTGACGCTGGAAGCCGCTCTTCCTGTCGTAGACGATCATGCCCCCCCGGCGGGTGCCCAGGTGGGAGTGGTAGTCCACGCCGAAGAACACGTCCAGCACGCAGTCCTGCTTGGAGATGGTTCCAAAAAATCCGCCCAAAGGAAGTTCCTCCTTACTTTATTGGCGCTTTATCCCAAGTGTTCGTTACCGTGCGGCGGACTTGGCTCTCCGCCGCACCGCAGAGCGCATTGGCCGGCCGCCTAGGCCCCGAAAACCCGGCGCATCATCTCCTGATACGCCTCCTCCACACTGCCAAGGTCCCGGCGGAAGCGGTCCTTGTCCAGCTTCTCGCCCGTCTTGGCGTCCCAGAAGCGGCAGGTGTCGGGGCTGATCTCGTCGGCCAGGACGATGGTGCCGTCCGCCAGGCGGCCGAACTCCAGCTTGAAGTCGATGAGCCGCACGCCGCACCCGGCGAAGAAGGCCTTCAGGACCTCGTTGACCTTCAGAGCCAGGGCGCGGATGGTGTCGATCTCCTCCCGGGTGGCCAGATGCAGGGCCAGGGCGTGGGAGGTGTTGAGCAGGGGGTCGTGGAGGTCGTCGTTCTTATAAGAGAACTCGAAGGTAGGCTCGTCAAAGACGATGCCCTCCTCCACGCCGTAGCGCTTGGCAAAGGACCCCGCGGAGACGTTGCGGATGATGACCTCCAGGGGGACGATCTCCACCTTCTTGACGACGGTCTCCCGGTCATTGAGCTCCTGGACGAAGTGGGTGGGGATGCCGGCCTCGGAGAGCTTGCCCATGAGGAAGTTGCTCATGCGGTTGTTCACCGCGCCCTTGCCCCGGATGGTGCCCTTTTTGGTGCCGTCGAAGGCGGTGGCGTCGTCCTTGTAGGAGACGATGACCAGATTGGGGTCCTCCGTGGCGTAGACCTTCTTGGCCTTGCCCTCGTAGAGCTGAGTGGTCTTTTCCATGGTGTTATCCTCCTGTAAACGATTATGAATTATATTTGTTCAAATTTCCCCGCTTTTCCCGTCACCGGTTGAACTCCGCCTCCGCCTCGGCGTTGGCCTTGAGGGCCTTCTCGGCCCCGGCGGCGCGGTGGGCGTCCAGCTTCTCAGCCAGGGCGGCGTCCTCCACCGCCAGGATCTGGACGGCAAGCAGTGCGGCGTTGACAGCCCCGTCCACGGCCACCGTGGCCACCGGGATCCCGGAGGGCATCTGTACCGTAGACAAAAGCGCGTCAACGCCGTCCATTACGCTGGATTTCAGGGGGATGCCGATGACCGGCAGGGTGGTCTGGGCGGCCAGGGCCCCGGCCAGGTGGGCCGCCATGCCCGCGGCGGCGATGAGGACGCCGAAGCCCTTCTCCCGGGCCTCCTTGGCGAACTGGGCCGCCTGGGCGGGGGTGCGGTGGGCGGAGTAGACGTGGACCTCGTGGGGCACCCCGAAGGATGCCAGGGTCTCCGCAGCCTTGCAGACGACGGGCAGGTCGCTGCCGCTGCCCATGACGATACCGACTTTCTTCATATTGTTCCTCCTGTAAAAAAGAATATGAGCAGCCCCCCTCCTCGCGGAATGCGGACTGCCCAGACGGACGGCGAAACCTCTCTAACCTGTTCCCCAGTGGTACCCCACATCCCCGTCAGTCGCAGGCAGATCTCTTTCATTGAAAACTCACCTCTAGGCTAACATTTTCCCCAGGAAAACGCAAGATGAAATTATGCACGAATTCTTTTCCGCCCCGCCCCGCTTTCTCTAGGAATATTTTCTAAATTGCCGAAAATAGCGCCCCGTGTCTTGACAATCCCCTGGAGCTGTGCGATAGTTTATGGAGTGAAAATGCGTCTAATGCCGCTGAAAGGCGGCGAAGGGACGGGAAAGAACTGTATCAGCGGGAAGGAGCGCGCCATGATCAGATCCTATGACTGCAAGATCGTGCTGGAGGACGGCCAGGAGTACCCCGGCTACCGCTTCGGCGCAAGGACCGACAGAGTCTGCGAGATCGTGTTCAACACCTCCATGGTGGGGTACCAGGAGATCGTCTCCGACCCCTCCTACACCGGGCAGATGGTGGTGATGACCTACCCCATCATCGGCAACTACGGCATCACGGACGAGGACTTCGAGACCAAGCTCCCCACACTTGGGGCCCTGGCCGTCCGGGAGTACAACGACATCCCCAGCAACTTCCGCTATACCAAGACCCTCTCCGAAATCCTGGAGGACCACGGCATCCCCGCCATCGAGGGCATCGACACCCGCCGTCTCACCCGCTCCATCCGGGACCACGGCAGCCGCAAGGCCCTGCTCACCGGCATCGGCGTCGCAAAGGAGGAGGCCCTGGAGCGCCTCGCCTCCACCGAGCTCCCCCGCGACCAGGTCAGCCTCGTCAGCTGCCGCAAGCGCTGGTACGCCCGCACCTCCAACCACCGCTACAACGTGGTGGCAGTCGACTGCGGCATCAAGCTGGGCATCGTCCGCTCCCTCAACCAGCGGGGGTGCAACGTCACCGTGGTGCCCTACGACACCCCCGCCCAGGCCATTTTGGACATGGAGCCCGACGGGGTCTTCCTCTCCAACGGCCCCGGGGACCCGGAGGACGTGACGCCGGTCATCGAGCTGGTCCGCGCCATCCGGGGCAGATGCCCCATCTTCGGCATCTGCCTGGGCCACCAGATGATCGCTTTGGCCTACGGCGGGCGGACCTACAAGCTGAAGTTCGGCCACCGGGGGGGCAACCACCCGGTCAAGGACCTCTCCACCGGCAAGCTGGAGATCACAAGCCAGAACCACTCCTACGCCGTGGACGCCGGGTCCCTCGCCGGGACGGGCCTCGCGGTCACCCACGTCAATCTGCTGGACGACACGGTGGAGGGCCTCGCCTGTCCCCGGGACCGGGTCTTCTCCGTCCAGTACCACCCGGAGAGCGCCCCCGGTCCCCAGGACAGCGGGTATCTCTTCGACCGGTTCATCGCCATGATGGAGGAGGGAAAGCGTCATGCCTAAGAGGACGGATTTAAAGAAGATCCTGGTCATCGGCTCCGGCCCCATCGTCATCGGACAGGCCGCGGAGTTCGACTACGCCGGCACCCAGGCCTGCCTGGCCCTGCGGGAGGAGGGGTATGAGGTCATCCTCGCCAACTCCAACCCCGCCACCATTATGACCGACACCTCCATCGCCGACAAGGTGTACATGGAGCCTTTGACGGTGGAGTACCTCGCGAAGATTCTCCGCTTCGAGCGGCCCGACGCCATCGTCCCCGGCATCGGGGGGCAGACGGGGCTGAACCTCGCCATGGAGCTCCAGCGCCAGGGCATCCTGGAGGAGTGCGGCGTGGAGCTTCTGGGCACCAGCTACGAGAGCATCCGGCGGGCCGAGGACCGGGAGCTGTTCAAGGCCCTCTGTGAGGAGCTGGGGGAGCCGGTGGTGCCCTCCGAGATCGCCCACAGCGAGGAGGAGGCCCTCAAGGCCGTGGAAAAGATCGGCTATCCGGTGATCCTCCGCCCGGCCTTTACCCTGGGGGGCACCGGCGGCGGCTTCGCCGGGGACGAGGCGGGCCTGCGCCTGATGATGAAGACCGCCCTGGAGCTCTCCCCGGTCCGGCAGGTACTCATCGAGAAGAGCATCAAGGGCTACAAGGAGATCGAGTACGAGGTGATGCGGGACGCCAACGACACCGCCATCACCGTCTGCAACATGGAGAACATCGACCCCGTGGGCATCCACACCGGGGACTCCATCGTCGTGGCCCCCAGCCAGACCCTCACCAACAAGGAGTACCACCTCCTCCGGGACAGCGCCCTGCGCCTTATCCGGGCCCTGAAGATCGAGGGCGGGTGCAACGTCCAGTTCGCCCTGGACCCCCAGTCCTTCCAGTACTACGTCATTGAGGTCAACCCCCGGGTGTCCCGGTCCTCCGCCCTCGCCAGCAAGGCCAGCGGTTACCCCATCGCCCGGGTGTCGGCGAAGATCTCCGTGGGGATGCACCTCGACGAGATCCAGCTGGCCAACACCCCCGCCTGCTTCGAGCCCGCCCTGGACTACGTGGTCACGAAGATGCCCCGGTTCCCCTTTGACAAGTTCGGCTCCGCCAACAACCGCCTCTCCACCCAAATGAAGGCTACCGGCGAGGTCATGGCCGTGGGCCGCACCCTGCAGGAGAGCATCCTCAAGGCCGTCCGGTCTCTGGAGGCCGGGGTGAGCCACATCTATATGGAGAAGTTCAACGACTTCTCCGACAGGGAGCTCCTGGACTACATCAAGCTGGGCACCGACGACCGCATCTTCGCTCTGGCCGAGCTCATGAGCCGGAGCACCGACCTGGGGCAGATCGCCAGCGCCACCCAGATCGACATGCTCTTCCTGGACAAGATCAGCAACATCGTCCGCTATGAGGAGGAGATCAAAAAGCGGCCCTGGGACCCGGAGGTCCTCTGCAAGGCCAAGCGCCGGGGCTTCTCCGACCGGGCGCTGGCGTGGCTGTGGAAGACCACGGAGCGGGCGGTCTACGACAAGCGCCGGGAGCTGGGGCTGTTCCCGGTCTATAAGATGATCGACACCTGCGCCAGCGAGTTTGCAAGCTACGTGCCCTACTTCTACTCCACCTATGAGGACGAGAACGAGTCCGTGGTCTCCCCCCACAAGAAGATCATCGTCCTGGGCTCCGGGCCCATCCGCATCGGGCAGGGGGTGGAGTTCGACTACTCCACTGTCCACGCCGTGCAGACCATCAAGAAGAGCGGCTACGACGCCATCATCATCAACAACAACCCCGAGACGGTCTCCACCGACTACACCTGCTCCGACAAGCTCTACTTCGAGCCCCTCACCGTGGAGGACGTGATGAACGTCATCGAGCTGGAGAAGCCCGTGGGGGTCATCGCGTCCCTGGGCGGGCAGACGGCCATCAATTTGGCCCAGCCCCTCCGGGACCACGGCGTGAAGATCATCGGCACCGACTGCGATGCCATCGAGCGGGCCGAGGACCGGAAAATTTTTGAGCAGGTCCTCACGGACCTGGACATCCCCCAGCCCCGGGGGGAGGCCGTCACCAACATTGAGGACGGCGTCCGGGCCGCCGGGGAGATCGGCTACCCGGTCCTGGTGCGGCCCAGCTTCGTGCTGGGGGGCCGGGCCATGGAGATCGTCACCAACGAGGCCATGCTCCGCCGCTACCTGAAAAACGCCGTGGAGGTGGACGAGTCGAAGCCCGTGCTGGTGGACAAGTACATCATCGGCAAGGAGGTGGAGGTGGACGCCATCTGCGACGGCACCGACGTCTTTGTCCCCGGCATCATGGAGCTGGTGGAGCGCACCGGCGTCCACTCCGGCGACTCTCTGAGCGTCTACCCCACCTTCTCCATCTCCCGGGACGTCAAGGAGGTCATCCTGGACTACACCCGGAAGCTGGGCCTGGGCATCGGCATCGTGGGGCTCTATAACATCCAGTTCATCGTGGACCGGCAGGAGAAGGTCTATATCATCGAGGTCAACCCCCGCTCTTCCCGGACGGTGCCCTTCCTCTCCAAATCGACCGGCTTCTCCCTGGCGGACATCGCCACCAAGGTCATCCTCGGCGAGAGCCTCAGAGACCAGGGCATCACCGAGCTCTGCCCGCCGGAGAAAAAGCGCTGGTACTGCAAGGTGCCCGTCTTCTCCTTCAGCAAGCTGGCGGGGCTGGACGCCTACCTCTCCCCGGAGATGAAGTCCACCGGCGAGGCCATCGGCTACGACGACAGCCTGCCCTACGCCCTCTACAAGGCCATGCAGGCCGGCGGCATGGCCCTTCAGGACCACGGGACCGTGCTCCTCTCCATCTGTCAGGAGGACCTGGAGGAGGTGCTGCCCCTGGTGCGGCGGTTCTACCGCCTGGGATTCAACATCGAGGCCACCACCGGCACCGCCGCCTTCCTCAAGGAGCAGGGCATCCGCACCCGCCGCCGCCGGGACTACACCGAGGACCCGGCCGACATCACCAATGCCATCCGCAGCGGCAAGGTGGCCTACCTTGTCAACACCCGGGACCCCAGCTCCACCGCCCACATGAGCGCCGGGCGGGAGATGCGCCGCCTCGCCATCGAGAACGGCCTGACCACCTTCACCTCCCTGGATACCGTCCGGGCCCTGCTGGACGTGCTGGAGGCCGTCTCCAGCCGCATCTCCACCATCGACGCTTAGAAGCGCCCGGGTTTTCCAAAATTTTCTCTGAGAGTTTAGACTTTCGTAACAAACAGCGCTGGTTTTGTTAACATCCTTCGGATATCATAGGTCTTGCAAGTGACAATCTTCTTTTTCATCTGATCCTCCAACCAAAATAGGAGGCGCCGGGGGCCCAAAGCTCCCGGCGCTTCCTATTTCCTGCGGCATCCTTCGCACTTTGAAGTTGCGCGGCCTCCGAAAACAGCGCGTATGGGGTGGTTGCGGTTTTTCGGGGAAAGCGCTATACTGATGATGCAGCGCGGCGCAGGAATTTGAGAGGAGCATTCTTTATGAGTTTTGGCAAGAATTTGCAGTTTCTAAGACATCTCCGGGGCAATATGACCCAGGAGGACCTGGCTGAGAAAATGGGCGTCAGCCGTCAGACCGTCTCAAAGTGGGAGCTGGATGCCGCGTCGCCCGAGATGGACAAGGCCGTCGAACTCTGCGGGCTATTCCACTGCTCGATGGACGACCTGTTTCGCGGGGGCATGGTGGCCTGCGGCGAGGAGTACACCGACCTGCGCGTGGAGACCGTCCCCGCCTTCTGCTATATCAAATACGCCGTCATCAGCGCCGATCCGGAGGGGGACGCTATCGGCAGAGTGCGCTCCATCGCCCGCAGCTGCGGCGTGGAGGACCCCCGGGTCATTGGCTGGGACTTCCCCAAGGTGTCCCAGGAGCAGATCAGTGTCTTCCATATGCACGGCTACGAGGCGGCGTGGGTCCTGCCGGAGGGGGTCATGCCGCCCGGCACGGAGGTCCACCGGCAGGCGGCCCACAGATACGCGGCGATCCACGTCGAGACGCCCTTTGAGAACCCCTTTGTCACCATCCCCAACGCCTATAAGACCCTCATGGAGTACATGCGCGTCAACGGCCTGGAGCACACGGAAAAGGATGTCATCCCCTGCTTCGAGACCGACGGGGAGACCATGGACATCTATATCGCCTGTAAGTAGGGATAAATGAAAAATAGTGGTTGAGGAACGCTCCCCCATGGTGTATAATGGAGGGGACAGGCCCCGCCGCAGCCGGGCGGCGTGCCCTGCACCTACATAAAAACGGAGGAAATACGCCATGTTTACCGCTCTTTTGAAGAATCTGAAGGAGAACCGCCGCACCATTGTCTTTACCGAGGGTCCCGACGCCCGCATCCAGGAGGCCGCGGCGCGCCTGATGAAGGAGGACCTGATGAACGTCATCCTGGTGGGCAATGTGGAGGAGGTCAAGGCCGCTGCGGAGAAGAACGGCTTTGACATTTCCGGCGCGGAGGTCATCGACCCCAAGACCTACGCTGGGATGGACGAGATGGTGGCCAAGATGGTGGAGCTGCGCAAGGGCAAGATGAGCGAGGACGACTGCCGCGCCGCGCTCCAGAAGGGCAATTACTTCGGCACCATGCTGGTGAAGATGGGCAAGGCCGACGCCCTTCTGGGCGGCGCGACCTACTCCACTGCCGACACCGTCCGCCCCGCCCTCCAGCTCATCAAGACCAAGCCCGGCGCGCACCTGGTCTCCTCCTGCTTCATCATGAAGCGGGAGACCGGCGACGACGCCCTGCGGATGCTCTGCATGGGCGACTGCGCCATCAACATCTCCTACGAGGACAGCGTGGATAAGGAGGGCAATGTCACCGTCTCCGCCGCCCAGAAGCTGGCCGAGGTGGCGGTCGAGTCCGCCCGCACCGCCCGCTTCTTCGGCATCGAGCCCAAGGTGGCCATGCTCAGCTTCTCCACCAAGGGCTCCGGCAAGGGCGCTACCGTGCCCCTCTCCGCCGAGGCCACCAAGGTCGCCCAGGAGATGGCCCCCGAGTTCGCCATCGACGGCGAGATGCAGTTCGACGCCGCCGTCTCCCCCACCGTCGGCCAGCTGAAGTTCCCCGGGAGCAAGGTGGCCGGCTACGCCAACACCTTCGTCTTCCCCAACATCGAGGCGGGCAACATCGGCTACAAGATTGCCCAGCGCCTGGGCGGCTATGAGGCCTACGGGCCCATCCTCCAGGGCCTCAACGCCCCCATCAACGACCTCTCCCGGGGCTGCAATGCCGAGGAGGTTTATAAGATGGCCATTATCACTGCGGGGATGAAGTAAGAGACAGGATTTGCGTGGAATCCGCCGGACTTTTGGGGTCCGGCGGATTTTTATTTTCAAAGCGTAAGTCAGTATTGACAAATTCTTGAATTTATATTACTATAAAATCAGAGATATAACCAAACAAAAATCTGGTAATAGCCAAAACATATCAAAGATAGAGGTCTTGTCGATGAAAAAGATCATTTATTGGTTTATGTTGACTGTTGCTGTACTCGTCATCGCAATGTTTGCCGGAATGGCTATCTGGTTCTGTGTATACCGCCGGTTTTTCTACATTCCTCCAACAGGGCCAGTACTGCCGGAAAGCGTAGGGCCTGACGCTGGCAGCGCGATATGTCTGTTGATTGCCTCCCTTTCCGGTTTTGTGGGTGGTGGACTGATTCGACTGCTCAACTACAGTGGTAGTCAGAAGGGCCCTCTGGGAGGTGCGGACAGATGACCCGCTATGACTTCTGCATGATTCTGGTTACGGTCTTCCCCAATCTGTACCTGGCCGTCCGCGCCCCCTGGAAGCCCGAGAACTCCCGGGAGACCAGACCGCCCCGCAGCCGCATCAGCAGTAAGTACCTGCTCCGCGCCGCCATCGCCTGTCTGGTGATCGGGCTGATGCTTTTGGCCTAGCTGCTGCGGAACAGGGCCCGGAGGGGAGACTCTACCAACAGGAAAGGAGTGCTGCCATTGAAAAAAATCGCCTACTACTTTCTGCTCACCGTCACCGTACTCATCGTTGCTCTGTTTGTCAGCTGGGCTGTATACTGCTGTGTTTATCGTCAGTTTTTTTACGTCCAGCCATCGGGACCGGTCCTGCCGGGGGGCATGGGACCTATTTTTAGCAGCGGGGTATGGCTGCTGGTCGCCGCCCTTGCCGGTTTTATTGGTGGCGGGCTGCTCCGCTGGCTCAACTACGACGGCAAGCAGAAGAGCTGTTCAGGAGGTGAGGAAGGATGACCCGCGCCTATTTCCTCTATAACATCAGCATGATCCTGGCGGTGGTGACGGTCTTCCCCAATCTGTACCTGGCCATCCGCGCCCCGTGGAAGCCCAAGGACCCGGATCAGCCCAGACCGCCCCGCAGCCGCATCAGCAGCAAGTACCTGCTCCGCGCCGCCATCGCCTGTCTGGTGATCGGGCTGATGCTTTTGGCCTAGCTGCTGCGGAACAGGGCCCGGAGGGGAGACTCTACCAACAGGAAAGGAGTGCTGCCATTGAAAAAAATCGCCTACTACCTTCTGCTCACTGCCACTGTGTCCACAATTGCCATACTTGCCGGAATGGCTGTTTGGTGCTGTGTGTACCGCCAGTTTTTCTACATTCCTCCAACAGGGCCAGTACTGCCGGAAAGCGCAGGGCCTGACACTGGCAGCGGGTTATTGCTGTTTGCCGCTGCATTTGCAGGGTTTGCGGGCAGCGGCATCCTTTACTTTTTCAACAGTGACGGTCAGCAGGATTGGATTGAAGGTGCGGGGAAATGAACAGTATGTATTTGCGCTATAATATCTGCATGATTTTGGTGGTTTTGACGGTATTCCCCAACCTGTACTGGGCCGTCCGCGCTCCCTGGAAGCCCAGGGACCCGGAGAAGCCCAAACCGCCCCGCAGCCGAATCAGCGCAAACTATCTCCTGCGTGCCGCCCTCGCCTGCCTGCTGCTCGGAATCCTGACCTGGGTGTGGGTTTGAGTTCTCTGAACAGCAAGGCCCGGAGCATCCTGCTCCGGGCCTTGTCTTAAGGTGGCCGGCTACGCTAACACCTTCGTCTTCCCCAACATTGAGGCCAGCAGCATCGGCTACAAGATCGCCCAGCGCCTGGGCGGCTATGAGGCCTACGGCCCCATCCTCCAGGGCCTCAACGCCCCCATCAACGACCTCTCCCGGGGCTGCAACGCCGAGGAGGTCTATAAGATGGCCATCATCACTGCGGGGATGAAGTAAGAGACAGGATTTGCGTGGAATCCGCCGGACTTTTGGAGTCCGGCGGATTTCAATTTTTTAAAGTATAAATCGATATTGACAAATTATTGGATTTATGTTACTGTTGGAACATTTGGCAACAGGCCATATCATACTGGGATTTGGTACAATGTTGAAGCGGAAGGTATAAATACGCTCGATACTTATGCAAGACATGCCATAGCCGCATATGACTTCTCTGAATCCCAATTATCAGCGTTAAATAATTGCATAAACTCAAAAAGGCAAAAACCATCCAGCGCTACGCTGTCCAGATAGGCGCCATTGCTGACAAACCCAATCACACCGTTATCGCCAAGGCGGTCTGTTGCCCAGCGAAACGCCTTGATATAGGTATCATAGGCATTGCGGGTCAAAGTTGCCCTGGATTTTGCCACATAGGTAGCTGCCAGCGATTCATCCAGCTGCTCATACGAGACATTTTGGTTGTTGTCGTTTCCAGACTTTTGCCCAACGGAATAAGGAGGATTGCCCAAAATCACAGTGATTGGCGCCTCCAACTGTTTTACCGCTCTGGCAGTATTTGCAGAAAACATATATCTCTTCTGGATCAGGTCAAAAGACTTTTCAACCAGGCCCTTTCCATCAGGGCGGAAGGGCGGCAGAGATTGAACCTCAACGCCATATTTCTGACACAACTCTTGCATCCCGGAGCCGAAGAACTCACTCCCCTTGTCGGTGATGATCTCATGTGGAAGCCCCCTGTTCGGCCATTGAGCGGGATCAATTTCAATGCCATATTCTCGGCAATATTCGACCTTGTTCTGGGCCGCATTGGCAAGGCAGAGCATCACGGCGGACTCATCGCATTCCAGGCCGACGTAGAGACCGGCAATGAGCTGCGTTGCTGTGTCCACTGCCAGATAAATGTATGGCCTTCCAATTACTCTGCTGCGGTCATGGCAGGAAACCAGGCAAATGTCCGCCTGGGTAGCGTCCATTTGGTAGCGCTTCTCCAGTCCGATGACGCTCCAAAGACCGGGCGCTCGTTGCGCTGGTAGTTGGTCAATCCAGAGCGGGAAATCACCTTCCTCGGCTGCTTGTGATAACCTCTGGAGTAGAAATAATTCCGGAAGCTGAACCAGGATGGGGTGTTTTTCACCAATTTTCCAGCCGAATGGCTTCCTATCGGATAGATGTACGGTTCTTTGGGGTCAAAATTGGCAATCGACAGCTTCTCCATGTACTCTGCGCTTGAATCCGCCGCAGTAGCGGGTCGGACTGAAAAGCGTACCGAACTCCTGATAGTGCGGACAACTTCTACACTGCGGCTCTGGGAATGTATATTTGCGCTTTTTCATGTGGCACCTCCTCCAGTATTTCATCTGAATTTTTGCAGCTACAGGGAATTGCGCTCAATTTTTGATTCTCCAAACCCGCAAAAATTAAGAAGAATTCAAAATTTTAGATCAAAAATTGAGAAGAAATCGAATTATGCTCAATTACTATGTAAGTGTCTTTTTTTAAACGCACCGTTTGTCTGAGAATTTTGTCCTTTTG
>CAJUOA010000067.1 GCA_910587785.1 uncultured Oscillospiraceae bacterium | reverse complement strand
TATTTCATGCCCCTATTTTACCACTGCACCTTATTTTCGCAAGATGTCTATTAATCCCAGTATACCATGACCCTCAAGATACTGCATTATTTTTCACCCGTTGGGTACACAATTTTGAACTATAAAACAAGCAACAAACACCGAAAATATGCGGTGTTTGGAAAACAATTTGTAACGAGGTTCACGGATTCAGGTTATAGTATGTGTCTGGAAATTGAACAAAACCGCATTGGAGGTCCCTGTGCTTTTTTGTACAAAAAATGGGCGCAAATCGCCTTGAAAGTCCCTGCGCTGTATGATAAAATCAAGATGTATTGCGTTTAGTATTCTCCGGCAAAGAAACCGGGGACTTTAGAAGCATGAAATCTGGCGGTTAAAGAAATACGAGCCGCTATAGACGGCGGAGAGATAGGGGTACCCCTATCTGCGAATGAGCAAACTCATTCGCAATACATTTTGGGAGCGCGGAGAGTGTGCCGGCGAAGGGGGGATCGAGAGGTGGCGGATATCACGCAAACTCCTGCCCCGCAGAAGGATACGGCACAGACGGAGATTGTTGGAAAGAAAGACAATGCCGCAGTCCCGGTCCCTGAAAAAGTGAAGGTCTGCTGTTTCTGCGAACGCTGGGAATCTGGCGGGATTGAATCCTTCCTTTGTAATGCGTTGTGCCACATGGACCTCTCCGGCTTAGAAGTTGACATTGTTGCGGCGCAGATGGGGGACAGCATTTTTACAGCCCCCCTCACAGCTCATGGCATCCGGTTTTATGAGCTCTCTGGCAGGCAGAACAGCGTGCTTGAGAACCACCGCCTGTTCTGGAAACTTCTGGCGGAACGGCAGTATGATGTAGTCCATCTGAATATTTTTCATGGGCTTTCTCTCTGCTATGGATTCCTTGCACGACAGACGGGCATTCCAGTACGGATCGCCCACAGCCATAATTCTGCGCTGCGAAAGAGCAGGGCAAGACCATTGAAGCTGCTTGTTCACTATATCAGCAGAGGATTGTTCAGCTTCAGTGTGACAGACTTATGGGCCTGCTCAGGGATGGCAGCGAAATTCCTTTTTTCAAAAAAGGCACTGGTGAGCAAGGACTTTCTTTTCATTCCCAATGGGATTGATGTGGAGCGCTTCCAGTTTAATGCCAGCGTTCGGGAGAAGGTACGGGAAGAACTGGGACTGCGCAACAAATATGTAATTGGAAACATCGGACGGCTCTGTTATCAGAAAAATCAGGAATTTCTGATAGAGATCTTTTCGGAGCTCCTTCGCGGGAGACCGGAAAGCTGCCTGCTTCTGGTTGGAGCGGGTGAGGCGGAGCCGATGCTGCGGAAAAAGGCTGAGGACCTTGGCGTTGCCGGAGCCTCCATTTTTTATGGCACGTCTGCCCGCGTGGAGCAGCTGATGTGGGCCATGGACGTATTTGTCATGCCCAGCAGATTTGAGGGACTGCCCGTTACCGGCATTGAGGCGCAGGCATCCGGACTGCCCTGCGTGTTTTCGGATGCAGTTACACAGGAGTGCCGGATTTGCGGAAGCACTCAGTTCATATCCCTTTCAGAACCGGCGGAAGTGTGGGCTGAAAAGATTTCACATATATGCGGCTGCGGAAACCGGGAAGACGCTGCTTCCGCCGCGCAAGAGGCCGGATTCAGCATCGTGGATGTAGCTCTGCGCATAAAAAAATCCTATTTGAGGGCGGAAGGCTATGGACGGTCCGAAGATTTCAGTGATCATTCCGATTTACCGGGTGGAGCAGTATCTCTGCAAATGTGTGGAGAGCGTTCTGACGCAGACCTATCACGATCTGGAAATCATTCTGGTAGATGACGGTTCCCCCGATGGGTGCGGAAAAATCTGCGATGAATATGCGGAGCGGGACGAACGGGTCAAGGTCATCCATAAGCCAAACGGCGGCGTGGCCTCTGCCCGCAATGCGGGGCTGGATGCCGCCACAGGCGAGTGGATCGGCTGGGTGGACAGCGACGACTGGGCAGAGCCCGCACTGTTTGAAACGCTGCTTCAGGGGGCGCTGGAAACAGGCGCTGAGATTTCGGTCTGCGGCCACTGGGAAGAGTACCGGGGGCGCAGGGAGGCCAGCGGCTGGCAGGAGCGGCGGGTCCTGGATACCGAACAGGCGCTGGGGGAGCTGCTCGAAAATGGAAGGATGAAAAATCTGCTGTGGGACAGGATTTTTCACCGGACGCTGTTTGACGGCCTCCAGTTCCCGGAGGGGAGGACCTATGAGGACATAGCGGTCATGCACTGGCTGTTCCTGCGGGCGGAAAAGGTGGCCTGCCTGCCGGAGGTCTTGTACCACTACCGCCAGCGGGAAGGAAGTATTGTAGATAATACATCTTTGGGAAACCGGATCAACCACTATATCGCATCGAAGGAGCGGTATGATGCCCTTTCGGGTGAGTGGCCCCAGTTCAGACAGCTGATGGAGGCGCAGTGCGTGGCTTCTGCGGTGGGAATCTGGGCGGGCTGCCTTTCAAATCCCAGGGGGGATCGAGAAAAATATGTGAAGGATCTGCAAGCTGTCGCGGATTTTTCGGCTATTCACTACCAAAAGGCGCTGAAATATATGGACCTGGGGCTGGCGGGGCGAATGGTTCTGCGGCTGACTCAACATAACAGCTGGTGGGCATTTGCGGCAGCTCGCGGAGTGGCGGCGCTTTATAGGTGGAAGCATGGCAGAGAACTATAAATATTTAATGGGAGAGACGGAGATGGACGTACAAAGAGAGTTCCCCTTTGAGTTTTCGGTGGTCATGGCGGTCTACAATGTGGAGCCCTTCTTGCGGGAGGCAGTGGACAGTCTGATCGCCCAAAATTTTGGCTTTGAAAAGATACAGCTCATCATGGTCGATGACGGCTCCACTGACGGCAGTGGAGCTATTTGCGATGAGTATGCGGAGCGGTATCCGAAGAATGTGACGGTGATCCATAAGGAGAACGGAGGGGTTGCATCTGCAAGGAACGAGGGGCTGAAATATGCCTCGGGCCGGTATCTGAATTTTATGGATTCGGATGATAAATTTACAAGGAATGCGTTCTTGGAAGTGCACAGATTTTTTCAGAAAAACGAAGAGGAAACGGATGTTGTCACGATCCCGTTGGAATTTTTCGATGGAGCACGTGGGCCGCATTGGCAGAATGAGAAATTCAAAAAGGGCAGTAGAGTTTTAGATTTGTTTTGGGATTACAAATCAACAATTATGTTTGTAAATGCCAGCTTCTTTGTGAATACATTGAAGGAAGAAATCGAGTTTGATCCGAGGTTAGTCTGTGGAGAGGATATAAAAGTCCTGTTGACAGTTTTAACTCATAAAATGAAACTTGGAGTGGTACATAAATGTAAATATATGTACAGACGCAGAAGTGCAGGAGAGGCAAGCTTAATACAAACAGCCAAAAAGAAATACGGGTGGTATTTTGACTATTTTACTTATCTGGTAGATTGGGCGATTGAATTTTATCAGGATAAATTTGGATATCTTCCTGCTTTTCTCCAATATGAATTATTGTGCGATTTACAGTGGCGGTTTGGCGAGATTTATGATATGACTCCAGTGCTTACAGAGGACGAGATTGAGCAGTATAAGATTCGACTTTTTGAGTCCTTACGAAATTTTGATGATAAGTATATCTTAGAGCAGAGAATGATCTGGGATGAGCATAAATGCTATATGCTTAGCAAAAAGTATGATTCCCAGGCTACATTGACAGAGCGTAATTCCAACGTAATTGTTCATTTTGGAAATACGAAGTTAAAATCCGTGGCGGATCAATACAGCAAGATTGAATTTCTGCGAATTGAAGACGGTGTACTTACAGTTGAAGGGTTTTCTAAGGTTTTTGGTGTCCAGGTGGATACAGAAATTCAACCTTATTTACAGATTAACAATGAATTATTTCCTTGCGAAATTGTAAATCGGGAGTCGATCAATGAATATCGGTTTGCAGAATTGATGTTTCGCGGTATCGCTTTTCGTATCAGCATACCACTTGATACAGACTGTGAGAAGTATCGTATCCGATTTGCCCTAAAATACGGAACATCGGTCGTGGTGAGGCGGGATATCAGATGCGGACAATTTTTGCCGGTGAGCAAGGAATATGGCAACGCATATTACTACAAAGATGGATGGGCTGTCCAGCTGAAAGGAAACGCGTTTATAATATCCAGATGTGGCAGAAAAAAATTGTTTCACTATGAATATGATTTTTTGAAGGAGTTGTGGAAGAAAAATAAAATGGGAAGCCGCAAAGCGGTTTTAGCTCGGTTAGCTTATAGAATATTGAAAAAAGTGAAACATAAACCGCTATGGCTGATATCAGACCGTATCGTGAAAGCAGATGATAACGGGGAAGCGTTCTTTCGCTATATGCAAAAGGAGCATCGAAAGAAGATCAAGTCAGTATTTGTATTGAGTAAAGATAGTGTAGATTATGAGCGCATGAAAAAAATCGGGCCTGTAGTAGATAACCTGTCCTGGAAACATAAAATGTTGTTTTTGTTATGTGACTATAATATCTCATCTCAGGCAGATCTAATAACAGCAAATCCATTTCCTGGATATGAGGGTGGGGTAAAGGACATTTTAAGTCAGGAACGATTTGTCTTTTTACAGCATGGAGTGATAATAAATGACATATCTGGTTGGTTAAATCAGTATAATAAAAATTTCTATGGATTTATCACTTCTGCAAATCCCGAGTACGCCTCCATTTTGACCCCCAATTATTCCTACAGCGCCAACCAGGTATGGCTCACAGGATTACCGAGATTTGATAGGCTTTATCACGATGAAAAGAAATATATTACTATCATGCCGACCTGGCGAAGGTATCTGATGCAAGGTATGGACAGTCGAACCGGGATATGGTCGCTGAAGCCAAGTTTTAATGAAAGCGATTTCTGCTGTTTTTATCGAAACTTGCTGAATCACCCCAAACTGATCTCAGCAGCAGCCCGACTTGGATATAAGCTCCGTTTTTTGCCGCACCCTACATTGCAGCCGCATTTGTCTGTTTTTGAGATCGGCAATGATGTCGAAGTCCTGAGTTTTGACATGAAGTACAGGGAGATGTACGCCGAAAGTGATTTGGTCGTCACAGACTATTCATCGGCTTGCTATGATTTTTCCTATCTGAGAAAGCCGATCATTTATTGTCAATTTGACAAAGAAGTGTTTTTCTCGGGTGAGCATGTCTGTGCAACGGGATATTTTGACTACGAGAGGGATGGATTTGGTGAGGTTGAACGTGACTTGGAGGGTACGGTAAATCGAATTATAGAGTATATGGAAAACGGATGCCAGCTGAAACAGAAGTATCGAGAGCGTATTGACAAATTCTTTGCGTTCAACGATCAAAACAACTGCCAGCGTGTCTATGAAGCGATAATGGGATTGGAGAGAAGGAGATTTGATTGACAGGCTGCCAGGCCAGCACAATGGAGGAGGGATTCTACCATAATTCAAAAATTGTTGCACCACCAATTTCTCTTCGAAGAACTGGTCAAACGTGACTTCAAAAAGAAGTACAAACGCACGGTCCTGGGTATGGCCTGGAGCGTCCTATCCCCGCTGCTGACGCTGTTGGTCATGAAAATGGTATTCACCCAGTTCTTCGGACGCACCACCCCCCACTACACGACCTACCTCTTCTGCGGCAACCTGATTTTCTCCTGCTTCAACGAGTCCACCGGGCAGGGGATGACCTCCCTTATGAGCAACGCAGGCATTTTCACAAAGGTGAACGTCCCAAAGTATCTCTTCCTGCTCTCGAAGAACGTGCAAACGCTCATCAACTTTGGCCTGACCCTCTGCGTGTTCTTTCTGTTCTGTATTCTGGACGGGATCACGTTCACCTGGAAATTTGTCCTGCTGCTCTATCCTGTCGCCTGCCTGGTGCTGTTCAACATCGGCGTAGGACTGATCCTATCCGCGTTGTTCGTCTTTTTCAGGGATATTCAGTATCTGTGGTCGGTCTTTACCATGCTGCTGATGTACATGTCCGCCATTTTCTATACGATTGACGGCTACAGCTACAATGTGCAGTGTCTATTCCTGTTAAATCCGATCTATCTGTTTATACGCTATTTTCGCAAAATCGTCATTGAAGCGACGATTCCCACGATCTGGTTCCATCTGTTGATGACGGCGGATGTGATTATCGTAGTGGGTATCGGGTGCTGGATGTACAAAAAGTATAATGCCCGATTCTTATATTATGTATAAGGAGTGTGAGATGTGATCATCTATGTCCTTGCCATTGCACTGCTTTGCTTGATTGGAGGGAAGCCCTATCTGCGCGGATTCAATAGCAATTATCTCACAAAAGTGAGTACCGACGCCGTTCGTGGGGTGTTCATTCTCTTAATTTTTGCGGCACATTTTATCAAATATGTTGATCCCTTTACAGCACCGTTGGACATACTTTATCGAAGAGTGTGGGTTGCAATGGGGCAGGCAGTGGTCACATGCTTCCTCTTTTATTCCGGGTATGGAATCGCTTTAAATATAAAGCAGAGAGGCGAAGAATATGTTCGGAATATGCCGCATAAACGCATCCTGTCTACCTTGTTGACTTTTGACTGCGTTGTACTAATTCTGCTACTTGTTCAACTGATCCGAGGAAAAACGTATACGCTAAAAGGATTTGTTTTTTCGCTTATTGCTTGGGAAAGTGCAGGAAATGACAATTGGTACATCTTTGTGATATTGGGACTTTGGTCGATCACATGGCTTGTGATGCATAAAAAAGAGCTTAATGCGATGACGGTGGCGCGGGTAACTGTAGGTGCCGTGGCTTTTATACTGTTCTTGCGATGTGCAGGGAAAGGGGCTTACTGGTACAATACAATTCTATGCTATCCCATGGGCATGTGGTTCTTTCTCTACAAGGACAAGATCGAGAGTTTCATGTCAAAAAGCGGTAACTACTGGGTGACAGCTATACTTACAGGGCTTGCATACATCGTAGCTCACAAGTTCTGGAATCCATCCAGCGGGATCGTGTATATGATTACCATGTTGCTTTTTACTCTGTGTGTCATCTTTCTTACGATGAAATTCAATATCCGGAACCCCATACTGATCTATTGCGGGCGGCATCTTTCCGGATTGTATTTCTTGCATAGGATTCCGTTTATTATTTTGGGAGATTACCTCCCCTACAAAAGTGGACCGGGCATTTATCTGTATTTTGCATTATCGCTCATGGCGGTATTTGCGTTAGAATTACTCTTCTCAAAGGGCATGGCTTTTTTGAAAACTGGCAGTTTTTGCGAAAACCAGGCCCGCGCGAAGTGCTTATGCAAAGATAGGCTACATAATGCGGGGGGGGCTTGAGGACATTGGACTCAAGGGATATATGACCCGGACCGGATTCCTGTACCACGTCTAACCGGAGGTATCCATGGCAGTATTAGAGGTAAAAAACGTATCCATCCGCTACATGACCGGGGACTTCAAGGACATCGGCCTGAAGGAGTACGTGATGCGGAAGCTGAAAGGCGACTACCACGTGCGGGAGTTCTGGGCGGACCGGGATATCACCTTCTCCCTGGAGAGGGGGGAGATGCTGGGAATCATCGGCACGAATGGGGCCGGGAAGTCCACGCTGCTCAAGGCGGTGGCTGGCATCATGGAGCCGACGAAGGGAAAGGTGAAGCGGCAGGGGAGTATCGCCGCCCTGCTGGAGCTGGCCAGCGGCTTTGACGGGGACTTGACGGTGCGGGAGAACTCGTACCTGCGGGGGGCCATGTTGGGCTATACCCGCCGGTTCATGGACGAGACCTATGACAGCATCATCGACTTTGCGGAGCTCAAGGATTTCCAGGACCGCCCTTTCAAGCAGCTGTCATCCGGCATGAAGTCCCGGCTGGCCTTCTCCATCGCCTCCCTGGTTCAGCCGGATATCCTGATTTTGGACGAGGTGCTCTCCGTAGGAGACGGCGCCTTTCGCAAAAAGAGCGAGGCGAAGATGCGGGAGATCATCGCGGGAGGCGCCACGACGATCCTGGTCAGCCACTCCGTCCGGCAAGTGGAGGAGCTTTGCGACAAGGTCCTCTGGCTGGACAAGGGGCGGCAGATCGCCTTTGGCGGCGCGCAGTCCCTGTGCGGACTGTACCAGAGGTACTTAGATAAGGACCTGACACTGGAGCAGGCAGAGGCTCTGACGGCCCCGCAGGCCGGCGGCGCTCCGCCATCATAACACGAGTCGGGCGCTATGGACCTGCGCGGCATCCAGCCGGGACCGCAGGCCGTGCGTATCCGCGGCTCGAATGTCCTTTTTTACTTGGCGAATCCCCCGGCAGGGCCCGTCCGCCGGCAGAGCTGTGAAACGACCTGAAAGGAGGTGAAAGCTTGCGGGCAGGGCCCAGCGCCCTCCTGAGAGGCAGTTTGCGGCAGGCGCACTCCGCCAGGGGTGAAGCATATAGCGGCCAGCGGGAGCAAGTCCCGGCGGCCGCACACAAAACGATTCAATAGGAGATGCAACGCAACATGAAAAAGCAACCCATCACCAAGCTGGTGGCGCTCGCCCTGGCGCTCACCATGCTCCCTGCCACGGCTCTGGCTGTGGCTGCGGACACGAACGCTGCTCAGGGTGATTCCGTAAATAACGCCTACTATACCAACGATCCCGATACCGATCCGGATCCCGATCCCACTCCCGATCCCGATCCCGTGCCCCCCATCGTTGACGACGATCCCATCGTTGATGACGTGCCTGCGGACACCACGCCCTCCACTCCCGCCAAGCCTGTGGAGCCCGATGCCGTCGTGGTGGAGACCATCGACAACGTGAAGACCGAGACCAATGAGAACGGCCAGACCGTCGTGACCGCGACCATCCAGGTCGAGGACAGCACCGCTCCCGTGGCGGTCTCCGAGGCGGCTGTTGAGGCCCTGGTGGGCCAGGCCAAGGAGGGCGACGTCGTTGCCATCGTGGCCGAGACCACCGGCGCTGTGTCCGCTCCTGCGGCTCAGCTGGCCAAGCTGATCGAGACCACCGGCAATCCCGTTTCCCTGGGCAACTCCGTGGCCGCTGTTGCGGTCAACGCCACTCTGGCCGAGCTGGCCGGCGGCGCTGAGGTGAAGGTCGAGCCCGTGAAGAACGAGGACGGCACCATCAGCGTCCCCGTGACCGCCGGCGGCAAGGTCATCGCCCCCGAGGATGTCCCCGGCGGCATTGATGTGGAAGTCCCCGTGCAGTACACTGCCGGGGAAGTGGGCGGCGTGAACGCCGTGAAGGCTGACAGCACCGAGGTGGAGCTCACTTGGAGCATCACCCTTGGCAAGCTCCAGGTCAACCTGACCGTCACCGGCTCCATCAAGGTCGTCCTGAACTAACAGACCCCGCGCCCCGGAACGGGACGCAGACAGGGGAGGGGGCTTCGGCCCCCTCCTTCTCAGGACCCTTTGCGCACAGGCGGGGAGGGCCCTGAGAAGGAAAACAAGACGAGGTGATCTATCATGGCTCCAAAGCTCCCGCTTCCCGCAGCGGTCCGGACGGCCGGGCGGGACCTGGCGCTGCTCTTGTCAGCGGCGCTGTTTTTTCTGACAGTCTGCCTCAGCTCCGCCGCCACGGTAAAAAATACTGCCATCGTGCTGATTTTTTTGACCTTGTCTGCCGCGTTCCTGTTTTACGGAAAGCTGAGAGACCGTCTCCGGCCCCCCATCCTGGCGCTGGGGCTGGTGGTGCTCATGGACGGCCTGTCCAATCTGTACGCGGTCTCCGGCAAGTTTGCGCTGTACGAATTTCTGAAGGTCCTGATCGCCTTTTGCATGGCGCTGCTGCTGACAGCCTTCACAGGGGGCCGGGACCCTGGCCGGCAGGCCGCGTGCGTGCTGGAGGGCTTTTCCGCCGCCGCGGGGCTGGTGAGCGTGGACCTGCTGTCCACCCGGTGGATCAGCACGCCGGTGCTGGCGCTCCTCAGCCGGTTCACGCCGGACTATACCCATTTGACCGCGGTGGAGGAGGGGACGCGTATGACCTCCCTCTTCATGAACCCCAATGTATTCGCGGGGGTCGCGGGGACCGGCGTTTTGCTGAGCCTGGGTCTGGCTGTTTCCGCGGAGGGGAGGAGGGCGCGCACAGCGCATCTGGTGTGCCTCTTCGCCAGCGCCCTCTCTTTTGTGCTGGCCTTCAGCATCGGCGCCTGCCTGACCATCGTATTGGGATTCCTGGCCATCCTGGTGCTGGAGCGTCCGGAGCGCCGGACAGGACTGCTCCTGCTGATGCTGGAGACCTTCGTGCTGACGGTCCTGGCCGTCTTTCCGATCTCCCGCACCTCGCTGACCGCGTGGAGCGGTGTGCGGCTGACGCCCCTGCTGTGTCTGGCGGGGGGCGCGGCGGCTTTGTGCCTGCTGGACCGGCCGGGACAGCGGCTTGCCGCCCGGCTGGCTGAGAAGCGGAAGGCGGTGTTCGCTCTGGCCGGAGGCATCCTGGCGGGTCTGGCCGTCTTTTTTGCCGCCGCATGTCTGCTGACCGGGAGCGTGACGCTCCAGCCCGGAGAGGCCCTGCGCCGCTCGGTCTATCCGAAGCCGGGGAGCTATACGGTCTCTTCCCGGGCGGATGGACGGGCGTCTGTGCTAATCGAGAGCCAGAACCGCGCGGAGACCATGATGCACACGAGCACGGTGCTGTACCGCGGCCCGCTGGATCAGGCATCCTTCACCGTCCCGGAGGACAGCACGGTGGTCTATTTCAGCTTTTCCGCGGAAGCGCCCGTCTGTGTGGAGGCGGCGGCCTATACGGGGGAGGCCGGTTCCGGCAAAGTCCCTCTGGGCTACCGCCTTTTGCCGGAGTTCGCCGCGAACCGGCTCCAGGGCCTGTTCGCCAACCAGAACGCCATCCAGCGCCTGGTCTTCTTCGAGGACGGCCTGAAGCTGTTTCGCCGCAGTCCACTGATTGGCATGGGGCTTGGTGTGTACGAAAACGGCGTGAAGAGCGTCCAGTCCTTCCACTACCTGACCAAGTACGCCCACAACCACTACATCCAGACCCTGGCGGAGACCGGGCTCGCCGGGCTCGTATTGTTTCTCGGACTGCTGGTCCTGTCGGCGGCGGCGGTCTGGCGGGGGCGGCGGGAGCCGCTGGCCCCCGCGCTGGGCGCGGCCCTGGTCTTTATGGCCGCCCACGGCGCGGTGGAGGTGGTGTTCTCCGCCTACCCCTATCTGCCTGCGGCATTTGGGGTGTTCGCCGCCATCAACCTTACCTGCGGCGGTGCGCTCCCGGCCCCGTGGATGAAGCGGGAGGGCGTCAGGTCCGGGCTGCTGCTGGGGATCTGCGGGCTGCTGGCCGTTTTCGGCCTTTTGCTCAGCTGCAACATGGCGGCTCAGGGCCTGTCCCGCCAGAGGGAGGACCTGTCCAATTTGCAGAAGGCCGTCCGCCTGGACCGCTTTGAGTGGGCGGACCATATGCTGGCCTATGTGATCCGCGGCGCGGACGCCGGGGCGGACAGCGAGGTGCGCCGCCAGGCGGATGCGTATGCCCTGCGGCTGGCGCAGCTGGACTCCAATGTGGTCCCGCTCTATCTGGCGGAGTACTACCTGAAGACGGACCGGCTGGCGCAGGGGATGGAGATGGCGGAGAAATATGTGGACTATGTGTCCTCGGACTCCGCTGCCTGGCAAAAGGCTTTTGACCTGCTGGCGCGGTATGAGGAGGACAGCGAGGTCTACCGGGCGGGAGTCCTGGACCTGGCCTCCCGGCTGGATGCCTGGAACAGGGAGAACATGGGGGAGGTCACCGTAGATCAAAAGGCGCAGGAGCTGATCGCCCGGGCGCGGCAATAGCCGTCCGCCGGGACCACTTTGTCTGGAGCACGATTATGATAAAAGAGAACCAACAACTGTTTAACCGCCTCCATGTCCTCACGGACGCTCTGATCCTGTATCTGTCCCTGCCCATCGCGTTCTGGGTCCGCTTTTATGCGGTCAAAGGCGGGATCATCTCGGTGCCGCTGTCCAGTTACCTGGTGCTGGGAGTATTCCTGACGCTGGCGCAGCTGTTCGCCTATGCGGCCGCCGGGCTGTATAAGTCCTTTCGCAGGACGCACCTGCGGAAGGAGCTGTCCAGCTTGTGGCTCTCCAGCGCTCTGGTCATGGCGCTGCTGCTGAGCTTCCTGTTTGTACAGCACTACATCGACTATTCCAGATGGACCCTGGCGGTCTACTTCTTTCTCAGCGTGGGCCTGCTCAGCGGAAAACGGATCGCCCTGCGCAAGACGCTGCGCCTCTTCCGCCAAAAGGGATATAACCAAAAGCATGTGCTCCTCCTGGGCAGCGGGCAGATGGCCCGGAGCTATCTGGAGAAGGTCCGGGGGGAGAAGGAGCTGGGCTATCACCCCATCGGCTATGTGGCCGTGCAGAGGTCAAAGGAGCTTGATCTGAAGTACCTGGGCAGCTTTGAGGCCCTGGAAACGCTCCTGGACCGGCACCGTCCGGACGAGGTGGTCTCGGCCATCGCGCCGGAGGACTACCAGCGCACGCCCCAGATCATCGCGGCCTGCGAAAAGACGGGAACCAAGTTGTCCATCATCCCATTTTACGCGCCCTATATGTCCTCAAACCCCCGCTTTGACGACCTGGATGGGATCCCGATGGTGAACATCCGCCATATCCCGCTGGACAACTGGGCCAATGCGTTCTGCAAGCGGGCAATGGATATCATTGGCTCCCTGCTGCTGATCCTCATGACATCGCCGGTCATGCTGGCGTGCGCCATAGGCGTCAAGCTGTCCTCTCCCGGACCTGTCATCTTCAGACAGAAGCGGATCGGCCGGAACAAAAAACCCTTTTACATGTATAAATTCCGCTCCATGCGCGTCAATACCGGACAGGACACCAGCTGGTCCTCGGACAGGGACGTGCGGAAAACAAAATTCGGCGCGTTCCTGCGAAAGTGCTCCCTGGACGAGCTCCCGCAGTTCTTTAATGTACTCAAGGGCGAGATGAGCCTGGTGGGGCCCCGGCCTGAACTGCCGTTTTTTGTGGAGCAGTTCAAAGAGGACGTCCCCCTCTACATGGTGAAGCACCAGGTCCGCCCGGGCATCACGGGCTGGGCGCAGATCAACGGCCTGCGGGGCGATACCTCGATCAAGGCGCGCGTCGAGCATGATATCTACTACATTGAGCACTGGAGCCTCATGTTTGACATCGAGATCCTGCTGGCAACGGTATTCAAGGGGAAATTTATGAACAGCGAGGTACTGAACTGACTGCGGCACAGAGGAGGCGCACGATATGGAACGAAAGATGCTGTTTGCCGCTTCCACCTGGTCCCACATCCAAAACTTCCACCTCCCGTACCTGCGGCACTTTCAGGGCCTGGGCTGGAGGGTCCATGCGGCCTGCGGAGACGCCCCGGCTTCGGCGCCGTATACGGAGCGGGTCTTGGAGGTCCCATTTACGAAATCTATGGGGTCGCCCAGGAACTTCAGGGCGGCGGCGCTCCTGCGGGAGCTGATTCGGGAGGAGGGGTACGAGCTTATCAGCGTCCACACCTCCCTGGCGGCTTTTTTTACCAGGCTGGCGCTGCTGGGGATGGAACGGCGTCCGCTGGTGGTCAACACGGTCCACGGCTATCTGTTTGACGGGCAGACGCCGCTCCCGAAGCGGAGGCTGCTGCTGGCGGCGGAGCAGTGGATGGCGCCTGTGACGGACCTGGTGCTGACCATGAACCGCTGGGACCTCCAGACCGCGCAGAGGTACCGGCTGGGCGCGAATGTGGTACATATTCCGGGTATCGGAGTGGATTTCGCCGGTTTTTCGCGGGCGGCATCCGGCAGCCGGGAGAGACTGCGGGAGGCGCTGGGGATCCCGCAGGGGGCGTTTGTACTGCTCTATGCGGCGGAGTTTTCAAAGCGAAAGAGCCAGGAGGTTTTGATCCGTGCCATGAGGCGTCTGCCGGAACAGGCCGTGCTGGTCCTGACGGGGGACGGCGCACTGTGTGAGCAGTGCCGGCAAATGGCGCGGCAGTTTGGGCTTGACCGCCGCGTGCTGTTCCCCGGATATGTGCGCAACATGCCGGAGTGGTGCGGTATGGCGGACGCTGCCGTCTCCGGCAGCCGGAGCGAGGGCCTGCCGTTCCATATCATGGAGGCGATGTATGCCGGGCTTCCGATCGTGGCCAGCGACGTCAAGGGGACCAGCGACCTGCTGTCGGACCATGAGGCGGGTCTGCTATATCCATACGGCGATGACGCCGCCTGCGCGGCGCAGATCCAGCGCCTGATGGACTCGGACAGCCTTCGGCGGCAGCTTGGGGCGCGGGCAAGGGAACATGTGGAGCAGTACAGCCTTGAGAGGGTCCTTCCGGTGGTGCTGGGGCTGTATGACGGCCTGCTTTTGGAGCAGACAGTGCGGCAGAGGCGCTGAGTGGCAGCGCCTCTGCCTTTTCAGAGGTAAAGAAGGCTTGGATCATTTGAAAGACAGCGCTCCTGTACCGCACAGTTAAAAAAGCAGCAGCACGGCGCTGTGATACCGTGCTGCTGCCCGCAGATTTACAAAACTTCTCTATGTGTGCAAGCCATACGGCTCCAGGGCTTTTCACCCATCAGGCCAGCTCCAGATACAGATCCTTGTACTTCTTAGCGGAACTCTCCCAGGACACGTCCTTATCCATATCCCGCTGAACCATTTCATCCCAGCACCAGCGGTTCTCAAAATAGAAGGTCTTGGCCCTGTTGATAGCATCCAGCAGCAGACCGGCATCATAGCGGTCAAAGGTGAACCCATTCCCCCAGTTGGAGTACATGTTGTAGGGCTCCACCGTATCCTTCAAGCCGCCGGTCTCCCGAACGATGGGCACCGTGCCGTAGTGCATGGCGATCAACTGCGTGAGGCCGCAGGGCTCAAACTGGGAGGGGACCAGCAGCGCATCCGCGCCCGCGTAGATTCGGTGGGCCCGGGTCTCATCGTACATGATATTGGAGCACACATTTCCCTTATACGCATTCTCATAATACCGGAAGGAATCCTCATAGACCCGGTCTCCGGTGCCGAGCACCACGAACTGGGTGTGCTCGTCCATGACCTGCGGGAGGATGGCGTTGACCAGATCCAGGCCCTTCTGGTTGGTCAGCCGGGAGATCAGCCCGATCACAAATTTGTGGCCGTCCTGCTCCAGTCCCAGCTCCTCCTGAAGCTTGCGCTTGTTCTCCTTCTTCTTGTCCAGCACGTTGGTGATGTCGTAATTCTCGTACAGCCGGGCATCGACAGCGGGATTCCAGATGTCATAGTCGATGCCGTTGACGATGCCCCGCAGTTTGCCGGAGTGGTAGCGCAGATGGGCATCCAGCGTCTCGCCATAATATGGGCTCTGAATCTCTCCCGCATATGTCTGGCTCACCGTTGTGATGATGTTGGCATACGTCAAGCCGCCCTTGAGCATATTGGCGTCCTGATACCCTGTCTTCAGAGCGCCCATGTTGAAGACATATCCCGGCAGTCCGGACCAGTAGCTGATCGTCGGGATGTTGTAGATCCCCTGGAAGCGCAGGTTGTGGATGGTCAGGATAGTCTTCGCGGTGGTCAGCTTTGTCCGGGCAAACTGCGTCCTCAGATACACGGGGACCAGGGCGGCCTGCCAGTCATGGCAGTGGATGATATCGGGGATCCAGTCCATGTAGTTCAGCGCCGCCAGGGCCGCTTTGGCGAAATAGCAGTATCTGGGGATATCCTCGATCAGATTGGTGTACGGATTTCCCACGCTGAAAAACTCCTCATTATCAATGAAATCATACACCACGCCGTCCCACACGTACTCCATGATCCCCACATAGAAGGAGCGGCCATCCGCGCAGAGGTCCATCTGAAAGTCGCCGCGGTAGATCATTTTCTCATGATACTCCCACGGGATGCACTTGTAGCGCGGAAGGATGACCCGCACATCGCAGTTCTGCTTCACCAGCTCCTTGGGGAGTGCGTACATGACGTCGCCCAGCCCGCCGGTCTTGACAAAGGGGTAGCACTCCGAACCGATAAACGCGACGCTCCTTCTGGGGGACACCCAGGTTTCCTCCGGCGCTGCCGCGGACGCAGGCTCCGCCGTCTGGGCGTCCTCTGCGGCGGCTTTGGCAGGTTTCTCTGGCTGAGACGTTTTTTTCGCTGTGCTCCGGCGTTTGACGGCGGGAGCGTCCTCTGCGGCAGGCTTTGCCGTTTTTTTCGCGGGAGAAGCTTTCTTGACGGTCTCTACGGGCTCTGCGGCAGCCACAGGAGCTTCCTTGACCGCCTCCTCGGTCTTTGCGACGGCAGGAGCTTCCTTAGCCGCCTCCTCGGTCTTAACGGCGGCAGGAGCTTCCTTAACCGCCTCCTCGGTCTTAACGGCGGCAGGAACTTCCTTGACCGCCTCCTCGGTCTTAACGGCGGCGGCAGGAGCTTCCTTGACCGCCTCCTCAGCTTTTGCCTTCGGCAGTTCTTTCGCAGCGGCTTTCGTCTCTTTGAGAGCCGCTGCGCCGGTCTCTTCCTTCACAGCTTTCGCTGTGTTCTTTTTTGCAGTTTCAGCCTTCTGCTCTACTGCGGCTGCTTCCACTGGAGCGCCGGACTTTTTGCTGCTCATGCTCCCCTTCTTTTTTGCCATTTGGTACCTCCTATCAAATCATCAGATGTATCTGTTTTTAACTGTGGATCAGAGTCTATCCTCTTCCTATTTTACATCATATGGCAGGAGAATACAAGGCCTATCAAAGAAACATCCACGCCCGCCACATAAATCTTTCTCCGCCTTCAGCATTTCCCGGATGTATTCGCCGCCGGGAAGGGTAAAGCTCCTTATCCGGCCTGCATCCTGAGATGAGCGGGTCACCTCCCACCGGCGCATACAGCCGGCATACTGCTGAGAGTGCGTATCTTTGCCCAGCCCAGGGACACAGAACCGCTGTATCTGGTTTCCGCATCAAAATGGGCTGTTTTGGCGGTATAATTTCGGGGAATATATTGGGGAAGTGTGCACTGTCCGCCGCTTCCACACGAGTTTGGGAGGTTATCGCATGAAACGCAGAGTGTTGAGTTTCATTGTCGCTCTGGCGCTGTGCCTGGACCTGTTTCCTGCGGTGTGATCTGCCGTTGACGCGGGGGAGGGGCGGCGGGCTGCGTCCGCACCATCCGGCGCACACGAATGAATGCGGGTGCGTTTTGCCAGTACCGGAGGGGGAATGCACTCATACCCACGACGATGACTGCGTCCACGGGTAGACGGCTGAGTGCCGCCTGAATCCGGACGAGTCCGAAGAGGCCGGGCAGGAGCAGGTGGACCTGTTCCCCTGTGTGTCCCTGTGAGAGCAGATGGACGGGATGGACGCTGCGGTGCTCGGAGACGGGACTTATACGCTGGATCAGGATGATAAACGTGCCGAACCTTAGGTGATAGAGGGCACAGGCGGATTAACCGTTGAAGCGTACAGGGAGGCTGCGGACGGCTACAGCCAGTCCAACACGGACAGTGCGCCGTTTGATGCGAAGCTGGACAGCGCCCCAGCAGGGAGGACCTTGACCTATGACGGAACCGATCAAGGACTTGTCACCCCCGGCAGCACAAAGGATGGCATCGGCAAAATCGAGTACAGACTGGAGCGGTACGGCACATATTCGGAGAGCATCCCCACGGCTAAGGATGCAGGCATATACACTGTCAGGTACAAGGCAGCGGACAGCGTGAATTACACGGGCATCCCCGCCGCGTGGGTCAAAGCGGAGATCCAGAAGGCGAGGCCGAGCATTAGTATAAATCCCACAGCATCTGGTACTGAGAGTTAATATGTAGAGGGTGGTTTCTGCCACCAAATATATGACTGCGGCTCATTTGTGGTGAATAGGACTTGCGGTCGTAGGAAAGGAGATAAAGACCCGTATCGCATTATCGGTAGCCGCTACCGAAAACATCTGAAATGACGGAGGAACGCTATGAATGAATTGAAACCGAGGATACATGATGAGATGAACGGCCTTGATTATGTCCTTGTTGGGGACTACTACATCCCGGCTATCGAACTTCCGGAGGACGATGACCGTCCCATTGGGAAGTGGGGGCGGATGCACCGGGCGTATCTGGAAGAAACGAACTCGCTTCTGCTGAATCATCTGATTTTGACGGGCAAGCTGCACAACTACCTTGCCGACCTGGACGAACAGGCAAAGGAACGCTGTCGGGTACTCATTCAGCAGATGGCTATCGCCGAAGGCGTGACTGAGGATTTGAAGCGCCAGTCACAGTGGGAATGGGTCAAGGTCATGAACAGTATTGTGAACCGCGCCGAGGAAAGCATCAAGCATGAGCTGATCTATACATGACCAGCGCCCCGGCATTTGCACCAGCGCAAAAGCGTACAGGCTTCCGCAAGGCTCCCCCTATGGGCGGGACCTTGTGGGAGTTTTTCCTTTGCGTTTGTACCATCGCTGATCGCCTGTCCGCCGCCTCCCTCAAAAATTTTCTTCGGCAGGGCTTGACAAGAACGGATGTTTGGGTTATAATGAGTTCATATTTGAACTGAATATCTGATGTCTATATAATACACATATTTCATTTGGCAGATACATAACCGACTGCGGAAAAATCCGTGGGCGGTTTTTTGTATCTGCTTTTCCTTTCTCATACATAACCCAAAATCCAGAAACAGAAAGGTGGCGAAAATGACAACTGAATGACCGTCCGAGCAGCTATCACGCCAGCGAAGTATGCCATGACCGAAAGCGA